>NZ_JAUSOE010000082.1 GCF_030656255.1 Brevundimonas sp. | reverse complement strand
CGCCGCCGCCGCCGCCGCCGCCGCCAACCCAGGCCAGGTTGGGCGCTGCAGACGCCTGACCGGCCGCACCGGCCGCCCCGCCCAGCGCCTGTCGAAGGGCCCAGCCGCCTGTGCCGCCCGGGCCGCCAGACCGCGCCGCATTGGCTGTGCTCAACCCGCCGCCGCCTCCTCCCCCGCCAGGGCCGTCGGGACAGGCGGTCTCGCCGCCGACGAAGGCCGTCGCCGTAATCGAACCGCCGCCACCGGCGTTTCCCGTCCGCAGGCCCTGCCCTCCTGCGCCCCCCGCGCCTGCCGAAGCCGTTCCGCCGAGGCCGCCCGCCCCGCCTCCAGCCCGCAGCAGCAGGGTTCCGCCCAGGCTCACCGCGCTCTGCCCGCCCGCGCCGCCCAAGGCGCCCGCGCCTGAACCGGCCGTCCCCGCCCCACCGCCGGCTCCGACCTCGACAACCAGGGTTGCGTTCAAGTCGGCGGCCGCCCAACAGGCCTCGCTCAGTCCGCCCGCGCCGCCGCCCCCGCCGCCGAAGCGCGCGGTTCCCGACGACCCCGCCATGCCCGATCCGCCGCCTCCGCCGCCGCCGACGCAGACCGCCTCGATCCACCGCGCCCAGGATGGCGGTTCATAGGCGCCGTCGCCGGTGAAGACCGTCGTCTCTCGCCGCGTCGCGCCCCGGTCGAACGTGATCCGCCCCGTCGTGCGATCCACCCCGAAGGCCCGGAGCCAGGTCGACCCGTCCGGACTCACCTTCAGGCTCAGGTTCTCGTCACCGACCAGGCCTAGCTCCGCCCGGCCGCCGTAGCCGCTCTGGAACAGCAGCGACAGGACATCCCCCGCCGCCTCCTTGTTCATGGTCAGGCGCAGATCGCCGTCGCCGCCCTCGGCCGCGCCGCGGGCGGTGAACAGGGCGGTGTTGGTCTTGACCGCCAGCGGGTTGGCGGCGTCGGCCGTCGTGCCGAGACCCAGCCGCGACAGCCCCTGCAGTTCGCCCAACCACTGCCCCAACGGGTTCCAGCCGTCTTCGCCCCGCACCACTACGACGGCCGTATCCAGCACCAGGGCGATCAACCCCACCGGCGCGGCCACGACGCTCCAGCCGCCGCCCTCGAACCGCATCAGGGCGCCGGCGGGCCGGCCGCCCCACGCCGCTCCTGCGGCGCCTTGCGGCAGGATGTAGAGATCGCCGTCGAACGGCGTGGCCGGCTGGGTCGTCAGGGTCCGGCTGACCACCGCCGTCTGCAACAGGGCGTCCAGCCGCGTCAGGGCGGCATTCAGGGTCACATGCTTCTGCATCTGACCCGCTGCGAGATAAGGCAGGGCTAGACGCGCGGTGAAATCGTCGCTCATCAGGATCTCCGTTGTTGTCGGAGATCAGTCTGCAGGCGCCGCCAGATCAGGCGGGCTGAACGGCGAATTCGTCATCCAACCCACGGTATGAGTTGAAGAAAATAGTCAGAATTAGGTGATCAGGGCGCCGCTGACGCCCGTAATTCAGTCGTGCAGATAGACGATGCGGCGCAGCTTCTTGTCGTTTCGCACCGTCTCCAAATGACGTTCGTGGTCGCCGCTGGCCCTGGCGTTGGCTTCGGAATCCTCGACCCAGTGGCTGGTCTCGATATCCTTCTGCAGCGCCCTGGCCGCCAACAACTGACCCGGAAAGAAGGTATCGACCACGTCGCCGGCGATCGGCACCGTGCCCGTCGCCGTGTCTACCGCCATATAGGCCGCCATCCGCGCCAGGGTCGCCGGCGAAGCCTTGGCCCGCACCGCCTGCATCACCAGCCAGGCCCCGGTTCCGACCGTATAGACCGTACCCACCACCGGCACCCAGGTCAGCAGTCCGTCCATGCCGATGCCGAACGGTCCTATGCCGATGACCCTGTCCGACAGCTTCTTGATCCCCTCGACATTGGACCAGATCTTCTCGATATCCGTGATGGACCGTCTGGTCATGTCGCGCCTCTCCAAGCGTGGCCCTAACGCGGTATAGCCGACACCGTTCACCAAGAAAGGCAATAAGCCATGTCCCTGCTGAAGCCGGCCAGCAATGCGGCGGCCAGCCTCGTTCTGATCGGCCTGTCGGGCTTCGGCGTGGCCAGTCTCAGCGGGATCGGCCATCGATGGGTGGACATCCTGGCCCAGTTCACCGCCCCCGTCCTGCTGGCTGCGACGGCGCTGACCCTGGCCTGCCTGGTTCTGCGCCTTTGGCCGGCCTTTGTCGTAGGCGTGCTGGCCGGCCTTGTGTTGCTGGCCGCCGTCTGGCCCCAGTGGATGACGCCCCTTGGCCGCCCGCAGCCCGGCCAACCGATAATCCGCCTGTACTCAGCCAACCTCTGGGTGGACAACACCGACGTCGCCGCGATCCGCCGATCCATCGTCGACGCCGACGCCGACATCGTCGTTCTGGTCGAGGTCGGAGATGCGCCGGCGGACCAGATCGACCAGGTTCTGGCCGGCTATCCCCATCGGGCGGTCATGGGCCGCATCGAAGACCCCAGCGGTCGCGCCCTGTCCATCGTGGCCTCTCGCTATCCGATCCAGGGCAAGCTGCCGTCGTTTCGCGACGACCTAGCGGCCATAGGCGCCGTCGTCGAGACCCCGATTGGGGCCGTCAATGTCTTCGGCGTCCACCTGACCCGCCCCTGGCCGTATCAGTATCAATGGGGCCAGATAAACCAGGTCATGGCCCTGACCGCACGACGGGAAAAGGCGGCGCCTCATCCGACCATCGTCGCCGGCGATTTCAACAGCGTGTCCAGCGCCCGGATCGGCCGTCAGATCCAGTCCGACATGAACCTGTTGCCCGCGCCCGGCTTCCCCGGCACCTGGCCGAGCCGCCTGCCCGCCTTCGCCGGCATCACCATCGATCAGGTCTATCGTTCGCCGGACCTGGACCTGCTCAGCCGCCGCATCGGCGAACCGACCGGGTCGGACCACTATCCGGTCGTCACCGAATTCACGCGGGCGACGCCATAGCGGCCTTCAGCCGCGCCTCGTGACCGTCCGACGGAAAATCGTCGGCGATCCAGCCCGCCTCAAAGGCGTTCAAAACGCGGCCCGTTTCAGGTCCCGGCTTCAGACCCAGTCGCGCCAGATCCCGCCCCCCGACCGGCATTTTCGGCGGCGTCCACCCGGCCGCCAGCCGTCGCAAGGCCGCGCCGTCGCCGCCCGCCGCCTCGGCCCGCGCCAACCGGTCCTCAAAGGCGCCGCGTCCCAGCCGATAGATGGCCGCCCGCGCCTCGGCCTCGGTCATGTCGGGCGCCACGACCGGCCCCTCCGCGACGGCCGCCGCCAGCCGGTCCCGCATCCCGTTCGACAGCCGCAAGCGTCCCGCAATCCGCACCGCAGCCTCAGCATCCGCAGGCAACAGGGCCGACAGACGCAGCACGGAATCGCCCGTCAGTCCGCACAACGCCTCGAACAGATTCAGCGGCTGCGCCTCGGGCAAGACCTGGCTCAGAACGCCCGTCGCGGCCATCGCCCGCACCGTGGGTCGCGGATCGCGCGCCGCCAACAGTTTCAGCAATTCCTTGGACACCCGTTCGGCCGACAGTTGCGCCATCCCGGCCTTCAGCGCCGCACAGGCCGCCAGCCCGGTCGCATCGGGCTCGCCCCGCCCGTACCAGGCCTGGAAGCGGAAGAAGCGCAGGATGCGCAGATAGTCTTCTCGGATCCGCGTCTCGGCCTCGCCGACAAAGACGATCCGGCCCTCGGCCGCGTCCGCCAGGCCGCCGCCGGTCGGGTCGAACACGGTTCCCGCCGCATCGGCGTATAGGGCGTTTAGGCGGAAGTCCCGCCGCGCCGCATCCTCGGCCCAGTCCTCGGTGAAGGCCACGACCGCGCGCCGCCCGTCGGTCTCCACGTCCCGGCGCAGGGTGGTGATCTCATAGGGCTTGCGCTCGGACACCCCAGTGACCGTGCCATGCTCCAACCCCGTGGGCACGGCCTTCAGCCCCGCGGCCTGCAAGGCCGCCATGGTCTCTTCGGGCCTCAGCCGGGTGGCGATGTCGATGTCGTCCACCGGCTGGCCCAGCAGACTGTTCCGCACGCAGCCGCCCACGAACCGGGCGCAGTCGGGGCCGCCGGCCGCCTGCAAGGCCGCCATGACCGCCTGGGTGGCCTTGGCCTCAAGCCACGGCTGGCCCTGCATGGACACGGTCATGCCGCATCCTCCTCGGCCGCGAGTTCGGGCGCCGGCTCGTCGCCATACAGCCGGACATGCAGCGCCTTCAGGATGCCGGCCGTGACGCCCCAGATATAGCGTTCGCCCCACGGCATGGCCCAGAACCAGCGCCGCAGTCCCTCGTCCATGTCGTAGAAGTCCTGCCGGTGATTGGCCGCATCCATCAGGAAGTCCCAAGGCGTCTCGAACACCTCGGCCACTTCGGCCGGCGCCGGGGTCGTCACCGGCGCCTCGTGCAGCCAGCCGATCACCGGCGTGACCAGAAACCCGGTGCCCGTCTCATAGGCGTCCGACAGGCCCAGCACCTCGACCTTCGCCGGGTTCAGCGCCACCTCCTCATCCGCCTCGCGCAACGCGGCCTGGACGGCGTTCTCGCCGGGGTCCAGGCGGCCGCCGGGAAAGGCGATCTGGCCCGTATGGCGCACCAGTGTGTCGGCCCGCCGGGTCAGCAACACCGTCGCCCCCTCGGGCCGCGCCACCACCGGGATCAGCACCGCCGCCGGCCGCAACTCCCGCGTCGGCCGCGCCGCCTTGGGATTCAGGTCGAAGTCGGACCGCGCCGCCAGTCCTTCAGGACGCCAGGCCTCGACCGGGTCCAGCCGCTGGACCAGACGGCTCCTCAGGGTCGCCAGGGTCACGCCACAGCCCCCAGGGAAAAGGCTCGCCCGCCCGACCGCACGACCAACTGGCCGTCGACTTCCTCGGCCATCTCGACCAATTCATAGAAAACCGAGCGCGCAATCCGCGCCCACAGGTCGCGCCGCACATGGACGCGCGGCGCCGGCTCTCCCGTCTCCGGGTCGGTCTCCACCACAATCGCGTCGGCCTCGCCCGCCCGCACCTCGTCGCCGACGTCGGTGGTGAAGACCAGGTCGTCGCCGTCCCGCCGCACCGCCACGGCCCGGAACGGCAGGTCCTCGACCGCGATCTTCAACTTCTCGACCGGCGTGACCAGATGATAGCCGTCCGGATCCTTGCGCAGCACAGTCGAGAACAGCCGCACCAGCGCCTCGCGGCCGATGGGCGATCCCTCGTGCATCCAGACGCCGTCGCGTTGAATGACGATGTCGATCTCGCCGCAATGTTCGGGGTTCCACAGATGCACCGGCGGCAGGCCCCGCCCGGGCGCCTGTTTCGCCGCCTCGGCGATCGCATTCAGTCCGGGCTTCTGGTCATCCATGTGCGTCATATCGGATCATGACTTAGGCCCCGCCAAGGCCGCGCGAAAGATCAGCCGATGCGAACAGGCCCGGATACGGTCTCGACGCCCGTCGCCAGCCACAGCACCCGACGACGATCCACCGGCCCCGGCATCTCGGCTTCGGGCGCGCCGACGAAACCGAACCGTTCGAAATAGGCCCGGTCGCCGACCAGAAGCACCCCGCCGACCGCCAGGGTCCGCGCTTGGTCTAAACAGGCCTGCACTAGTTCCGCGCCCAGGCCGTCGCTGCGACTGGCGGCGTCCACGGCGATGGGCCCCAGGAACAGACCCGGCGTCTCACCGATCAGAACCGGCCACAGCCGCACCGAACCGATGATCCGTTCGTCCCGCCGTGCGACAAATCCGGCCGCCGGCTGCGAACCCTCGCGCAGTCGCTCCGCCGTCTTGGCGAAACGGCCCGGCCCGAAGGCGGCCAGAACCAGGGCCTCCACGCCGTCGGCGTCGGCCGGGATCTCGGCGTCGATACGGCTGGCGACAGCGGCCGTCTGGGCAAGGGCGTGCGACATGGGCGCTCCAGAAAGAGGCGCGCGCACCTAGAACCAAAGCTGCGCCAAATCAAGGCGCAGTCTTGTGACGCTCGCGTCAGCCCAGCTTGGAAAAGTCCGGCGCCCGCTTCTGGGTGAAGGCCATAAAGGCCTCCATCGCCTCGGGGCTCTTCATCTGCGAACCGAAGGCCTCGCCCTCGCGCTGCATCAGGGTCCACAGGCCCTCGGCGTCGCGCATCAGCCGTTTGGTCTTTCGGAGGGAGTTGGGCGCGCGGGCCGCGACACGGGCCGCCAGGTCCGCCGCCGTCGCCTCGACCTGATCGGCCGGAACCGCCCGGTTCGCCAGCCCCCAGGCCACGGCCGTCTTGCCGTCCAAGGGCTCGCCCAGGGCGAACATCTCGAACGCCCGCTGATGACCGATAACCGCCGGCAACAACAGGCTGGACGCTGCTTCCGGAGCCAGGGCCAGGTTGACGAAGGGCACGGACAGCAGGGCGTCCTCGGCCACCACCACCAGGTCGCAATGCAGCAGCATGGTCAGGCCGATACCGACCGCCCGTCCCTTCACCGCCGCCACCAACGGCTTGTCGAGGTCGGCCAGCGCCTTCAGGAACCGGAACACCGACATGTCGAACGGCTGTTCGGTCTGGGAGCCGATGGCGATGAAGTCGCCGATGTCGTTGCCGGCCGAGAAGCTGTCGCCCTCGGCGCGCAGCAGCAGCACCCGCACGGCGTCGTCGGTCCGCGCCTGTTCGACGGCTTCGGACAGGGCCGAATACATAGCCTGGGTGATGGCGTTCTTCTTGTCGGCCCGGTCCAGCGTCAGGGTCAGGACACCGTCGGCCAGCTGGGTGCGGATATGTTCGCTCACGTCGTTTCCTCGTCCCGTTTGACGGCTGTCCACCAGTCGACGCCGTTCTCGTCTCGCGTCCGCTGGGCGCGGCCGCGCTTTTCCAGATAGTTCAGGTGCGCCTGGGCCTCGCCCGTGGCCATGCCCAATACGCCGTCTCCGACCGCCCGACCGAACACGGCCGGGAAGCCGTCGATCACCCTAGACGGTTGACGCAACGTCCGCTCAAGCCGTTTCAGCGCGACCTCATGACCGCGCTTCAGGGCGTCGAGACGAGCGTGGACGCCGTAGAAGGGTTCGCCGTGCGCCGGCAAAATGAAACCCGACTCCGGCAGCAGCCCCCGCAGCTTCGCCAGCGAGTCCATCCAGTCGCCCAATGGATCGGCCTGCGGCTCGGTCGGCCAGACCGAGACGTTCGAAGAAATCCGCGGCAGGATCTGGTCTCCGGCGATGAAGACATCATCCGACCGCCGCCACAGGCAGACGTGCTCCGGGCTATGGCCGGAGCCGACCACCACAGTCCAGTCGTCGCCGTCGATCTGGACCACCTCCTCGTCCGCCAACCGCAGATAGCTGCGCGGCATCGGCGACACGCCCTTGGCGAAGCCGCCATAGTCGTTCCTCCAACGGTCGATCTGGGCCTCGCTCCATCCGGCGGCGCGGTAGTAGCGTTCGCCGTCTTCTGGCGCGTCATTGGCCTCCTCGGCCATCAACATGCGGGCGGTGACATATTCCAGACGCGACATCAGCAGCGGCGCGCCGCTGCGGTCGCACAGCCAGCCCGCCAGGCCGATGTGGTCGGGGTGCATATGGGTGCAGATCAGCCGGCGGATCGGGAGGCCTTCCAATGGTCCAGCCAGCGCCGCTTCCCAAGCGTCCACCGCATCCGGAGTCCGCAGGCCCGTATCAATGACCGTCCAACCGTCGCCGTCGCGCAGGACATAGACGTTCACATGGTTCAGCTGGAACGGCAGCGCGAAGCGCAACCATAAAACCCCGCGCGCGACCTCGACCGCCGCGCCGGGCGCGGGCGCATCGGGCATGGGATAGGTCAGGCCCCGCGCCTCCATCCCCTGGTTCAGGGCCGCCGCATCGTCCGCCAAGTGCGTCTCCAATCGAAACGATCAAACCTTAGTCAGGTCTTGCCTATGCCGTCCACAGCCGCCTTGACCCCGCCCGATTAGACCGCCACGAAGCCTTCAGCCGTCCCCAACCGAAGGTGTTCCATGAAAGCCCGCATCGCCGCCGCCCTCGCGGCGCTCCTGTTCAGCGCCGTCTCGGTCGCTCCCGCCTTCGCGCAAGAGCAGCGCGGCCCCGAAAACCAGCCGGCCACCGTTGAAGGCTCCTCGCGCGCCTCGGCCTCTCGTCAACGCCGCGAACGCGCGCCCGCCGCCCCGACGGCAGAGCAGATCCAGGCCGCCGCCCAGGAACAGGCCACACTCGCCAACACCGGTTGCCAGGTGACGGAAGCCAAACTGCTGGGCACGACGGCCGAAAAGACCTCGGTCTATGAAGTCGCCTGCGCCGCCGGGCCGGGCTTTATGATCGAGTCCAAGACCCCGCCGGAAGCGTCCAACTGCGTCCTTCTGGCCTATTCGGCGGCCACTCTGCGCGCCCGCGATCCCGCCGCCGATCCCGGTCCGCAATGCACGATCGCAGCCAACACCGACACGCAGAAATTCCTGCGTGAATACGCCGTCCAGGCCGGCGTCGCCTGCACGGTCGACGAGGTCAAGGTGCTGGGCAAGTCCAGCGACGGCGGCATCATGTATGAAGCCGGCTGCTCCGACGGCGCCGGCTTCTGGCTCAAGCAACTGAACAATACCTGGACCAAGACCCCCTGCATCCAGGTGCTGGCGGAAAACGGAACCTGCGACTTCACCACCTCGGCCGAGAACGCCGCCTTGGTGAAATCCTACTTCGCGGGTTCGGACGCCGCCTCGTGCGATGTGACCGAAGCCCGCCTGATGGGCCGCAACGCCAACGGCGTCTTCTATGAAGCCAAATGCGCCGCCGGCGACGGCGTCATCGCCCGCCTGAACACCGAAAACGTCGTGCAGCAGGTCTATCCCTGCGCCACCGCCCAGCAGATCGGCGGCGGCTGCAAGCTGACCACCGCGCCGGCCGCCGCTCCGGCGCCGGCCGGCGGCCGTCCGTAAGCGACCACCGCAGACCAAACGAAGGGCCGCCGGAGCGATCCGGCGGCCCTTTTGTTTTGCGCGGCCTCTTTTCCGAAACCGTGACGCGCCCTACCGTCGCCGTCATGCGCATCGCCACCTGGAACGTGAACTCGGTCAACGCCCGCCTGCCCACCGTGCTGGCCTGGCTGGAGCAGGCCGCCCCCGACGTCGCCTGTTTCCAGGAGATCAAATGCGTGGACGAGAAATTTCCGCGAGAGGCCTTCGAGAGCCTGGGCTATAACGTCGAGACCCACGGCCAGAAGAGCTACAACGGCGTGGCCATGCTGTCGAAATACCCGCTGTCGGACATTCGGCGCGGCCTGCCGGGTGACGAGACCGACGAACAGGCGCGCTATCTGGAAGCGGTGATCGAGGCGCCACGGCCGATCCGGGTGGCGTCCATCTATCTGCCGAACGGCAATCCGATCGGCACCGAGAAGTTCGACTACAAGTTGGCCTGGTTCGAGCGGCTGAACCGCCACGCCCGCGACCTGCTGGCCTTCGAGGAGCCGCTGGCCCTGTGCGGCGATTACAACGTCATCCCGGAGGCCGAGGACGCCAAGAACCCCGCCGCCTGGACCGACGACGCCCTGTTCCAGCCCCAGAGCCGTCAGGCGTTTCGCGCCCTGAAGAATCTGGGCCTGGCCGACGCGCACGAGGTCGGGGGCGAGCCGGCCGGGACCTACAGCTTCTGGGACTATCAGGCGGGCGCCTGGCAGAGGGATCACGGCATCCGCATCGACTTCGCCCTGCTGTCGCCCCAGGCGGCGGACCGGTTGCGGGGGATCGAGACCCATCGCGACGCGCGCGACATGGACAAGCCCAGCGACCATGTGCCGGTCGTGGTCGATATCGACCTGTCGGCTGGAACGGAGGTCTGAGCCATGGCCGAGGTCGTGCGGGTGGTCCTGCTGATCGCCTTGGCGGCGGCCCTGCTGACGACCCTGGCTCTGACCCTGGGGTGGTGGATGGAGCCGCCGCGTCGGATCCGCCGCGCCCTTCTGAAGGCCCTTGGCGTTCCGCCCGAAGTCGAGGCCGTGTCGCCTCGCGAGGGGCGGGCCTGCGCCCTGAACTTCGACATCGAACAGGTGGTGGTTCTGTGGGCCAACGGCGCCCACGGCCTGGCCTACGCCTTCGAGGAGGTCGAGGGCGGCGAGATCATCGTCGACGGCCATGTGGTGGCCCGCATCCGGCGCGGCGAGGCGCGCAAGTCGCTCGACGTGCTGGCGCCCGACGCCGAACAGGTGGTGCTGCGGCTGATGTTCGCAGACGCCCGCCACCCCGAGTTCGAGCTGGCCCTGTGGGACGCCAGCTTTGCAGGCGAGACCGGCTCTCCCGGCGAGGCGCTACGGCTGGGCCGGCGCTGGCTGTCGCACCTCGAGGCCCTGCTGAAGGGCTGAGGCGAACCATCGCCCCCTTTCGATTGTTGGGCGAGAGGGTTAGAACCCCCGCTCATTCCTAACGACACGCCTTTTTACGGGAGGCCGCCTTGGCCCGCCTATTCGACGCCTATGTCGTCGCCGACTGGACCGCCGCCGAAACCAAGAAACTCGGCGACACCTCGCTGTGGATCGGGGTGGCGAAGCGCGACGTGCGGTTCCGCCTCTATACCGAGACGCACAATGTCGCCACACGGGCCGAGGGCGAGGCCCTGCTGGCCTCGATCCTGGCGGATCACAGGAAGCGCGGCGACCGGGTTCTGGTCGGTCTGGACTTCAATTTCGGCTATCCGGTCGGCACGGCCGCCCGGCTGAAGCTGGACGGAACCCCTTGGAATTCCATGTGGAAGTTCATCGCCGCCAATGTGGTGGACAAGGCCGATAATACGAACAACCGCTACCAGGTGGCGGCCAAGATGAACCGGCTGATGACCGACGAGGCCTGGCCGCTGTGGGGCGCCCCGGCGAAACAGGCGCAGCGCTGGCTGACGACCACCAAGCCCCCCGCAGGCGCCGGCGCCGACATCCCCGAGTTCCGGGCGACCGAGAACGCGGCGCGCAAGGGCAAGCTGCAGCCCAAGAGCGTGTGGCAGATGCACGGCGCGGGCGCCGTAGGCGGCCAGACCCTGGTGGGCATCCCGGCCGTGCGCAGGCTGTTGGAAAGCCTGGGGTCTTCGGGCGCCGTCTGGCCGTTCGGCACCGGCTGGCGCGAACTGACGCCCGAAGACGTCGAGCCCCTGTCGGCGCTCGTGGTCGAGGTCTGGCCGTCTATGTTCGACGGCAAGCCCAACGAGGGCGAGTTCAAGGATCAGGCCCAGGTCCGCTCCACCGCCGAAGCTCTGGCCCACATGGACGAGGCCGGCGATCTGGCCAAGGCCTTCGGTCCGCCCAAGGACGCCACGCCCGAGTTGATCGCCCAGGTCGAGCAGGAAGAAGGCTGGATTCTGGGGGTCTGAACCTGGAGAAAACCTCGACAAATTCTGGAGAATTTGTCGAGGTTCTATCGGTCAGGACAGGCGGTCTCGGAACTCGGAATAATCGAATTCGCGGACCAGTTTCAGCGCGTCGGTGTCGCTGTTCCACAGGGCGATGGCCGGCAGCGGCACCCCGTTGAAGGTGTTGGTCTTCACCATCGAATAATGGGCCTGGTCCAGGAAGGCGATGCGGGTTCCGGCGGTCGGCGGCGTGGTGAAGCCATAGTCGCCGATGATGTCGCCGGCCAGGCAGGAGGGCCCGCCCAGACGCAAGGTCACGCCGCCCTCGCCTTCGTTCAGCATGGCGGGGCGATAGGGCGCCTCGATCACATCCGGTATGTGGCAGGTCGCCGAGATGTCGGTGATGGCGACGTCCATGCCGTTGTGGAAGGTGTCCAGCACCTCGCCCACCAGTATGCCGGCGTCCAGGGCCACGGCCTCGCCTGGCTCAATATAGACCTGCAGCCCGTGGGTCTCGCCCAGGCGGCGCAGGAAGGCGGCCAGGTCGTCAATCCGGTAGTCGGCGCGGGTGACGTGGTGGCCGCCGCCCAGGTTGATCCACTTCAGGTCCGCCAGCAGGGGCGCCAGCTTGGGCTCCACCGCGGCCCAGATCCGCTCCAGCGGCTCGAACCCCTGTTCGCACAGGGCGTGCATGTGCAGGCCGTCGACGCCGTTCAGATGCTCGGGCGTCAGTTGCGACACCGGGAAGCCCAGGCGCGAGCCCAGCTGGCAGGGGTCGTATTTGGCGACCTCGCCTTGCGAATGCTCGGGGTTCAGACGCAGGCCGATGTCGAACACCTCGCCCTCGGCACGGGCCGTGGCGATCAGCTCGGCGAAGCGGGCGATCTGGTCCGGGGCGTTGAAGATGACCGTGTCCGACAGACGCAGGATCTCGGGCAGGTCGGCGGGCTTGTAGGCGGGGGAATAGGTGGTCAGGTGGCCGTGATAGAACTCCCGCGCCAGCCGCGCCTCCCACAGGCCCGAGGCGCAGACGCCGTCAAGGTATTCCCCAACGACGTCGGCCAGCGACCACATCGAGAAGGCCTTCAGGGCCAGCAAGACCCGGGCGTTTCCGCGCGCCCCGACGTCCTGAAGGACCGACAAGTTGCGACGCACCGCGACCTCGTCGACCACGAAGGCGGGCGACGGGACGCGGTTCAGATCGAACCGGGCGAAGGCGCCCGGTCCGCCGGCCTGGGTCTGCATGACCATGGGCGTGTCCTCAGAAGTCCAGCGGAGCGGGCAGTTCCTCGACCGTCCACGGCAGACCGTGCTTGTTCAGCATGTCCATAAAGGGATCGGGGTTCAATTGTTCAATGTTGAACACGCCCTCGCCCTTCCACTGGCCGGTCAGCATCAGGGCCGCGCCGATCATGGCGGGGACGCCGGTGGTGTAGCTGACGGCCTGGTTGCCGGTCTCGGCATAGGCTTCCTGATGGTCGCAGATGTTCTTGACGTAGACCGTCTTGGCCGCGCCGTCCTTCAGACCGGTGGCGATCGTGCCGATATTGGTCTTGCCCTTGGTGATCGGGCCGAGCGACGAGGGTTCGGGCAGCAGGGCCTTCAGGAACTCGATCGGAATGATCTCGCGGCCCTGGAACATCATCGGCTCGATCGAGGTCATGCCGATGTTCTCGAGCACTTCCAGATGCTTCAGATAGGAGTCGCCGAAGGTCATCCAGAAGCGGATGCGCTTGATTTCCGGATAGAATTTGGCCAGCGACTCCAGTTCCTCATGATACATGAGGTACATGTTCTTCTGACCCACGCCCTCGAAGTCGAAGGTCTGCTTGTGCGACAGGGCCGGACCCTCGACCCACTGGCCGTCGGCCCAGTGACGCGACGGGGCGGTGACTTCGCGCAGATTGATCTCAGGGTTGAAGTTGGTCGCGAACGGAAGGCCGGTGTCGCCGCCGTTGCAGTCCAGGATGTCGAGCGTCTCGATCGAATCCAGCAGGTGCTTCTTCGTATAGGTGGTGAAGACCGAGGTCACGCCGGGGTCGAAGCCCGAGCCCAACAGGGCCATCAGGCCGGCATCCTTGAAGCGGTCCTGATAGGCCCACTGCCACGTGTATTCGAACTTGGCCTCGTCGCGCGGCTCGTAGTTGGCGGTGTCGAGATAGTTGACCCCGGCAGCCAGGCAGGCGTCCATGATGGCCAGGTCCTGGTACGGCAGGGCCAGGTTGACGACCAGGGCGGGCTTGACCGCCTGGATCAGGGCCGTGGTCGCCGCCACGTCGTCGGCGTCGATCGCCGCCGTGTCGATGGTCACGCCAAAGCGCGACTTGACGGATTCGGCGATGGCGTCGCACTTAGACTTGGTGCGGCTCGCCAGAGTGATGTGCGAGAAGATGTCCGCATTCATCGCCATCTTGTGGACGGCGACCGAACTGACGCCGCCGGCGCCAATGACCAGCACCCTGCTCATGTGTGCTTCTCCTGAAGACTGAAATGCTCTGGCGACATCGCCGCCCTTATAAAGGGCGGGGCTCTTAGCACGATGATGACAGGACCGCTAATGCGGGGGGCGATTGGGGAGAATTCAGGGGGCTGTTTGACCGGTCGTCGGTTTTCTCGCTTTCGCTACAGGCCGCTCACCGGTGGGCTTTAGGTGCTGGTGGCCGTCTTCAGCGGAGGCGCGGCGCTCGTCGCGGCTGGCGCTGGCGTATGGTCAAGCCACTGAGCAATCACCGGGGCCGCGCCTACGATACCGAGGATTAGGCCCGCAACGCCAACCACCAGGATAAAAATCCAATGGGCGGCGAGCGCTTGCCCTAAGCTGCTGATCGACGAGCCGTAAACGTCTCGCCAAAGCTTGCTTCTTGTCTTGAGCCGCTGCTGCGAGGCGAGCATCGCGATATCGCTGAGCGCCTGCACCTTAACCAGCGTAGACTGGTGCATGGCCACGAAATTCCCGGTTGTAAAGGCATCCGCCTCTTCCGCACCGGTCAGGAAGGCTGTCCGATGAATGCTGTTGTGGTCCACTAGCCACTCAATCCTCGGGTGACCGCTGTATTCCTTCCCGTAAATGTCGATCAGCAGCGGTGACAAATCGAGCTTCTGGTCGTCGCTTAACTCCACGGGCTCGCCGGCGAGAACGCGATAACGGTGGGCTATAGCCTCAAAACCGTAGTTCGAGTCCCGCATGTTCCAGTGAAGCCAAGTGTAGGCACGGTGATGGTCTCTGACGAACTGATAGAATTCGTCCAGCATATGACGTTCGCAGCGGTCCAGATTCCTCGCGATGTTGTCGAGAAGACCAAGTTTTTCGGCGGCGAGGTGAAGAGAGAAGGACTTAGTCTGGGACGAGTCTCCTCGGCGTACGGCGATCGAGGTTACCCGCCGCGACGCGGGCTTAGAGTAGTCGTAGAAACTCTCGCACGAATAATGGATCACCAGCGCAGGACCGCTGAGAGCGGATCGCAGCCTCTTCAGGGCGGTGGTGTGCCGCTTGTAGTCGGTCATCAGTAAGCCCACCCGAATCGGACACCTTCACAGTGTCCACGGCGTCTAGAATATGGGGTAAATATACCGATCCATAGTTGCTTCGATCTCCCGTGCAAATCGGCTCGGGGAATGCGCCGCATCTATGCGCCCATGTCGGACAATCGCTAATTTGAGGGACGTCGCCTTTCAGCCGGTGGCAAACTTGCGCCGTCGCCATCAGATCAGCTTTTGAAGTCGTCCGCGCGAATCTGCCCTATCGTACTGATCCACGGTTGAGGACCACCATGGCTTACAAAGCGAACGTAATTTCCGTCATGATCGCGTCCCCCAGTGACGTGCCCACAGAGAGGGCGCTCGTGCGCCAAATCCTGACAGAGTGGAACGACGTCTACTCAAAGCGGGAGTCCCTGGTCCTGATGCCGGTTGGCTGGGAAACGCATTCCTCACCCGAGCTATCGGGCCGGCCCCAGGACATGATCAATGAACGTCTGCTGACTGATGCAGACCTGCTGATCGGCATCTTCTGGACGCGGGTCGGCAGTGACACCGGCAAGGCCATCAGTGGGTCTATCGAAGAGATCGATCGTCATAGGGAGGCAGGCAAGCCCGTTATGATCTACTTCTCCGACGCTCCCGTGCGCCCGGACAGCGTGGATCACGACCAGTACGAGAAACTCAAGGAGTTTAAGAAGTGGGCGATGACAGAAGGGCTCGTCCAGACTTATGAAAGCATCGACGACTTCAGGATGAAGCTGCAACGGCAGGTGCCGTTGGCTCTCCAGCAAAACCCGTACTTGCAGTCGATCATCGATCCCAGTGAGGGTGGCTACGTCACGGTGAACCTCGACCCTGACCTAGCCTCCTTCAGACCATCGCCCCCCCCCCTCTCGGAGGCAGGTGACATTCTACTTCGAAGCGCTGTTCAGGACGGGACCGTGATGGTCCTACGAACGCTCGGCGGCACGCATGTCCAAGCCGGGCGTGAGAGTTTCGGGGACAATAGTCCACGAGACACTGCTCGGTGGACCGGAGCCGTTGAGGAACTCGTTGAAAGGGGTTTCCTCGCTGACCGGGGGTACAAAGGCGAGGTGTTCGCGGTCACCAATGCCGGCTTCGAGTACGCCGAAGAGATGGGGTACCCAACCAGTACGGCCCCTTAGAGTCGGGCATAGAGGCCTAGAAACGCCAGCCCTCGGCTTGAATGACCGCTAGTGGATTTAGTCAATCGGCCTTGTCAGTATCTACATCGTGCCCCACGAAAGTCTGCTCGAACACATCGGCCGCCATGCGTCTCAACCTGAGTTGCGCATTGGAGGGATTGTCAGCGAGGAAACCAACCACTCCGGCAGCGATTTCTGGAATTGTGAGTTGGTCTTGATCATCGCCGGGCAGGAGGACGACGAAGGCTTCACGCAAACGGCTCTTCGCGGCTTCGATCCGCCTCGGCGGGTCGCCATGAGCTACACCGTTTCGTAATTCGTTAAAGCGCTGAAGAACCGTTAGTAGCGACTCCCCCGCTTCCTTTGGGCCGCGCCAGAAAGCACCGAGCACTTTCATTCGGTTAGCATGACTCAAGGTTCTTAAGGAATCCGGGTAGACTGCGAGTTTGTCGACCACCAGAGCGACTTCGCGTTCCACCGCAAGATGATAGACGAGAACTTCAGCGACACCGATATCGAGGCGTTCACCGGCCTCTGCGAGGCGCTTTAATCCTTCAAATGCATCATAGCCCACCCGCGCCATCATCGCTCCCCAAACATTTGGCCACCTCGTTTTCAAAGGCATCGGTCCGGCGGACATTTACGCTGGAATGTAACGTCAACTTGGCGCTGGCGTGAGGTTCGGACCGGACCTTTAGAAGGTTATTCTAAGTTGAAAACGCCAAGTAAGCATTCCTGAACGGTCGGGTTTTCGCCTCCGCCCCCTACCCGATCAGCGCCCGCGCCGCCGCCCTTGCCTCATCCGTGATCTCCGCCCCCGACAGCATCCGCGCGATCTCTTCCTGACGGCGCGCGTCGTCCAGGGCGACGACGGTGGTGGTGGTCGCGCCCTCGTGGTCGGCCTTCATCACCTTCCAGTGGGCGTGGCCGCGGGCGGCGACCTGGGGGCTGTGGGTGACGACCAGGACCTGGGCGCCGGTGGACAGGCGTTTCAGGCGCGAGCCGACGGCCTCGGCCACGGCGCCGCCGACGCCCTGGTCCACCTCGTCGAAGATCATGACCGGCTGGCGCATGTCCTCGCGGCTGGCCAGGGCGGCCTTCATGGCCAGGGCGAACCGGGCCAGTTCGCCGCCCGAGGCGATGGCGTCCAGCGGGCCGAAGTCGGTTCCGGCGTTGGTGGCGATCTGGAAGCGCACCGTCTCGACCCCGTCGGGGCCGCGACGGCCCTCGATCGGCTCCAGCGCGACGCGGAACCGGGCGCGCTCCAGCTTCAGCGGGCCCAGTTCGCCCATGACGGCGGCGGTCAGGCGGTCGGCCGCCGCCTCGCGCGCCGAGGTCAGGAAGGTGGCGGCCAGGTCATAGGATTCGGCGGCCTCGGCGGCCTCGCGGCCGGCGTTGGCAAGGGCCTCCTCCCCGTCCTCGATCAGGCGCAACTGCTCGCGCAGGCGGATGCGCAGCGACGGCAGGGCGTCGACCGTGGTGTTCAGCTTGCGGGCGGCGGCGCGCAGGGCGAACAGCCGTTCCTCGGCCTTGTCCAGGCGGCCGGGCTCATAGTCGAAGGCGTCGGCGGCGGCGTCCACGGCGGCGACCGCCTCGGCCGCCTCGACCATGGTGCGGTCGATGGCCTCGACCGCGGCGGACAGTTTGACAATGACCGGATGGTCGCCCTCGGCCCCCGCCTGGCCGGCGCGCTGGCGGGCGTGTTCGACGGCGCGCAGGGCGGCGCCCAGCTTCTGGCTCAGCTTGTCGCCGCCCAGCTGGGTGCGGGCGTCGGCGAGATCGGCGATGGCCTTTTCGGCGGCGCCCAGCAGGGCGCGTTCGCCGGCCAGTTCGGTCTCCTCGTCAGCGCGGGGATCCAGGGCGTCCAGTTCGGACAGGTTGAGCGTGATCTCCTCGACACGCACGGCGGCGTCGGCGGCCTGGGCCTTCAGCTCGGCCAGTTTCGCCTCGGCGGCCTTCAGCTTGACCGAGGCGGCGGCGACAGCCTGGAGCTGGGGTTGCAGACCGCCATAGGCGTCCAGGGCGCCGCGATGGGTGCGCCAGTCCAGCAGGCCGACGGTCTCGTGCTGGCCGTGGACCTCGACCAGGGCGGCGCCGATCTCGCGCAGGGCCGTGACCCCGGCGGGCTGGTCGTTGACATAGGCCCGGCTGCGGCCGTCGGCGCTCAGAACGCGGCGCAGGATCAAATCTTCGCCCGGCTGAACCTCGAACCCCTTGTCGGCGATCAGCGCCAGCAGGTCCGGGTCGTCCGGGGCGCTGAAGATGGCGGTGGCGACCGCCTGTTTGGCGCCCCGACGCACCAGGCCGGCGTCGCCGCGCCCGCCCAGGGCCAGGCCCAGGGCGTCCAGAATGATCGACTTGCCCGCCCCCGTCTCGCCGGTCAGCACGGTCAGGCCGCCGTCCACCTCGAGGTCGAGCACATCGACCAGGACGATGTCGCGGATGGAAAGGGCGGTCAGCATGGAGGTTGGTCGCCGGTGGAACGAATCAGGATCACGCCGACAGAATCGAGACATGTTCGGGGATACACAAGTGCGTTCCCCCGCCCGTCCCGGACGATCAGCCGGGGATGATTCGCTGGAGCCAGGATTCGCGCTTGGCCTCGGGGGCTTTTTCCGGGGTTTGGCCGTTCTCGGTCAGCAGGGCGTAGGCCTCGGCGTACCAGGGGCTGCCGGGGAAGTTGTAGCCCAGGACGGCGCCGTTGCGCGTCGCCTCTTCTTTCAGACCCAGCTGCATATTGACCTCGACCAGGCGGTACAGGGCCTCGGGCGTATGGGAGGTGCGCTGGAACTCGGGGTTGGCGATGACGGCCTTGTAGCGGTTCAGGGCCGCCAGCGGCTGGTTGGCGCGCTGGTAATAGCGGCCGATGTTCATTTCCTTGCCGGCCAGCTGGTCGTTGACCATGTCGATCTTGACGGCGGCGTCGCTGGCGTAGGGCGTGCCCGGATAACGGCGGGCGACGTCCTTCAGCCCGGCCAGGGCGGCGTTGGCGTAGCCCTGGTCGCGGCCCACGTCGGTGATCTGTTCGAAGTTGCAGACCGCCTTCATGTAGAAGGCGTAGGCGGCCGACGGATTGCCCGGGAACAGGGCGATGAACCGGTCGGCGGCGGCGATGGCGTCCGCATAGTTGTTGTTCTGATAGAAGGCGTAGACCTGCATCAGGATCGAGCGACGCGCCCAGTCCGAATAGGGGTGCTGGCGTTCCACCTCCTGGAAATAGTCGACGGCGTCGGCCCAGCGCTTCTGTTCCAGGCGCTGATAACCGGTGTTGTACAGCGCCTCGACCGGCCGCTCTTCATAGGCCAGCTTGGGGCGTGCATTGCCGGCGCAGCCCGCAATTGTCATTGCGGCGGCGGCCGCGGCCATCAGCACCAGGCCGGAACGGATCTTGGAAACGGACAAGGATGACCCCATGACGAGCGAAGACAGGCCTTCGGCCTGGCTCCGGAAACGAACGCGGCGTTCTCTAGCACCCACGACCGGACCGCGCCATGCCGACGAAAACTCTCCGCACACGACTTGCCCTGCCCGGCACCGCTGGTAAAGAGCGCGCCAACCGACCGCCGTTCATGGGGGTCGGATGACGGCGAAAGGATGACCAGCCGATGAAGCTGCTCTCAGGCAACTCCAACCGAGCCCTCTCTCAGGCCATCGCCGACCATCTGGACGCCCCCTTGACCAAGGCCCAGGTCAAGCGGTTCGCCGACAACGAGGTCTTCGCCGTCATTGAAGAAAACGTCCGCGGCGAGGACGTCTTCATCCTTCAGTCGACCAGCTATCCGGCCAACGACAATCTGATGGAGCTGCTGATCATCACGGATGCGCTGGTGCGCGCCTCCGCCCGTCGCATCACGGCCGTCATGCCCTATTTCGGCTACGCCCGTCAGGATCGCAAAACTGGCGGTCGCACGCCCATCTCGGCCAAGCTGGTGGCCAATCTGATCACCCGCGCCGGCGCCGACCGGGTGCTGACCATGGATCTGCACGCCGGCCAGATTCAGGGCTTCTTCGACATTCCGACCGACAATCTGGTGGCCACGCCGGTCTTGGCCCAGGACATCCGCGAGAATTATGCGCGCGGCGACGACCTGATGATCGTCTCGCCCGACGTGGGCGGCGTGGTGCGCGCCCGCTCGCTGGCCAGCCGCCTGAACGCCGACCTGGCCATCGTCGACAAGCGTCGCCCCAAGGCGGGCGAAAGCGAGGTCATGAACATCATCGGCGACGTCGAGGGCCGAAGCTGCATCCTGTTCGACGACATCGTCGACTCGGGCGGCACCCTGGTGAATGCGGCCAAGGCGTTGATCGATCAGGGCGCGACTGAGGTCTCGGCCTATATCAGCCACGGCGTTCTGTCCGGCCCCGCGGTGCAACGCATCACCGACGGGCCGCTGAAGGAGCTGGTGATCACCGACTCCATCGAACAACCCGATGAAGTCCTGAAGTGCTCGAAAATCCGCAGGGTTTCCGTCGCGCCGCTTATCGGTGAAGCTATCCGTCGGATCGCCAACGAAGAATCTGTGTCAAAGTTGTTCGATTAATCTTCGGCAAACCACTTTCGTCACGTTATAAGCGGCTTCAAGTACACGCCCCTTCCGGGGCCATAGTTCTGTGGACGCGCCCCTATGCCCAAGGCCTTCATGACCCGCGGCCTGTCGATCGCCGCCCTGGCAGCCGCTGTTTTCCTGGCGAGCTGCACCACCAAGGAGCCCGAGGCGCCTCCGCCTCCGCCTCCGCCGCCGCCGCCGGTTTCGCTGAACGAGGGCGTGGCGCAGGCGGCCTCCATCTATGTCGCCTTCCTGCGGGAAGCCGAGACCATCCAGCCCGGCGGCTTCCCGGACGCCGAATCCATCCAGGCCGCCATCCGCAAGGGCGCCTCGTATGAACCGGCCCAGCTGTCGCGCGGCCTGATCGCCTATGGCTCGATCATCGCGCTTCAATCGCCCGAGTTCGTGGCCGGGGTGCGCCAGTTCGCCGTCGATCCGGTTCAACGCCAGCAGGTGATCGCCCAGATCGTCGCCGATCCCGCCTATGCCGCCACCCTGCCGGGCGCCGACGCCGCGGCAGGCCTGATCACCGCCACCATCGGCAAGGACGCCGTCGCGATGCGCGCCATCGCCGAGGCCGTCGAGGCTGACGCCTATACGGTTCAGGAACGCAACGATCCACGCCGTCGCTGGGCCGTCACCCATGTGCCCAACCGGGAAGTTCGCCTGGAGGGCGCCAAGACCCTGTCGGCGGCGACCATGCTGCCGTCGGGCGATGAATCCAGCCGTCTGTTCACGGCCGCCAACACCGGACAGGGCCTGTCGGTCGAGGCGTCGCGCAAGGCGCCCCCCTATACGCCGGCCTTGACGCGATCGCTGGCCATCGCCGCCCTGGCCGCTCTCGGGGCCGCCGGTGACGAAGCCCGGGCCAATACCGACGCCCTGGTGGTCGAGACGAACAGCGAATTCTGCCTGAACATGTCCAAACTGATGCTGTTCCAGTGCCTGGCCGCCTCGCGCCCCGCCTATGAGGACATGTTCTGCCTGGGCCGTCACGTCGCTCGCGACCTGGCCACCTGCACCACCCAGGCGGTGCTGACCACCTCGATCACGGTCGGCGATCCCGAAGAGACCAGCACGCCCCCCGCTGCGGTTTCGCCGGTTTCGGTCACCCTGACGCCGACCCCCGCGCCGTCGCCGACGGCCTCGCTGAACACCACGCCCTCCTCATCGCGCTAAGCGACTTTCAGACAGACGAAGGCCCGCCCCGAGTGATCGGGGCGGGCCTTTTTCTTTACGCGGGACGGCCTATTCGTAGCCGTGCGCGGCCTCGTTGATCACCTGGGACGGCATGGACGAGAAGTCCACGGCGATGGGTTTGGCGGTCTTGGCCTGATAGGTCCGCAGCACATGGGTCATGCGGCGTCGCACTTCGCGTTCGGCCTCGGTCCCGGCGTCGAGCGACAGGGGCGCCAGGCAGAAGTCGATGATGGCTTCGGTTTGGGTCAGCGGTTCCATAGAGGTTCCTTTCCTTAAGCCGCGTGGGTGAACTGGGCGGTCTCGGTCGAGTCCTTCAGCGCCGTCGTCGAGGACGTGCCGTTGGAGATAACCGTGGCGACCTGGTCGAAATAGCCGGTGCCGACTTCGCGCTGGTGGCGCGTGGCGGTGTAGCCGATGGATTCGTTGGCGAACTCGCGCTGCTGCAGCTCCGAATAGGCCGCCATGCCGCGATCGCGATAACCGTCCGCCAGCTCGAACATCGAGTTGTTCAGGCTGTGGAAGCCCGCCAGGGTCACGAACTGGAACTTGTAGCCCATGGCGCCCAGCTCGCGCTGGAACTTGGCGATGGTGGCGTCGTCCAGCTTGGCCTTCCAGTTGAAGGACGGCGAGCAGTTGTAGGCCATCAGCTTGCCGGGATGCTCTTTCTGCACGGCCTCGGCGAACTTCTTGGCGTCGTCCAGATCCGGATGCGACGTCTCCCACCACAGCAGGTCGGCGATGTTGGCGTAGGACAGGCCGCGCGCGATGCAGTGGTCCAGGCCCGTTCCCTCCTTCAGGCGGAAGAAGCCCTCCGGCGTGCGGTTGTCGCGGTCGATGAAGGGCTGGTCGCGCTCGTCGATGTCCGAGGTGATCAGTTGGGCGCTCTCGGCGTCGGTGCGGGCGACCGTGATGGTCGGCGTGCCCATGACATCGGCGGCCAGACGCGCAGCCACCAGATTGCGCTCATGCGCCTGGGTCGGGATCAGAACCTTGCCGCCCAGGTGGCCGCACTTCTTCTCCGACGCCAGCTGGTCCTCGAAGTGGACGCCGGCGGCGCCCGCCTCGATGAAGGCCTTCATGATCTCGAAGCTGTTCAGCGGCCCGCCGAAGCCAGCCTCGGCGTCGGCGACGATGGGCACGAACCAGTCACGCTTGGCGCCGCCCTCGGCGTGCTCGATCTGGTCGGCGCGCTGCAGGGTGCGGTTGATGCGGCGGCACAGTTCCGGCGCGGCGTTGGCCGGGTACAGCGACTGGTCCGGGTACATGGCGCCGGCCGTATTGGCGTCGGCCGCGACCTGCCAGCCCGACAGATAGATGGCCTTCAGCCCGGCGCGGACCATCTGCATGGCCTGGTTGCCGGTGACGGCGCCCAGGGCGTTGATGAAGGGCTCGTCGTGCAGCAGCTGCCACAGACGATTGGCGCCGCGTTCGGCAAGCGTGTGGGTGACAGGCACCGAGCCGCGCAGACGCAGGACGTCCTCGGGGGTGTAGGGACGCTCGATGCCGTCGAAACGGCCGGCGGGCGAAGGAACCAGATCGGCGAAGGTGGTCATGGTCGAACTCGGTCTCTGAATGGCGCGGCCGCAGCCGCCGTCTCGGAGACAAGAACACGCGGAAGTCATGAATGACACAGAGATAGGCGCTCCTTTAAAGTCATCTTGTCATACTATGACTTTGCATATTCAGTCACATTATGACATTCTGCGCCTATGGAGACGTCCGCTGACCGCAAACTTTTCCTTGGCGCGCGACTGAAGCGGCTGCGCCGCGACCTGGGCCTGACCCAGACGGCGATGGCGACCGATCTTGAGGTTTCTCCCAGCTATCTCAATCACATCGAACGCAATCAGCGCCCGGTTTCTGCCCAGTTGCTGCTGCGCCTGGCCGACACCTATGACGTCGATCTGCGCGCCCTGAACCAGGGCGGGGCCGCCGATGAGGCGCGGCTGACCGAGATCCTGGCCGATCCCCTGTTCAAGGGGCTGTCGGCGCCGCGGCACGAACTGGTGCAGGTTCTGGAAGAGGCGCCGGGGATCGCCGACGCCCTGTTGCGGCTCTATCAGGCCTTCGACGACGGCCGCACCCGCGCCCGCGCGGCGTCCGAGAACGGCGAAGGCCTGATCGAGGCCAGTCCGGCCGAATGGGTGCGGGAATATATCCAGTCGCGCGGCAATCATTTCCCTGAACTGGACCAGATGGGCGAGGCCCTGTCGGACGCGCTTGCGAATGACGCCCCGGCCCATGGCGACGGGTTTGAGCCGGCGGCGCGCCTGCGGCTGGCGGCCAAGCACGACCTGGGCGTCCGCACCTTGCCGGCCGAGGTGATGGTGGAATGGACGCGGCGCTATGACCTGCACCGGCGGCGGCTGCTGCTGTCCGAGACCCTAGGGCCGTCCTCGCGCGCCTTCGCCGTCGCCTATCAGCTGGTCCTAGTCGAACACGGACAGGCGCTGAACGCCATGGTCGAGACGGCCGGCGCGCCCGACGCCGCGACGCGATCCTTGTTGAAAGTGGCCCTGACCAATACCCTCGCCGCCGCGACCCTGATGCCCTACGCCGCCTTTCAGCGCACAGCCGAGGAGACGGGCTATGACCTGGCGCGGCTGCAGGCGCGGTTCGGGGTCAGTTATGAGCAGGCGGCGCATCGTCTGACTACCCTGTCGCGGCCGACGGCGCGGGGGGTGCCCTTCTTCCTGATGCGGGTCGATCAGGCGGGCAACATCTCCAAACGCTATGCGGCGGGGGCGTTTCCCTTTTCGCGCTATGGCGGCGCCTGCCCGCGCTGGCGGCTGCACTCAGCCTTCCGCACGCCGGGCCGGATCATCACCCAGATCATCGAGACCCCGGCCCAGGACGGCAAGCCCGGCGGCCGCTGGTTCACCTTCGCCCGGACGGTCGAGCGGCAGGGCCGGGACGGCTTCGGCGAGAGCCACGACCTGGCCATCGGCCTGGGCTGCGAACTGCGCCACGCCCATCGCCTGGCCTATGCCCACGGCCTGGATCTGGAGCGGCCCGAGGTCACGCCCATCGGCCCCGCCTGCCGCCTGTGTCACCGCCATCCCTGCGCCGAACGCGCCGCTGCGCCGATCGACCGGCCGCTGGCGGTGGACGACTGGTCCAAATCGGTCAGCCCCTATCCGTTCGCAGCGATGTGAGTTCACATCTACTCATAGTTGCGATAGGGTTTCGCAATGACCCACAGTGTCCTCAAGCTGGATCTGACCGACGAAGTCCTGAGGTGTCTCAAGGACGCGGCGCTTGAGGCAAGGATGGCTCCCGAAGACTATGCCGTGAGGATTATCGTGGAGGCGCTGATGGAATCGCACGGCGACACGGGCGAAGGCGGCATGATGGTCTGTGAAGACGCCGCAGTCTTTGAGGCAAGGCCGTCGGAGCATGACTGGACCGAGGCAGATCGCCGCCTCGCGGAGTATGATCGCACCGGCAAGTTCGTCACACTGGAAGACGCCATGCGGCGGTTTGAACAAGCCGTAGAAGACAAGTTGGCCGCCCGCCGTTGAAATACACCGTCCGGTTGGGAGAGGCGGTCGATGCGGACCTTCAACGCCTAGCGGAATTCATTGGCCAGCATAGCGAAACGGCGGCCCGCCGTTGCGTAGTTGCGATCCAGAAAGGCGTCACATCCCTGGAAGTCATGCCTAACCGCCATCCGATTATCAGAGACAATCGACGCGAGCTTTACATCCCCTTCGGCGCCAGCGGCTACGTGGTTCAGTACCGCGTCGATTTGGACGTGGTCGTTGTCGCCCGCATCTTCCACTCCCGCGAAGACCGCTGAAGTCACGGCGACCTCAATGGCTCAGCAGCAGCCAGGACTGGCTGCGGTTCAGCAGGGCCTGGGTGACGCCGCCCAGGACCCATTCCCGCATCCGCGAATGACCCCAGGCGCCGGAGACGATCAGATTGGCGCCGGTCTGTTCGACCAGGGCCAGGATGCGGTCGCCGGCAGGGCGTTCGTCGCGCACCTTGGCCTCGCTTTCGGCGACGACGCCATGGCGGCGCAGCCAGGCGGCGACGTCGGCGACGCGCGCGGCGGCGGCGGCCGCGTCGGCCGAGGCGCAGATCTCGACCACCTTGACCTCGCGCGCCTGTTTCAGCAGCGGCAGGGCGGCGGCGACCGCGCGTTGGGCCTCGCGGCCTTCCTTCCACGCCACCAGGACGACGCCGTCGACCGGCGCGGCCTGGGCGTGAGGCGGCGCGACCAGAACGGGCCGGCCGATGTTCATGATCAGGTCTCCGGCGTCCGGCGCACGATAGGGCAGGCGCCCGGCGTCACGCCCCACCAGGATCAGGTCGGCCGCCCGCGCATGGCGTGCGACGCACGAGGCGGGATAGCCCGTCTCAGCTCGCCATTCGTGATCTATGCCGGTATCCTTCATGGCCTCTAGGAATCGGACCTTGGCGGCGGACAGTTCTCCGTCCGCCTGGTCCCGGCGCAAGGACAGGATTTCGCCGGCCATTCCCCCGGCGACATAGGCGTCGACCAGCGGCGGCTCGGGCTCGCTGACGGATATGCCGATCAGGGTCGCGTCATGGATGGCGGCGAGATCGCGCGCGAAACCGATCCGCGCGACATTGTCGGCTTCGTCATCCACATAGACCATCAGGCTTGCATAGGTCATGGCGGTGCTCCTCTTTACCGAAGCCTGAATGCGCCCTTCGGACCCTGCCCGCCTTGATCCGCATCAAAGCCGTCAGATCAGGATCACCCGCCCGTTCTCCAGACGGAAAGCGACGCCGGTGCGCTGGAACAGGCGGGCGATGACGGCGGAAGGGTTGGCGACGCCCTGGTCCAGCATGGTCGAGATGTCGTTGGCCAGGGTGGGGTCGCGCGACAGGCGGGTCAGAGCGCCCAACCATTCGTCGCGGCTCAGCACCCCGTCGTCATTGTCGCGCCGCTGGAAATCGGCGACCACGTCGAAGAAGTCGCCCCCGCCCGCGCGTCGCTCCGCCGCTTCGATGACCAGGCCCCAGACGGCGCCGCAGGCGTAATAGGCGCGGTTGTCGCCCCGGTCCCCGGCCGAGGCCACGGGCTTGCCCGTCGACAGAGTGACGCAGTCGTCCACCTCGCGCTGCAGTTCGGCCCGGTCGTCATAGGCGGGGTCGATGGCCTTTAGCGCCCGCACCGCCATCAGGTCGGCCCCGCCCTCGGTGATCCAGGCCTCGCGGGCGTATTGATATTTCAGCCCCTGCGACCCCAGCCAGAAATGCGCCGCCTCGTGGCCGATGAACCAGTGGGCACGGGCCAGGGCCTGGGCGTCGGGGTCCAGCACCCCCTCCCCTTCGAAATTCATCGAGATCAGACCCGGCAAAACGCTGCCCCCCATGCTGGACAGGGATTTGGTCGGGCCGGTCCAGCTGACCATCAAGGTGGGCGCTTCGCCCTGAGCCCGACCCAGACGCTGGGCGTAATAGGCCATGACGCGGGGGGTGAAACCGGCCAGTTCGTCGCCCAGCCAGCGCGGCAGGCCGGGATCGATCACGGTGGTGATCCCCTCCCCCTGGCGCGTCGTCGCGTCGCCGAACAGGACATAGGTCTGGGCGTCCACCGCCGTCACCTGGGGCGCGCGCTCGCCCTTGAACAGAACCGGGCCGGCGCGGTCACGCCAGGTCACGCTGGCCGGACCGCCGGGCACATCGACGCCATTCAGATCGCGCGGCAAAGCGCGGGCGGCGGCGGCTGACTCCAGCGGGATGACGTCGAACTGGCCGGAAAATAGCGCCACCGTGCCGTCCGAGAACACCAGGGCCGGGTCATATTCGGCCTCCAGATCGCCGGGGCGCGGCGTCATGATGATGCGGACATTGCGCGGCACAGGCCCGCCGTCGGTCGAGCGCAACACGTCGTAATCGCCGATCCGCTCCAGCACCACGCCCGGCGTCTCCACCCGCCACCAAGCCGGTCGCCACGGCTGGCGGCTCTCGCGTAGCAGGGCCGAGCGGAAGAAGGCCCAGGCCGGGGCGTCGCGGTCCATCTGATAGTCGGCGGTCCAGCGGCCGCCGTCGCGTTCGACCGACACGGCGACGCGACCGTCCTCGGCCGCGCCCCGGCCTTGAGAGCCGACGACGGCGGGCGAGGCGCAGGCCGCCACGGTCGAGAAACCGACAAGGGCGGCGCAGATAAGGGCCGTCTTCAGACGCATGGAGTTCTCCGATTGATCATGGCGGCCATAGCGACGACGGGCGACAGCGTCACCTTAAGCCTTCGTCATCCGCGCGCCGCGTCCAGAGCGCGTCCGGCCGCCGCCAGTTCCCCCGCCATGACGGCCTTAAGCCGCGCGGGCGCCAGGATCATGGCCTGTTCGCCCCAGGTGAACAGGTGCCAGGCCAGTTCGCGCATGCCAGACGCCCGGAACCGCACGATGACGCCGCCGTCCGCCTGGTCCTCGAACGACTGGGTCGGGTGCCAACGCCAGCTCTTCGCCTCGGCCGCACCCTCGGGGGCGATGCGAAGCACCACGTCCTCGATCTCGTCCTGATAGATGCCGAAGGACTGGCTGGCGAAAACGCCCAGGTCGAAGTCGGCGGGCGGGGCCGCCACCCCCTCCTGCGGGGCGACGCTGCTCATCCGGTCCAGGCGGAAGGTCTGGATACGGCCGGTCTCGCGGTCGGCGGCGACCAGATAGTTGGCGCGGCCGAACATGACCCCGCACGGGGCGACGGTGCGGCGGCGCGGTTCGGCGCCCGGCCGGGAATAGGTGAAGCCAAGCGGCTGTTGCGCCAGCACCGCCCCGCGAATGGCGGTCAGCAGGCCTTCGTCCGCCGAGGGGCGCGGCCCGGCCTGGACGGCGATGGTCTCGGCCCGCACCAGGGCCTCCAGATCCGGGGCCATCCGGTTCAGGGTGGTGGAGCGCATCGCCGCCTTCAGCTTGCGCTCCAGTCCCTCCAGCGCCGCCGCCCGCGCAGGTTCGCCCGCCGTGCGCAGGCCTGTGGCCGCCTTGGACAATTCCAGCATCTCGGTGGCCGTGGGGGCCTGTTCGAAGGCCGACAGACCGCCGCGGATGCGCCAGCGTTTCGACGGCGGGTCCGACACCTCCTCCACCGTCGGGAACAGCATGAAGACGGCGTCGCGCATGCGCTCGGCGGTGCGGCGAGCGACGCGCATGTCACGCGCCATCTCGTCGATGGTCAGGCCTTCGGCGCTGGCGGCCATACGCCGCGCCAGGTCGATCACCATGGCCGCCTTGTCGTGTCTCACCGTCGCTCCTGAATGATACGTCCGTTTCTGACGTATCAGTGCGCCATAACATCCTCATCGACAAGAGGCCGACCGCTTCAGGAGATCATCAAATGGCTCGTTTCAATCCTACCAACGCCGTCAACGCCAACCGCTATCTGATCGTGCCGTGCGAGGCCGACGGATCGTCGGACCTGGCCGTCATCTGGGATCGGCTGGAAGAACAGGTGGTGGACGTCATCTCCGCCGCCGCCATCGCCCGCTATTCGGACGAGGACGCCCTGTGGGACGAGGCCCGGTCGGACCCGGCGGAAACGCCCTGGCTGATGGCGGCCTGAATTCAGGCGACTTTGGGCTTGGTCCAGCGGTCGATCAGGCGCTGGGCCGGCCGTTCGACCAGATTGTGAGCGCAGACGGCGATCACGACGATGAAGCCGAACAGGCCGAGCGCGAACAGGTCGTTCAGCCAGACCGAGCCGAAGTCGACGCGCCGTCCGCCCGGCATCCAGTCCAGCTTGCGCGCGATGATCAGCATCACGGTCAGGATGAACATGTGGACCATGTAGATGGAGAAGGACCAGCGCCCCAGGGTCACCAGGGCCGGATGATCCAGCAGGCGCGACACCCGTCCCTCCTCGCCTGCGAACACCCAGACCAGGGCGACGAAGACCAGGGTGACGGCCACCGTCACCGGCCCCTGGGCCCAGGCCACGAAGACGCAAGTTCCGACGATGGCCGCGATCTCCAGCCCCGTGGCGGCGAGGCCCTTCAGGCGCGGGATGTTCATCCATAGGCCCTGCAGCAGGCAGCCCAGGAAGAAGCCATAGACGGCGCGCGGCACGGCGAAGTCATAGGTGGTGTTCATCCAGCGCCGGGCGTAGCTGACCACCAGCACGCCCCCGACGATGGCCAGGACCAGGCCGATCCAGCGGAACCGCTTGGGCGCCACCAGGACCAGGCCGGCGAAGATCAGATAACAGGCCCACTCTGCGCTCAGCGTCCAAGACGGCCCGTTCCAGGTCAGGTGCGGATGGATGTGCCAAGCCTGGATCAGGGCCAGATTGGTGAAGATCGCCCCCACCGACCGATCCCCCGTAAACGGCGCCGCCCCATCAAAATGGAAAACCAGCCGCGCCAGTTCAAGCCCTACATAGGCCGCCAGCATCAGCACGTGCATCGGCCAGATCCGCCCGAACCGCCGCACCATGAACCGCCCGGCGTCCGCCCCCGTCTTCAGCCGCTCGGCATAGGCATGTGCGATGACGAAGCCCGACAGGACGAAGAAATAATCGACGAACAGATAGGCGTGCTGGATGAAGTCCCAGCTCCGCCAATGGCTGGCGACCGGCATGTGGAACATGACCACCAGGATGGCGCACACCCCGCGCAGGGAATCGAGCGCCTCGAAACGGCGATGGGCGACGAGGGCGGGTTTGGACAGCGTGTTCACGGATGCGTGATAGCGCTGGTCACGTTCGGGCGATAGGGGTTTCAGCGGTTGGCGAGACGATGGGCCGGACGGCCCTCATCACCCCGGATGGCGGGCTCGCATCGCCCCCACGGATTGGTCGCACAGGTCGCGCAGCACCGCGCCATCCAGCTGGTCCAGTCGGTTGACGTAGATACAGCCCACGCCGGTCTTCACCTTGCCCAGCTTCGCCACCAAATCCTCCCGCCCTGGGAAGCCGGCGACATAGAGGACCAGGTTGGCCTTGCGCGGCGAGAAGCCGATCAGCGGCCAGTCGCCGGTCGGGCCGTCGGTATGGCCGAAGCCGACGATGGACGATCCCCACATCACCGCCGGTTCGCCGGTCGCCTCGGCCATCAGGGCGCACATGGCCGCTGCGTCGGCCCGTCGGCGCGGGTCCTCGACGGCGGCGATGAAGTCATCGACCGAGGCGTCGGTGGGTCGGGTCTTCACCTAACGAGTCTTGGGCGCGCTGGCCATGATCACCCCTCCAGAGGCGGCCCATCATCCGGCGCCAGCTCGAAACCGGCAAATTCGAACCCCGGCGCGACCGTGCATCCGACCAGGGTCCAGTCGCCCAGGCTTCGCGCCGCCTGCCACGCCCCGGTCGGCACCACCGCCTGCGGCCTCTGCCCCGCCGCCAGATCGACGCCCAGGATCACGACGCCCTGCCCCTCGATCTCCAGCGCCAGAGGCGCGCCGGCGTGGAAATGCCAGATCTCGGCCGCGTCCACCCTGTGCCAGTGCGACCGCTCGCCCGCCGCCAGCAGAAAATAGATCGCCGTCCCCACCGACCGCCCCTCGACCGTGCGTGGGTCGCGGAAAGTCTCGCGATAATGGCCGCCCTCGGGATGGGGCTGGAGGTCGAGCAGGCGGATGATGTCGGCGGCGGTTACGCCATCGAAACTAGACACGGACACAATCCTTGATGATCATGAGACAGGCCCATCATATCGATTTGGCCGTGTCGGGACAGCCGACGTTCAGGATCGAGGGTCTGTCGGATGACTGAGATCAAGATGGTCCGAGCCCGCCGCGTTCGGGCGTTGGCCGACCACCGACTGGAGATCGTGTTCGACGACGACACCCTGGGCGTCATCAATCTGAGCGAGTTCACGGCACTGGGGCCGATGACCGAACCCTTGAAGAATCCGGCCTTCTTCGCCCGCGTCTTCGTCGAGATGGGCGTTCCGACCTGGCCCAACGGCTGCGACATCGATCCGATCAATGCGCACAGGATGATGCGTGATACGGGGACGTTGCGGCCGGTGAGCGAGGCGGCATGAGACTTTTGCGAGTCAGCCTTCTAATTTTCTCATCGCTGATGCTCACTTCGTGCGGCGACAAAGAAAACTGGACGCTGTTCGTTTATCCAGCAGGTAGTAGCGGCCACGCCCTCATCACGCCCGGCTTTACTCGCGAAATGTGCAAGCTGGCGGGACAAGAAGCCGTGCAGTCACACTCCTACGCGCCTGGCCGCAGTGCGATGATCGAAAGCGGAAACAGCGGACAGCCCACCTTCGAGTGTGGCCGTCAGTGTCGTGTTGATGAAGGTCGAACGATCTCTGTCTGCGCTGAAACGATAGACGCTGACGACTAAAGTCCCTTCACGATACCCTCGACCATCTTCTTGGCGTCGGCGAACAGCATCATGGTGTTGTCGCGGAAGAACAGCTCGTTCTCCACGCCGGCATAGCCCGAGCCCATGCCGCGCTTGATGAACAGCACGGTCCCAGCCTTCTCCACGTCCAGGATCGGCATGCCGTAGATGGCGCTGGTCGGGTCGGTCTTGGCGGCGGGGTTGGTGACGTCGTTGGCGCCGATGACGAAGGCGACGTCGGCGGTGGCGAACTCGGCGTTGATGTCTTCCAGCTCGAACACCTCGTCATAGGGGACGTTGGCCTCGGCCAGCAGGACGTTCATGTGGCCCGGCATGCGGCCGGCGACGGGGTGGATGGCGTATTTCACCTCGACCCCTTCTTCCTTCAGCTTGTCGGCCATTTCGCGCAGCGCATGCTGGGCCTGGGCCACGGCCATGCCGTAGCCGGGCACGATGATGACCTTGGACGCGTTCTTCAGGATGAAGGCGGCGTCCTCGGCCGAGCCCTGTTTGACCGGCCGCGTCTCCTTGGCGCCGGCGGGACCGGCCGCCGCGTCCGCGCCGCCGAAGCCGCCCAGGATGACGCTGATGAAGCTGCGGTTCATGCCCTTGCACATGATGTAGCTCAGGATCGCGCCCGACGACCCGACCAGGGCGCCGGTGATGATCAGGGCGATATTCTCCAGCGTGAAGCCGAGCGCCGCCGCCGCCCAGCCGGAATAGGAGTTCAGCATCGACACCACGACGGGCATGTCGGCGCCGCCAATGGGGATGATCAGGGTCGCGCCCAGCACCAGGGCGATCAGGAAGACGCCCCAGAAGGCCCAGGTCGCCGCCCCGCCGGTGCCGATCAGAATGCCGATCAGGAAGACCAGGCCAAGCGCCAGGCCGACATTGATAAGGTGCCGCGCCGGCAGGATGATCGGCGACCCGCTCATGTTGCCGTTCAGCTTGGCGAAGGCGATGACCGAGCCGGTGAAGGTGATGGCCCCGATGGCGACGCCGA
>NZ_JAUSOE010000077.1 GCF_030656255.1 Brevundimonas sp. | reverse complement strand
CGCCGCCGCGCCGCCCCCCGTCATACCCCGCCGCGATTCCCGCGCGCCGTCCGCGCCCGCCTCCCCCCTGCCCGTCCCTTCAGTCTGGATCGTCGCGAGCGGCGCCGAGGCGACAGACGCCAGGGCGATGGGCGTCGTCTCCAGCGCAGGGAACGGGGTCGGCGTCACCCGCGCCTCCGGTGGAGTCGGCGCGGTCTTGAGCGTCGGCTTCCGCGCTGTTTCGGCGGCGTCTTCAGCCTTGGCCGCCGTCGAATCCGTCGATCCGTTGACGCTGTCAAAGGCCGCACGCGGCGTCAGCGTCAGCTCGATCACCGGCGCCCCGCCCTGGTCCGGCGCAGGCGCGCGTGCGGCGTCTACGGTCAGTAGGGCCAATAGGCCCATCTGGACAACGGCGACGACCGCTCCGGTCCCCGCCTTGGCGAGTGGGGAAATAAACTCGAACGGCATGCGCGACCGAATAGAACCGGATTGTTGATAACGCAACTGAGAATCAGTTGCATATAACTAATGTTCAGCTTAATCCGCCCACCCTTCATTCAGGGTTTGGGGTCACCACCATGCGTATCGCACTCGTCTCTTCCGCCAGCGCGGCGGCGCTTCTGTTGGCCGGCGCCGCTCAAGCCCAAACCACGCCCCAAACCGACGAAGCCATTCCCACCGTGGTTGTCACTGACGAGTCCACGGCCTCCACCGCCTACAGTTTCGGCTCCGCCGTCGATTCCGGCACGACGATCTTCAGCGGCGAATCGGTCCAGGACCGCGCCCCCGGCTCGGGCGACGCCAACCAACTTCTGAAGCTGGCCCCAACCGTCCAGTTCAGCGCCGACGAAGGCATGGCTGACGACGAGAGCCTTCAGGACCTGCGGCCCTCGCGCATCTCGATCTCCGGGTCCAGCTATCTGGACAATCTCTTCGTCCTGGACGGCGTCGGCGTGAACTCGCGCCTCGACAGCTTCAACACCAACGCCCAGCACTATGACGAAGTCGCCGGCGCGGCTTCGGCCCAGTCCATCTGGGTCGATTCCAGCTTGGTCGGCGAGATCAAGCTGATCGATTCGAACGTTTCGGCGGAGTACGGCGGCTTCCTGGGCGGGGTGGTCGATATCAAGACCCGCGCCCCGGCCCATACCTATGGCGCGACGGCCTATTACGGCTTCACCCAGACGGACATGGCCAGCTACCGGATGACCGACGCCGTGCGCGCCGAGCTGAAAGGCGTCTATCCCGACAAGCCCGACTACGACAAGTCGCGCTACGGCTTCACCGTCGATCTGCCGGTGAATGATCGCCTGCGTCTGATCGGCGGCTACAACTACTCAGAGGCCACGGTCACCTACTATCGCGGCGACACCTACGGCGGCGGACCGTTCGGCCAAACCAGCAAGAGCGAGAACTTCCTGCTGAAGGGAGAGTACGACCTGGCGGCGGACCTGACGCTGGACGGCCAGATCACCTGGAGCCCCTACGAGAGCATGAACGCTTCGGGCAACGGGATAGACAACCAAATGTACCAGCACGGCGGCGGCCTGGCCTCCAACCTGCGCCTACGTGGCAAGCATGGGATCGCCGACTGGAGCGTCCAACTGACCTACGCCGACTCCGACAACGACCGCGACGCCCCCGCCATAAATCTCAGCCTTCCCTCGTCCGTCGCCAGCGTCGATTGGTGCACCAGCACCAACTGCACCATGGGCAGTTTCGGCGATCTGGAACAGTCGCAGCAGGACTACGGCCTTAAGACCACCTGGTCGCAGCCCCTGGCCGGCGGCAAGCTGACAGCAGGCTTCGACTTCACCCATACGACAGCGGAAAAGAACCGGCCTCAGGACAACTACGCCTATTCGCGCAGCACGGTCAGTTCGGCGATCAGATGCCTTTACCCGGAAGAAGCGGCGGCCCTCACCTGCGTACCCGGCTCCTACGTCCTGACGCAGTACTCGATCTACAAGGCCTACCAGACCGAGGCGGATCTGCAGACCTACAGCCTCTGGGGCAATTACGACTTCGACTGGCGCGGCTTCGATGTCCGGGCCGGTCTCCGCTACGATCACGAGACCTTCCTGGGCAACCACGACTTCTCGCCGCGCCTGTCCGTCGCCCACGACCTGCCCTGGTTCGGCATGACCGCGACGGTCGGTCTGAACCGCTACTACAGCCGCGGCTTCCTGGGTTACGCCCTTCGTGAGAACGCCCCGGACAACTACACCTATCGCCGCACCGCTTCAGGCGGCATTTACGGCGACTGGACCTTGTATTCCCACACGTCGTCGGCTCGATATTCGGACTCCGATCTGAAGACGCCCTACTCCGACGAGCTGACGGCGGCAGTGAGCGGGGCCCTGCTGGGCGGCGAATACCGGATCAAGGGCATACTGCGCGAAGGCAAGGATCAGTTCTCCCTGACCGAGACGACCGAGACCTATGTCAGCGAAACTTCGGGAACGCGCAGCCGCACCGTCTCGACGGTGGATAACGACGGCTCGTCCAGCTACCGCGGCCTATCAGTCGAATGGCTGCGCAATTTCGGCCGCCACACGATCTCGTTGAACAGCAACTTCTCCCACACCGAGACATCGGCGATGGAGTACTATGACGAGCTTGAGGATACGGCTGCCGAGCTGGTCTATTACAAGGGCGAAGTCGTCTCGATGTGGAAGGCGCTGGCCGACAACCAGCGCCCGGATTACGCATCCCCCGTCGTCATCAACGCCGACTGGGGATCGACCTGGCTGAACGGCCGGATCCGCACCAACGTCAACGCCCGCTTCAAGGACGAATTCAAGCAGGTCGAGGATACAGGTGAAAACATCACCGTCGATGGGTCGGCCTACGACGTCTACGGCGAGGTCCAGTACGACGCCTCCATCGACGCCAATCTGTCGCTTCAGGCCGAGATCGCCCGCAGCCAATTCGGCACGGCGACGCTGGACCTGCGGGTCAACAACCTGTTCGACACGATCCGGAACAACAACGCGACCGCGACGACCCAGCCCTATCAGCTGGGCCGGAACATCTGGGTCACGCTGAAGTACAAGTACTGAAGACGTTGAAACCGACCCGCGACATCGCCGCCATCGTCGTCGCCGTCCTAGCGCTCCATCTGGGCGTGGGGGCGGCGGTGTCGCGCGTCCAGACGCCGGCCAGCGACGCCGAGCTTCGCCTCGCTTACGCCGGCGGCCCGGACACATGGCCGCGACCGCTCCTGCAGGAGGGCGCGACCTTTGCGGAGTTCGCCCCCCTGCCACCCGCGCCCGAACCGGCCGACAATCCGACCACGCCGGAAAAGACCGCCCTGGGCCAGCGCCTGTTCGACGATCCGAAACTGTCCGCCTCGGGCCAGATCGCCTGCGCCTCCTGCCATGTACGGGAACTGGGTTTCGCTGACGGCCTCCGCACCTCCTTCGGTCATGACCGTCAGAGGGGCCGGCGCAACGCCCCTTCGGTCGTCACCGCCGCCTGGGCGACCAGCCTGTTCTGGGACGGCCGGGTCAGGACGCTGGAGGAACAGAGCCTGCACCCCATCGTCGACGCCAAGGAGATGGCCGCCGACCTGCCTGTGGTCACAGCCCGCATCGCGGCCGACCCATCCTACGCCGCCCCCTTCGCCCAGGCCTTCGGTTCGCCCGAGGTCACCACCGACCGGATCGCCAAGGCCCTGGCCACCTTCCAGCGCACTCTCGAGCCCCGCTCCAGCCCCTACGCCCGCTTGCTCGCCGGTCGCGCCGACGCCCTGAACGATCAACAGCGGCGCGGCCTGCACCTGTTCCGCACCAAGGCCGGCTGCGCCAACTGCCACTCCGGCCCTCTTCTCAGCGACCAGAAATTCCACAATCTGGGCCTCAGCTTCTATGGCCGCGCGCGCCAGGATCTGGGCCGTTACGACGTCACCCGCGACCCCGCCGACGTCGGTGCCTTCCGCACGCCGTCCCTGCTGAACATCAGCCGCACCGGCCCCTGGATGCACAACGGCCTGTTGCCGACGCTGGAGGGCGTGGTCGCCTTCTATGACGCCGGCGGCGCCCGCCCGCGCCCCGACCCAGATCAGAAGGACGACCCCCTCTTCCCTACGACCGATCCCCTGCTGCTCAAACGCGAACTGACGGCCCAGGAACGCGCCGACCTCGTCGCCTTCCTGGAAGCGCTTTAGGGCCGCCGGATTAAATCGGAGACAGGCTGCATCCGCCGTGATCTTCTGGCGCCTCTTACGGTCATCATCCCTGACGAGAGGTTCCGATGCGCACCGCCGCCTGCCTGGTTTCCGTACTGGCCCTCATGGCCGCCCTTCCCGCCTCGGCGCTCGCCGCCGAAGCTGCGGCCCAGCCCGCCGCCGTTCAGCCGGCCACGCCCACCTATACGGCGGCGCAATTCTTCGACACCACCAGCTATGGCCTGGCCTACAGTGGGGCCAAGGCATTTTCGCCCGACGGCCAATCGGTGCTGATCCGGTCGGACAAGACCGGGGTGTTCAACGCCTATGCCCTGCCGGTTGCGGGGGGCGATCCCGTCGCCCTGACGACCTCGACCACCAGCGCGGCCAATCCCGTCAGCTATTTCCCGAGCGACGCGCGCATCCTGTTCAGCCAGGACGGCGGCGGCGACGAGCTCAGCCATCTGTTCGTCCGCGCCGTCGATGGAACCGTCACCGACCTGACGCCGGGCGACAAGGTCAAGGCCGATTTCCTAGGCTGGAGCCGCGACGGCAAGACCTTCTATGTCATGTCCAACGGTCGCGACGCCGCCGCCTTCGACGTCATCGCCTATGACGCCGCCACCTATGAGCATCGGATGGTGTTCGAGAACACCGGCGGTTTCTCGCCCGCCGCCCTGTCGCCGGATGGCCGCTGGCTGGTGCTGGACAAGGCCCTGACCAGCGCGAACAACGACCTCTATCTGGCGGACCTGACCAAACCGGGCGAGCCGAAGCTGCTGACGCCGCATGAAGGCAATGTCGCCTACGCCGCCTATGATTTCACGCCGGATTCCAAGGCCGTCCTGATCGGCACGGATCAGAACGGCGAGTTCCAGCAGGCCTTCCGCCACGATCTGGCGACCGGCGCCGTGACGCCACTGATCCAGGCCGATTGGGACGTCAGCTTCGTCTTCTATTCGCCCAGCGGCCGCTATCGGGTCTCGGGCCTGAACGCCGACGCCAAGACCGAACTGACCCTGCTGGACACGACCGCGAGCCGGCCCGTCGCCCTGACCGGCCTGCCCGACGGCGACATCGGCAATGTGCGCTTCAGCGAAGACGAAAAGACGATCGCCTTCACCGTCTCGTCCGACACCTCGCCGGCTGACATCTTCGTCGCCGACCTGACGACCGGTCAGGCGCGCCGCCTGACCCACGCCCTGAACCCCGCCATCGACGAGGCCGTCCTGGTCGAGGCGACCATCGTCCGCTACCCCGGCGAAGGCGGTGTGATGATCCCGGCGGTCCTCTACAAGCCCCGGGGCGCCTCGGCCGCCCATCCGGCTCCGGCCATCGTCCTGGTCCACGGGGGCCCCGGCGGCCAGACCCGGCGCGGCTATTCGGCCATGGTCCAGCATCTGGTGAACCACGGCTATGCGGTCCTGGGCGCCAACAACCGGGGCAGCTCCGGCTATGGCAAGACCTTCTTCCACATGGACGACAAGAAACATGGCGAGGCCGATCTGCGCGACATCGTCGCCGGCGGCGAATGGCTGCGTCAGCAGGACTGGGTCGCCGACGACCAGGTGGCGGTGATGGGCGGCTCCTACGGCGGCTACATGACCGCCGCCGCCCTTGCCTTCCATCCGGACGCCTTCGCCGCCGGGGTCAACATCTTCGGCGTGACCAACTGGGTGCGCACCCTGGAGTCCATCCCCGCCTGGTGGGGCGCCAACCGCATCGCGCTGTATGACGAGATGGGCGACCCCGCGACCGACGCCGAGCGCCACCGCCGCATCTCGCCCCTGTTCCATACCGAGGGGATCACCAAGCCCCTGCTGGTCGTCCAGGGCGCCAACGACCCGCGCGTGCTTCAGGTCGAGAGCGACGAACTGGTCGCCGCCGTCCGCGCCAACGGCGTGCCGGTGGACTACGTCCTCTTCCCCAATGAGGGCCACGGCTTCACCCGCCGCGACAATCGCATCACCGCCCAGGACGCCTATCTGGTCTTCCTGGACAAGTACGTGCGCAAATGATCGCTGGGCGGCGCGTGTTCGACACGCGCCGCCTCACGCCGCTGCGAACACCCTCAACCGGTTGCCGTCCGGGTCGCGCGCCACGAAGCCGCGCCCGGCCTCCATCTCCGTCGGGGGTATCAGAATGCGCGCGCCCCGGTCCCAGCAGTCGATATGGGCCTGTTCGACGGCGGCAGGGTCGTCGAGCGGAAACTCCAGCTCGCGCCCCTCGCCCGCCTCAGCGCCGGCCCGCCGCATCAGGCCCAGCGCCCGGCCCGAGCTCAACATGAACAGGGCGCGGTCCGGCCCGGCCATCAAGGGACGGCGCCCCAGAAGGCCGGAATAGAAGCGGACGCTGGCCTCGGGATCGGCCACCGCCAGAAGAATGTCGTCGATGTCAGTCATGTTCGCCCTCCGCCTTCTACGAGAACAAACCTAGACCGGACTACTGCCAGTTCCTGTCAGCATGATCCCGCCTCACCCCGTTTTTCCTGCGCCTCGCGCCAGGTCTTCAGCAGGGCCTGACGGCGGGCGGGATAACGCGCCTCCGTCACCTCGGCCTCGACGATCCGGTCGGTGCGGAAACTGCGAAAATCCTGCCGCAGCTCGCACCAGGCCAGCAGCAGCCGCACCCGGTCGAAGAAGACCAGGGCGAAGGGCCAGACCACCCGTTCCGACGCCGCCCCCGCCTCGTCGCGATAACCCAGCCTTAACCGCCGCTCGGTGCGGATCGCCTTCCTCAGCAGGGCGGGATCGACCAGATCGGTCGGAAACGGGGCGCCGGGTACGACCAGCAGGGCCGAGGTCTCCATCTCGTCGCGCAGGTCCGGCGGCACCACCGCCGCGATCCGCGCCAGCGCGCCCAGAGCCGCCTCGCGCATCCGCGCGTCGGCCCGGTCGGCCACCCAGCGCGATCCCAGCACCAGGGCCTCCACCTCCTCCGGCGTGAACATCAGCGGCGGCAGCAGGAAGCCCGGCTTCAGCACATAGCCGACCCCCGGCTCCCCCTCGATCGTCGCCCCCTGGGCCTGCAGGCTGGCGATGTCGCGATACAGGGTTCGTAGACTGACCCCCGTCTCCTCGGCCAGCGCACGACCGCTGACCGGCCGGCGACGCCGCCGCAGGGCGTTCAGAAGATCGAGCAGGCGTTCGGACCGGGACACGCCGCGATCCTAGCAGACCTGCTGCCAGAAAGCGGCAGCATCCATCCCCCTCAACTATGTCCGGGGCGCCATCTGTCGCACCGGCTTTTCGTCAGTCTGTCATATGGAGCCGCTAGGCGGGGTCGAACCCTGCCGGAAACCGCCGCATGACCCTTCGCCCTCACGCCGCGATCCTGATCGCCCTGACCGTCGTCGCCGCGCCGGCCTTTGCGCATGAAGGGCACGATCACCACCATCCGGCCCGCCTCCAGCCGGTCGCGCCCGCCGCAGCCGGAGCCACGGACGAAGCGCGGACCTGGCTGGCCGGCGACCACCACGTCCACAGCCGCTACAGCGTCGGCTATACGCCAGACCCAACGGATCCCACGGCCCCGCCCACGGCCGTCATCGCCGGCGACGCCGTCTATCCGATCCCCCAGAACGCCCGCATGGCCCATCGTTTCGGCCTGTCCTGGATGGTCTCCACCGACCACGGCGGCCCGAACCATTCCAAGCTGAACGCCGAACAGGCCTATCCCGAACTGCTGATGGCCCGGCGCGAAATTCCGGACCTGCTGCTCTTCTACGGCATGGAGTTCGACACCCCCGGCGGCGACCATTCCAGCCTGATCCTGCCGCGCACCGAGGCCGAGCGCGACACCCTGCGTGACCTCGAAAGCCGCTTCGCCAAGCGCGAGGCCTGGCCGACCGACCCCGCCCGCGATCAGGAGCCGCGCATGGTCGAGGCCCTGCGGGTCATGGACGGGCTGAACGACCGGCCCGTGGTGATCGCCAACCACCCGTCGCGCTCGGCGACGGGCCTGGGCGAATACGGCCAGTACGACCCGGCCGAGCTGCGCGACTGGAACGACACCGCCCCGCGCGTGGCGGTCGGCATGGAGGGCGCGCCGGGCCACCAGGCCGCAACCCTGAACCCCGACGGCTCGATCAAGCCCGACGGCGTGCGCGGCATCTATGGCCGCGCCCCCACCATGGGCGGGTTCGACCAGATGACGGCGCGGTTGGGCGGATTCTGGGACTCCATGCTGGGCGAGGGCCGTCGCTGGTGGATCACCTCGACCTCGGACTCGCACCGCCACTATAGCGAAGGCGGCGCCGACTTCTGGCCCGGCGAATATTCCAAGACCTATGTCCTGGCGCGCCGCGACCACGCCGATGTGCTGGACGGCCTGCGCGAGGGCCGCATCTTCGTCGCCACCGGCGACCTGATCTCCCAACTGGACGTGACGGCGCAATCCGGCGGCCGTTCGGCGGACATCGGCGGCGAACTGAAGGCCCCGGCGAACCAGCCCGTCGTGGTCACCATCCGCCTGCGCGACCCCGCCGGCCCCAACGCCTCGGGCAAGGACAGCGCCGTCACCCGCTTGGACCTGATCGTCGGCGACGTCACCGGCCCCCGCCCCGACCGCGACGCCGACCACAACCCCTCCACTCGGGTCGAGCGCCGCTTCACCGCCGCCGACTGGACCCGCGACGGCGATATCATCACCGTCCGCCACACCCTCCCCGCCTCGACCACGCCCCGCTATATCCGCGTCCGCGGAACCAACGGCGCCGAACTGGAGCCCACGCCCGACCCCGCCGGCGAAGACCCCTGGAGCGACCTGTGGTTCTACGCCAACCCGGTGTTCATCACGCCGCAGGGGTGAGAGAGAACAGGCCTCTTGTGACCACTCCTCGCGCCCGGCGGGTTGTGCAGACGAACTTCGGAGTGTAAACGCGCCCTCCGAAGACGAGAGACCCATGTTCACCCACTACGTCACCATGAATGCGCCCAAGGGCTTGGACCGACTGCCGGTCCAGGGCGAATGCGCATGCGTGAGGGGTAGGTAGGGAACGACCGGTCATCGACTTCGGTTTTCCAGCAACCCCTCCCGCCACCGGCCGGAGGGGTTTCTTGTATCCGCAAGCGACGTCTCTCCGTCCGGTCCGGGAGGATCACAGACAGAGAAGGAGACGTCGGCCATGTCAGGCTATGACGTGATCGAAGGCTCGGGCGCGCCGATCAAGGCGTGGACCCGGGGGGTGCCCATCGAGGATGCGGCGCTGAAACAGCTGAAGAACGTTGCCTCGCTGCCGTTCATCCACAAACACGTCGCGGTCATGCCCGACGTGCACTGGGGCATGGGCGCGACGGTCGGGTCGGTTATCCCGACCGTGGGGGCCATCATCCCGGCTGCCGTGGGTGTGGACATCGGCTGCGGCATGATGGCGGTGCGGACCTCGATCCGCGCCGAACACCTGCCCGACGACCTGTCGGCGATCCGCTCCGCCATCGAGGCGGCCGTTCCGCACGGCCGCACAGACAATGGCGGGCGCAACGACAAGGGCGCCTGGGCAGCCGAACCGCCGGCTTCGGCCGTCACCCGCTGGGCCGATTTAAAGGCGGGCTATGACGCGGTGGTCGAGAAACACCCCAAGGCGGCGCACCCGCGTGGCTTCGGCCATCTGGGCACCCTGGGCACGGGCAACCACTTCATCGAGCTGTGCCTCGACGAGGCGGGCGACGTGTGGGTGATGCTGCACTCCGGCTCGCGCGGCGTGGGCAACCGGTTCGGGACCTATTTCATCGAACGGGCCAAGCACGAGATGCGCCGCTGGCACATCAACCTGCCCGACCAGGACCTGGCCTATTTCCCGGAAGGGACGGACGGCTTCGTCGATTATGTGCGGGCGGTGTCATGGGCGCAGAAGTACGCGCGCGCCAACCGCGAGGTGATGATGGACAGCGTGCTCGGGGTGCTGAAGGCCTTCTGGCCGGATCTGGAGACGACGCAGGAGGCGGTGAACTGCCACCACAACTACGTCTCGAAGGAGAAGCATTTCGGCAAGGACGTCTTCCTGACCCGCAAGGGGGCTGTGTCGGCCAAGGACGGCGAACTGGGCATCATCCCCGGCTCGATGGGGGCGAAGTCCTTCATCGTGCGCGGCAAGGGCAATGCGGACTCGTTCTGCACCTGCTCGCACGGCGCAGGTCGGGCCATGAGCCGGACCGAAGCCAAGCGCCGCTTCACGATCGAGGATCACGTCCGCGCCACCGAGGGCGTGGAATGCCGCAAGGACGCCGAGGTGATCGACGAAACCCCGATGGCCTATAAGGACATCGACGCGGTCATCGCGGCCCAGACCGACCTGATCGAGGTCGTGCACACCCTGCGTCAGGTGGTGTGCGTCAAGGGATGACGGGAGCCGGTTCCGCCGCAGGGTGGGGCCGGCTTTCGTCGTTCTGAGCCTAGCGAGGCCAGCGACGCAAAGGCTCGCCCTTACTCAAGGCCACACTCTCCGCATCGCCCCTTTGAGCGTCGATCACATGCTCTGGCCCGAAGGGCAGTTCCACCCCGCGCCACAGCCGGTCGTTCTCGGCGATGCTCTCAGGTTCGTTGTCGAGAAGACCGAGGTATCGCCCTTCCACTCTCTCTGAAACGACGACCCACATCCGCTCCACGGTCTCTTGATCGCCCTCTTCGCCAGTTGTCCCAATGCTGAACAACAGCTTGGCGAAGTCACCGACAACCAAGGCGGTCCGTATCCGCTCATCCGGAATTTCAAAGCTGCCCGGAAACTCCAGATGACGTTCTTGAGCATCCAACAGCTGCCACCCGTCATCTTCGATTGTCGGCGCTCGCATTTCGTCCCCCTGCCTCAATCCCTAAGCCGCCTCGTCCTTCGGCATCACGTCCCCCACCGTCGGCCGGTTCTCCGCACGAGTCAGCAGGATGTCCCTCGGCTTGACGATTTCGTTGCAGCAGCCGCAGGCGATGCGCGGCGTCAGGGTCTGGCCGCAGGTCGAGTGAACCATTTCGATGCCGCAGTCAGTCTCGCCATAGACGTGTTTGACGCCCCAGCCGTGCAGGGTCACCAGCACCCCGTACAGATCCGTGCCCTTGGCGGTCAGCACATATTCATTGCGCGGCGGACGTTCGGAATAGGGGCGCGGCTCCAGCACCCCGTGCTGAACCAGGCTTTTCAGCCGTGCGGCTAGGACGTTGCGCGCCACGCCCAGATTGTCCTGCCACTGTTCGAATCGGCGCACCCCGTTGAAGGCGTCGCGGATGACCAGCAGGGTCCACGGATCGCCGATCACCTCCAGCGTGGCGGCGATGGAGCAGCTTTGGCGGCTGTAGTCTGCGGTGCGTCCCATGCGACAAAAGTGACCTCGCGTCAGCCGCTTGGCAAGAGGGTTGCCAAACCGAACCCGCTAAGTCAGTCTTGTTTGGCAACGGACTGACGAACCTCCCGGTTCGCCGACCTTGTTCCCGACTGGCGGAAGGCTGTCTTTTAGCCTTCCGCCTCTTCTTCGCCTGACGCAGGATCGCGCCCATGGCCCATATGACGACTCCGATCTCCCTCGACGCCGCCCTGGCCTTCGACACCCTGGCCGACGGCGGCCTGTCAGCGCCCGTTCCCGGTCATTTCTCCAACGGCCCCTCGGGCCTGGCGCCGGAGAAAGGCTTCCCCTTCGGCGGCCTGCTGGCGGCCCTGTGCGCCCAGTCGATGCGTCAGGGCCTGTCCCTGACCGCGCCGCTGCGCACCCTGTCGGTCCAGTATCTGTCGGCGGCCAAGTTCGGTGATCAGGTCGCCTTTCGTCCGCGCCTGCTGCGCGGCGGCCGCAATGTGATCTATGCGGCGGTCGAGGCCGAGCAGGACGGCCGCATGACCCACCACGCCACCGGCACCTATGGCCTGGACGGCGACACGCCTTCCCTGACCCCGCTTCATCTGCCGCCGCCCCCGCTGGACAGCCTGAACCCCGCCGCCACCATCCAGGGGCCGATGTCGCCCCACTTCGCCCAGCACGTCGAATACCGTTTCGACGGCGGCCCCAACATCCTGGGCGGCAATACGGACAAGCCGGTGATCGAACGCACCTGGATGCGGATGGCCGACCGTCGGCCGCTGGACGAGGTCGGGCTCTGCTATCTGCTGGACGCCCTCTACCCCCCGGCCTGGACGGCTTCGTCCACCCCGGCGCCCATGACCACCGTCGATCTGCGTATCGACATCCTGATCGACCCGACGCCGCAGACCGCCCCCGACGGCTGGGCCTTTTTCGAGTTCAGGATGCTGGACCTCGGCCTGGGCTGGACGGTGGACGAGGCGATCGCCTGGGGCGCCGACGGAACCCCGCTGGCCCTGTCACGCCAGCGCCGCAAACTGCTGCCCCAGCGCCCAGGCTGAACCGTCAGCCTCCATTCACCATTAAGGGCCTAGTCTGGCGCTCCTAAGGGGAGAATCCGAATGATCGACCGTCGCATCCTGCGCGCCACCGGCCTGGCCATGGCTCTGGGCTCAGCCCTCATGCTCCAGGGCTGCGTCGTCGGCGCCGTCGTCGGCGGAACCGCCGCCGTGGTGGGCGGCACGGCCAAGGCTACCGGCGCGGTCGTCGGCGCCGGCTTTGACGCCGTCACCACCTCCGACGAGGAAACCCGCGCCCGCCGCGAACGCGAACAGCGCGACTATGAGCGCGAACAACGCCGCTGCGAACAGCGCCAGCGTCAGGGCAAGACCTGCTGATCGACTGATCCCACAGTCTCTCGTCTTCCGGCCCGGAAGCGGTTTCGTGCTACGGTCCTCAAATGACCCCGACCGTCCTGATCCCCGGCCTCGCCTGCACGGCCGAAATGTTCGCTTCCCAGACCGTCGCCCTGTGGCCTCAAGGGCCGGTCACCGTCGCCTCGACCCTGGAGGGCGAAACCATCGCCGCCATGGCCGCCGCCATCCTGCGTGACGCCCCGCCGCGCTTCGCGCTCGGCGGCATTTCCATGGGGGGCTATATCGCCATGGAAATTCTCCGCCAGGCGCCGGAACGGGTCATCAAACTGGCCCTGCTTAACACCTCGGCCCGCGCCGACACGCCCGAGCAGATCGAGGCGCGACGCCTGCTTATGGAACGGGTCCGGAACGGCGAACTGGAAGCGGTCCTGGCCCAGGTCACGCCCAACCTGCTTCATCCCAACCATCGCGACCGTCAGGACCTGATCGACATCCAGATCCGCATGGGCCGCGATGTCGGATCCGACGGTTTCATTCGCCAGGAAGCGGCGATTACGAAGCGGATCGACTCGCGGCCGCACCTGGCGGACATCAAGATTCCAACTCTCGTCCTGGTCGGGGACCGCGATCCGCTGACCCCGCCGGATCGCGCCCAAGAAATCTCCGACGCCATCCCGGGCGCCAGCCTCGCCATCATCCCCGACTGCGGCCACGCCTCGACGCTGGAACAGCCCGAAGCGGTCAGCGCGGCGCTAGTGGAGTGGCTGACCGCCTAGAGGCTCAGCACGCACCGCTCGTTGATCGTCGGCCGCGCCACCTGCACCCGGCACAGCCCCGGCCAGTCGGGCTTCAGGGTCTTCACGAACCACAGGCACAGGTTCTCCAGGCTGGGCAGTTCCAGCCCCTCGTGCTCGTTGAGCATGCCGTGATCCAGCTGTTCCGCCGCCGCCTTCAGCGCCCGGTCCAGCGCGCCCAGATCAGCGACCCAGTTGTGCTCGGCGTCCAGGACCTCGGACTGGATCGTCGCCTCGACCGTGAAGGAATGGCCGTGAACGCGGCGATAGATGCTGCCCTCGGGTTCGTTGGGGAAGTGGTGGGCGGCGTCGAAGGTCGCCTGTTTGGTGATTTCGAAAACGGGCATTAGCGGACGCCGATATACTTGTGGGTCTGGACGCTCAGGCGCCACTGGGGATGGGTCAGGCAGTATTCGATGGCGGCGGCGGTGTTCTCCGCCTGGTCGGGGCCGTCCATGGGCTGAAGCCAGAACCGTTCGAAATCCAGGTCTTCGAACCGCTCCGGCAGGGCCTTGGCCTGCGGATAGACCAGCTTCAGCTCCTGCCCCTTGACCTGGATCAGATCGGCGTCGGCCTTGGGACTGACGCAGATCCAGTCGATCCCGTCCGGCGCCGCCAGGGTGCCGTTGCTCTCGATGGCGATCTCGAAGTCCCGCGCCCGCAGGGCCGCGATCAGCGGCGGGTCCAACTGCAACAGGGGCTCGCCGCCGGTGCAGACCACCAGTTTCGGATCCCCCGCCCGCCCCCGCCACATCGCCGCGACATGATGGGCCAACAGGTCGGCGCTCGCGAACTTGCCCCCGCCGTCCCCGTCCACGCCGACGAAGTCCGTGTCGCAGAAGCTGCAGACGGCGCTCGCCCGATCCTGCTCGCGCCCGCTCCAAAGATTGCAGCCGGCGAAGCGCAGAAAGACCGCCGGCCGTCCCGCCTGTCCGCCCTCGCCCTGGACGGTCAGAAACACTTCCTTGGCCGAATAGGTCACGTCTTGGCGCCCTGGGATGCGCCCCAGTCTTCATACCCCGCCGCGCGCAGTTCGCACGCCGGGCATTCGCCGCAGCCATAGCCCCAGGCGTGCCGATGCGTCCGGTCGCCCTGATAGCAGGTGTGGCTGTCCTCGATGATCAGTTCGACCAGAGCCTCGCCGCCGATCCGCTCGGCCAGCGCCCAGGTCTGCCCCTTGGTCAGCCACATCAACGGGGTGTCGATCACCACCGGCTTGTCCAGCCCCAGCGACAGGGCGCGCGCCATGGCCTCCATGGTCTCGTGGCGACAGTCGGGATAGCCGGAATAGTCCGTCTCGCACATGCCGCCGACCAGCACCTCCAGCCCGCGCCGATCCGCCAGGGCCGCCGCGGCCACCAGGAAGATCAGGTTGCGCCCCGGCACAAAGGTGGTCGGCAGGCCGCGCGCATCCATCTCGATCTTGCGATCGGCGGTCAGGGCGCTCTCGGCGATCCGGCCATAGCCGGTCAGGTCCACCACATGGTCGTCGCCCAGACGGTCGGCCCATTGCGGCAGGGCCGTCTTGATCCCCGCACGCACAGCCTGGCGCGCCTCCATCTCGACCAGATGGCGCTGGCCGTAGTCGAAGCCGACCGTCTCCACCCGGTCGAACCGCTCCAGCGCCCAGGCCAGACAGGTCGCGCTGTCCTGCCCGCCGGAGAACAGGACCAGGGCCGATGTGGGGGTCTTTTCCAGGATGACGCTCATGACGAATCTGCGGTCGGCCGGTCGGCCGCGCGCATGCACAAAGGGATGGGGACCCATATGGGTCGGGCCGGCCTTCTACACCAGAGCGGACAGCGGCGCAAAATCCGGTTCGCCGGTCCGAAGATGACACCGCATGTCATCCGCGAAACTTTTTGATCCAGCTTAACTAATCCGCAAGCGCTACCGGTCCAGAGTATCACCGAGTAAGGAGTTCCAGGCAGTATGCCGACCATTGAGACCCTTTCAGAACGGCCCGAGCCCATCGCCCCGTCGACGCTCGGCTGCGAGGTGCTTGCGCGTTTCGAGCGCGAGCCTGACACTCTGGTCATCCCGGTTGTCGAAAATGACCGTCCCGTGGGTCTGGTCGAACGCACCGCCTTCCTTCAGAAAATCGCCGGCCGCTTCGGCCACGCCCTTTACGACACCCGCCCCATCAGTTTCGCCATGGACGCCGAACCTGCGGTCGTCGAAGGCGACACCCGGATCGACGCCTTCTCCGACATCATGTCGCGGGGCGGTCCCGCCGCCCTGCTGCGCGGCTTCATCGTCACCAAGAACGGCCGCTATCACGGGGTGGGCACAGCGGCGACCCTGCTCAAGGCGGCCACCGACCGCCAGCGCGAATACGACGCCAAGATGGCCGATCAGGCCGCCATCCTCAACGACACCCGCGCCCAGGCCATCGCCTCCGCCCGCGCCAAGAGCCAGTTCCTGGCCATCATGAGCCATGAGCTGCGCACCCCGATGAACGGCGTGCTGGCCGTGGCCGAACTGCTGCGCCGCCAACCCCTGAACGAAGCGGCCCAGGCCCACGTCCAGACCATCGTCGATTCCTCCGAAAGCCTGCTGCGAATCCTTCAGGACGCGGTCGATCTGTCCAAGGCCGAGGCGGGCGAGCTTGAGCTGAACCCCGTCCCCACCCCCCTTCGCGCCGTGATGGACGACGTCCAGTCCCTGTGGGAGCCGCGCGCGTCCCAGGACGGCGTGACCCTGATGGTCGGCTATGAAGGCGACACCGAACTGGCGGCCGTCATCGACGGCGTGCGGTTGAAACAGGTGTTCAACAACCTGATCGGCAACGCCCTGAAATTCGCGCGCAACGGCATGGTCGAGGCCAGGCTCAAGGCCTGGGTCGACGGCGATCAGATCCGCATGCAGGCTCGCGTCCGCGACGACGGCCCCGGCGTGGACGCAGACCGCGTCGATTCCATCTTCGAGCCCTTCGTTCACGGCTCGGGTCCTGACGGCGCCGGTCTGGGCCTGTCGATCTGCCGTCAGGTGGTCGACCGCATGGGCGGCCGCATCTGGGCCGAAAACAACCAGGGGCGCGGCGCCACCTTCGCCTTTGACATGACCGCGCGCCGGGCCGTGGTCGAGGTCGAGGCCGCCTCGAACGTGTCGGACCTTTCGGAGCTGAACCTCCAGTCCGCCCCGCACATCCTTATCGTCGACGACAACGCCACCAACCGGGTCGTGGCCCAGGCCCTGTGCGAGATGTTCGGCTGCAGCTCCGAACTGGCCGAGGATGGGCTTGAGGCGGTTCAGGCCGTGCAGGAGAACCGCTACGACCTGATCCTGATGGACATCAAGATGCCGCGCATGGACGGCGTCCAGGCCACCCAGGCCATTCGCGCCCTGAACGGCCCCGTCAGCCGCATTCCCATCGTCGCCCTGACCGCCAACGCCGATCCGGAAGACGCCAAACACTATCTGTCCATCGGCATGGCCGCCGTGGTCGAGAAGCCGATCAAGCCCGAACGCTTGCGCATGGCCATGAACGCCGCCCTGTCGACGGTGCAGGCCGCCGCCGCCGCCGATGATGATGGCGACGGCGCCGACACCCGCGCTCCGAAGCGCCGCGCCGCCCGTCGCGCCTGACGGGTTTCAGGCCCGGTTTCAGTCGGGCCGGACCTCCAGCGCCTCTTCATCCTCCTCGTCGTAACCGACGAGGCGCAGCGCCCGCGCCTTCTGGCCGTTCAGCTCGGCCCATCGCAGCAGACCCTCCTCGCGGCCGTGGGTGATCCAGACCTCTTCGGGCTTCAGTTCTTCGAAGGTGGCGACCAGTTCGCCCCAGTCGGCGTGGTCCGACACCACAAGCGGCAGCTCCACGCCGCGTTGGCGCGCCCGCGCCCGCACCCCCATCCAGCCCGAGGCGAAGGCCGTCACCGGATCGGCGAAACTGCGGGCCCAGCGATCCTGAATCGCCGACGGCGGGGCGATCACCACCTCGCCGCCCAGCGCCCCCTTGGGCAGGCCCCGCGCCGGCAGGATCGGCCCCAGTTCGACCCCCTCGCGTTCGTACAGGGCGTTCAGCCGCTCCATCGCCCCGTGCACATAGATCGGCCTCTCCCACCCCGCTTCGCGCAGGCTCATGATGATCCGCTGCGCCTTGCCCAGAGCATAGGCCCCGACCAGATGGGCCCGTTCCGGAAACTGACCCAGCGATCGGACCAGCCGCCCGATCTCCTCCTCGGCCGGCGGATGGCGAAACACCGGCAGGCCGAAGGTCGCCTCCGAGATGAAGACGTGACAGGGCAAAGGCTCGAAGGCCGGGCAGGTCGGATCGCGCCGGCGCTTGTAGTCGCCCGACACCACCATGGTCAGGCCCTTCCACTTCGCCTCGACCTGGGCCGAGCCCAGCACATGACCGGCGGGGACCAGCCGCAGGTCCACGCCGTTGATCGCGGCGGCCTCGCCGTATTCGACCGCCTGTTCGCGCCTCGCGAAATCGGCGCCGTAGCGTTCGGCCATGATGGCCAGGGTCTGGCGCGTGGCCAGGACGACCCCATGCCCGGCCCGCGCGTGGTCGGAATGGCCGTGGGTGATCACCGCCCGATCCACCGGCCGCACCGGATCGACATAGAAGTCGCCGGGCGGGCAATACAAGCCGGCGGGCGTGGGGTGCAGCAGGTCTTCGGGGCGGATCATGGCCATCGTAACGCTCTCGACGCCGTCGGGGCTCCGCTCCATACAGGAGAGGATCATCGGCTTCACGGGCGTCCGTTCGCATGCACGACAGTTTCGTCGACACCATCCTGCCCCAGCTGGCGGCCGGGTCCGCCCACACCGGGGCGCTGGGCTTCGTCTTCGACGGCCTGCATGACGGCGATCCGCGCATCCGCGTGCCCTGGCGGTCTGATCTGGTCGGAGATCCCGACACGGGCGTCCTGGCCGGCGGCCTCGTCACCACCCTGCTGGACCATATCGGCGGCCTGGCGGTCTGGACGGCCATGGCCGAGTTTCAGCCCATCGCCACCCTGGACCTGCGGGTGGATTATATGCGCGCCGCCCACCCCCGTGTGGACCTGCTGGCCCAGGCGAAATGCTTCCGGCTGACGCCGACCATCGCCTTCGTCCGGGCCTGGGCCTTTGAGGAAGACCCGTCCGACCCGGTCGCCGCCGCCCAGTCCGCCTATGTGCTGAACCGCGCCCATCCCAGCCGGGAGGTCAACGCATGAGCGACCTTCTCGAACGCATCCCCTACGCCCGCTTCCTGAACCTTCAGACCCTGGTCAGCGGCGACGAGATCACTGTCATCCTGCCCTTCGCCGACCGGTTGATCGGCAACCCGATGCTGCCGGCCCTCCACGGCGGTTCGACGGCGGCCCTGCTGGAAATGACGGCCATGGCCCAGGTGGCGCTGGCCTTCCCCAGCCCGCGCCTGCCGCGTCCGATCAATGTCACGGTCGCCTATCTGCGCACCGGCCGTCCCGTCGATGTCTTCGCCCGCGCCAGCATCAGCCGCGCCGGCCGCCGCGTCGCCCACGTCCAGGCCGAAGCCTGGCAGGAGGCGCGCAACCAGCCGATCGCCTCCCTGACCGCCCATTTCCTGCTGGACAATCCCTAGGCCTTTCAGCGGCTTCTAGCAGGCAAAAACAGAAACGACATCCCGTTCGTCGAACAATCGGCGCTGAAGACGCGCACGACCATCACGGTTAACAAGACTCTACCAAGCAAGGTTAATCCATGTTAAGCTTACATCTCTTGTAAACCTTGTTTTAGGGGCTTTCTATGGAACGGACCGAAGTCATCGCCAGCGTCGCCGGCGATCTCCACGCGACCGAACACGCGATTGACGCCGCCATCACCCAGGCGACGACGCTGGTTCAATCCTTCATCGGCGCCCGCGCCGCCCTGTCCCTTTCGCCCGTCGCCGCCACGGCGTCGCAAGCCAAGGCCATGGAAACCATCGCCGCCCTCGCCGCCGCTCGCGAGTCCATCGTCGCCTGCCACGCGGAGCTCCAGAAAGATCACCGTCGCCTGGGTTATGGCGCCTACGCCATCGGTCCGGTCGGCAAGCCCGACGACTGGCTTGATCCCAAGCCAGTCAAGCAGACCGGCCACCTGCGCTCGGTTGGGTGAATTCTTGGTAAGCTTAGCCGACTGACATTATCGTTTAACCAGCAATGGTTCATTATCGCCCCCGTGCACTCAGTGCGGGGGCGATTTGCATGGTGAACATGGGTTATGCGGTCGTCGGCGCGATCTTCATGGTCGGCATGGTTCTTTTCGCCTTCATCAAAGGCGGACCACGAGAACGAGTCGGCGCCGGCTATCTTCTTGCCGCTTGGTTCGCATCATTGCTCGTTCAGGAAAACAACGGCTTTCGCGGATTGCCGATCGGGATGTTTCTCATTGATGCGATGTCCCTCGTGGTCTTCGCCGCTTTAGCCTGGCGGGCGCCTCAATCCTGGCCCGTATGGGTGGCCGGCCTACAGCTTATTACCGTGATGGCTCACATCATGATCCTGACGACGAAGACGATCCCCATAGCGTCGCTCTACACAGTGATGAACTTGATCGGCTATCTCATCATCATCTGCATCGGCGTCGGCACCTTCTGGGCCTGGCAGGAGCGCAAGGCTGCAGCCGAGTATGCGCCTAGGTAGAAATTCCTAACCTCATCCCCTAAACTTCCCCGACTCAGTCGCGGGAAGCCCATGCCCCTGTCACACGCAAAGCTTTGGAAGGCCGTGGACGCCCTGGCGCGGCGCGAGGGGTTGTCGCCGTCGGGACTGGCGCGGCGGGCCGGGCTGGATGCGACCAGCTTCAATCCGTCCAAACGGTTCGGCGCCGGCGATCCGCCGCGTCCGCGTTGGCCCTCGACCGAGAGCATGACCCTGATCCTTCAGGCGACCGGGGTCTCCCTGGCCGAGTTCGCCGCCCTGGCCGAGGACGCGCCGTCAACGCCCACGACGGTGCCGATTCTGGGCCTGGCCCGCGCCGGCCTGGACGGTTTCTTCGACGATGCAGGCCTGCCGGTCGGCGACGGCTGGGACCAGACTGAACTGCCCCAGGTCAACGCCACCACCTTCAGCCTGCGGATCAGCGGTGATTCCATGTCGCCCCTGTACCGCGAGGGCGACCGGGTGATCGTGGATCGCGGCGACCCCGCCGTGCGGCGCGGCGACCGGATCGTGGCCCGCCTGACCTCGGGCGAGGTGGTGGCCAAGGAGTTGACCGGGCTGAACGCCCGCACGGCCACCCTGTCCTCGATCAATCCGGACTATCCGCCCCGCGTGGTGGCGCGGCGCGATATCGAATGGATGGCTCGCATCCTGTGGGTCAGCCAATAGAAAGCCCCGCCCGGCGAACCGGACGGGGCTCGGCTCAAACGGCGAACCGTGAGCCTTCGACTGTCCCGGCGGCGGAACCGGACGGGGCGTGAACAGCCCGCCGCCCAAGACAGTCTTTCCGAAAGCGACCCTTAGCGGGTCACATAGTTGGCGTTGACCCAACCGCCGCCGGCGATCTGGATCCAGTCGCCTTGCGAGGCGACGGCTGTGAACTGTTGGCCGGCCGACAGACTGCCCGCCTGGCGATAGCCGGTGCCGGGGCCGCTGCGGATGCGCAGGTTCGAACCGGCGCGATAGGTGTTGGCGTTGGCCTGGGCCGCCGCGCGGGTGCGTTGCTGGTTGCAGCCGATATAGGAACCGGCCGCCGCGCCGGCGCCGGCGCCGACAACGGTCCCGGCCGTGCGCTCGTTGCGCGCCAGGTTGGACCCGACCACGCCGCCGACCACCGCGCCGATCAGGGCGCCTGCGGTCTGGCGACCGCCGGGGGCGTCGCAGTTGGTCACGCCATTGGCCTGGGCCTGGGCGGCCATCGGGGCGGCGGTCACCAGGGCGGCCAGCGCCGCAGCCGTGGCCAGACCGGTCTTCAGAAACTTGCTCATAACTCTATCTCCTGTCATCGGGCTCGCCGATGACAGGAAGAATGCCTGAGCCAACCTGAAGGCTCCCAGAGCTTCACCGTTATTTTCGGTTCATCTTCACGCCCGCCCTTCAGACGTAAAAGAGGCCGCGTCCGGTGTCGGTCGCGGCCTCTCTTCAGCTAGGCTTTATCCAGCGATCAGGCGCGGCGAGCGAACGAGGCGCTGATCCAGCCCTGGCCCTGCACGTGCAGCCAACCGTTGCGAACCTGATCGACGCTGACGACCTGGCCGGCCCGCAGTTGACCGACACGACGGGTATTGGTTCCGGCGCCGCTGCGGACGTTCACGGTCGAGGTGATCCGATAGCGGCCGGACTGCGATTGACCGCTGTTCTGATTTTGGCTGCGTTGCGACTGGGATTGGCCGCCGTTGTGACTCTGCGACTGAGACTGGCCGCGCGATTGTTGCTGCGACTCCGACTGGCCGCGCTGCGGCTGGTTGTTCTGCTGCTGGGCGGCCGCCGCGAGCGGGGCGGCCAGAACCAGGGTGAACGCGGCGGCTGCGGTCAGCCCGTTACGAAAAATCTTGTTGGACATGGTGTCGTTCCTTCTTGCCGATCGGCATAAAGTCAAAGGCCAGTCCGTCGCCCCGTCGATAGGGGCGCCGGACTGGAATAACCTCTGGTCGCCCGCCGACAAGGCGTCAGCATGGCCACAAACAACGCTAATCTTTCAGTTTTGATAGATACATCAATGGTCAAGCTTAGCGGACCAGGTCCCCGTTCGCGCCAGCCTCGATCAGTTTGATCGTCTGCGGCAGGCCATAGATGGCCGCGAACGAGCCGAAGCGCGGCCCCTGAGACGCGCCCAGCAGCACCTCATACAGCGCCCCGAACCAGGCCCGCAGCGGCTCGAACTCGTGCGCCTTGCCCACCGCATAGACCTCGTTCTGAATCAGTTCGCCGTCCGTGGTGTCCGCCGGCAAGGCCTTCAGCCGTTCCGCCAAATCCAGCAGCGCCGCCTTCTCCTTATCGTCCGGCAGGCGATACGCCTTCGAGGGCTTCACGAAGTCCTCGTAATAGTTCAGCGCCCGGTCCATCAGCTGGTCCAGCAGCGGCTCGTTCTGCGGCGTCGCCTCGGGCAGATATTTGGCGAAATAGGCCCACAGCTGGTCCTTGGTCGAGGCGTTGGCCACCCCCACCAGGTTCAGCAGCAGGGCGAACGACACCGGCGAGGTATGGGTCGGCGGGTTCCCCGCATGGATCGACCAGACCGCATTATCGATCCGCTTGGCCGGCTCCTGGGTCTTGTAGCTTTCGATGAAGGCCAGATAGTCGTCGATGGCGCGCGGAATGACGTTGAAGTGCAGGCTCTTGGCCGACTTCGGCGACTGGAACATGTACCAGCTCAGGCTCTCCGGCGTGCCGTAGCGCAGCCATTCGTCCATCGTCAGGCCGTTGCCCTTGGACTTGGAGATCTTCTTGCCTTCGATATCCAGGAACAGTTCATAGTTGAACCCTTCCGGCGGCGTGCCGCCCAGGGCGCGACAGATCTTGCCGCTCTCGCGCACGCTCTCGATCAGGTCCTTGCCCGACATCTCGTAATCGACGTCCAGCGCGACCCAGCGCATGGCCCAGTCCGGCTTCCATTGCAGCTTCACATGACCGCCCGTGACCGGCAGCTCGGTGCGTCCGCCGGCCGGGTCGTCGAAGGTAATCGTCCCCTTCTCGACGTTCCGCTCCAGAGTCGGCACCTGCAGCACATGGCCCGTGATCGGGCTGACCGGCAGGAAGGGCGAATAGGTCGCCCGCCGCTCTTCGCCCAGGGTCGGCAGCATGATGGCCATGACCGCGTCGAACCGCTCAAGCAGCGTCAGAAGCGTCGCGTCGAATGCGCCGGACTTGTAGGTCTGGGTCGAGCTCATGAACTCATAGTCAAAGCCGAACCCGTCCAGAAACGCCCGCAACCGCGCATTATTGTGCGCCCCGAAACTGTCGTGCGTCCCGAACGGATCCCGCACCCGGGTCAGCGACAGGTGCAGATCCTCGCGCAGCATCTCCGGGTTCGGCACGCCTTCCGGCACCTTCCTCAGCCCGTCCATGTCGTCGCTGAAGGCGATCAGTCGCGTGCGCCAGTGGTCGCCCGTCAGCGCCCGGAAGGCGTTCCTCACCATGGTGGTCCGCGCCACCTCGCCGAAGGTGCCCATGTGCGGCAGGCCCGACGGCCCGTATCCGGTCTCCAGCACCACCGGTCGGCGCAGAGCCTCGAACTTGGCCAGGGCCTCGTCGGTCTTGCCCGCATCGATCAGCGCCCGCGCCTCGGCCCGCTCGCTCTCGCCCAGCCGCTTTTTCAGAACATGGGCCAGCAGATTGCGGGCTTGTTCGAACGGCCAGGACTTGGCCTCACGGGCGAGGATTTCGAGGTTCTGAAGCATGGCGGCGGTTTGCAGTCTGCAAACCGCCCGGTCAACCGCCTTATCCCCCGTCAGCCCCTGGCGGCGATGACGATCACCTCGACCTTATAGTCCGGCGAGGCCAGCCGGCTCTCCCCCGTGGCGCGGGCCGGCGGATTGGCCGTATCGACCCAGGCGTCCCAGACGCTGTTCATCGCGTCGAAATCGGCGATGTCGGCCAGCCAGATCTGGGCCATCAGAATCTTCGACTTGTCGCTGCCCGCCTGGGCCAGCAGGGCGTCGACCTCGGCCAGCGCCGTCTTCGTCTGGGCGATCACATCGTCGCCGGGCTCTCCGACCTGACCGGCCAGATAGACGGTGTCGCCGTGAACCACGGCTTCGCTCATACGGGCGCCGGGCTGGATGCGGGTGATCATGGGGAGGGCTCCTGATTATTTCGTCCCCCTATCATACCCCGTTAGCGCGGTCGGTCGAACGCTCCGACCGCCCAACTCACCACCGCCGCCCCGGCCGCCACGATGATCGCATCCTCGATCAGGCCGCTCTTCGTCTGCCCGATCCGCTTCATCGCGGTCTTGCGTCCCGCCAGCCCCAGATAGGCCAGGGGCACGGCCGTCCCGATCGCCAGGGCCGCGCCCAGATTCTCACGCCCGCGCGGCGCCAGGGCCGAGCCCGCGATCCCCGCGCTCATCACCCGCGCCAGCAGGCCCAGGAAGACCGTCCTGTCCGGCGCCGACTTCATCTTGTCGCCGAACAGTTCGCCGACCCCCATGGCCAGGCCGCCGAACTTGAACAGCGGATGATCCAGCAGCACCAGCCGCCCCGGCGTGTCCCGGTGCGCCAGCCGGGCCCCGGCTATGGCGGCCATGGGCGTCATGGAGCGGGCGCTGGCGACGGCGCCGATGAGGACGGACGGGAGGAGTGCGAGGGTTTTCATCCGCCTTCAACACCCAGCCTCCGCCGAAGTTCAGCAAAACGGCTAACGGACGATCCGCGACGCCGGCAGCCGCGCCAATTGGTTGACGAACACCTCCAGATTCTGGGTGTTCGCCGAGACCGCATCCCTGACTTCGGGACGATTGAGATGGCGCGTATCGACCATGACGCCGCCGTCCTCCGTCCGACTGGCCAAGCCGAGCGCGCATAATTTGCTGACATGGCGACGCGTGGTCTCGACCGACATGTTCAATGACCGCGCCAGCGCCGAGAGGCTTACGGGACGTCGAAGATCGTCGGGCAGAAACTCTGATCCTATCAGAGCCGTGTGGCGATGCATGTTTCGCACATGCTGGGCGCAAGCCTGGGCCGCCGAAACAAAGACCAGAGCCGTTACCGGGTCGCCGCCCGCGACATCCGCGTATAGACGCATGAATCTGAGGACATAGTCCACACCGGCCGCCAGTTGCAGCCTTTCCCATGCACCCTTCGACAACATGCGGACATGGTGCTTCACGGACGATGTTTAGTCATCTCATTTTGAGAAACAGCCTTCTGGCCTTCGAAGAAAAAACCGCGTCATTCCAAATCCGCTTGTTTCGGAGGAAAACGTGGCGGAGTTGGTCAATTTCAAGGCACAACGTTTCAGCGCTGGCCTCAAGCGCCTCCGTGCGACAGACCCTGTGTTGATAGAGATCGTGCTGGCGCTTTGGGAGTTGGGCGGAGAGGCGCATCGCCAGATCGTCGTCGACCATTTGCTGCGTGGTCGCGGAGAAGCAGGCGTGATCCGCCACGACCACCGTGCGCCGATCTACGAGGCGATGGCGAGCATCTTCGCCCGCGCGCCCCATAGTTCAACCTGGGTCGCACCTGTGTTTAATCCCACGAGCTATCGATGGATGCTGACAGAGTCCGGACGAAGGCTGTTCCAGATCGACAAGACGGGCAAAACCGAAACGGACATGCGCCTGAACCCGACCAATCGGGCTTGACCGACTTCCAGGCGCGTGGCCTTTGCCCCGCCTGATGAAGACCGCCGATTTCGACTTCGACCTGCCCGAGGACCGCATCGCCCTGCGTCCCGCCGATCCGCGCGATTCCGCCCGGCTGCTGGTGGTGAAGGACGGCGCGCTGGACGACCGCGTCATCCGCGACCTGCCCGAATTCCTGCACCCCGGCGACGCCCTGGTCTTCAACGACACCCGCGTCATCCCCGCCCGCCTGTCGGGCGTCCGCACCCGCCCCAACCCCGATACAGGGCTCGAAGGAGAGCCCCTGACGGTCGCGGTCGAGGCCACCCTGCACCACCGCGACGCCCCCGACGTCTGGTCCGCCTTCATGAAGCCCGGCAAACGCATCAAGCCGGGCGATAGAATCCGCTTCGGACAGGAAGCCGACGCCGCCTGCGATCTGGGCCGTCTCGACGCCACCGTCACAGCGAAGGGCGACGACGGCCTGATCACCCTGAAGTTCGACCTGTCCGGCCCGGCCCTGGACGACGCCATCCGCGCCGTCGGGGTCATGCCCCTGCCCCCCTATATCGCCGCCAAACGGCCCGAGGACGACCGCGACCGCTCGGACTATCAGACCGTCTTCGCCGAACACGACGGCTCGGTCGCCGCCCCCACGGCGGGCCTGCACTTCACCCCCGCCCTGCTGGACGCCATCCGGGCCAGGGGCGTCTCGACCCACGCCGTCACCCTGCACGTCGGCGCCGGCACCTTCCTGCCGATCAAGGCCGACGACCTGGCGGACCACAAGATGCACAGCGAATGGGGCGAGGTCTCGCCGGACACCGCCGCCGCCCTGAACGCCGTCCACGCCGCCGGCGGCCGCATCGTCTGCGTCGGCACCACCTCGCTGCGCCTGCTGGAGTCCGCCACGACCGAGGCCGGCGAGATCCGCCCCTTCCACGGCGACACCGCCATCTTCATCACCCCCGGCTACCGCTTCCGCGCCGTCGACGTGCTGATGACCAATTTCCACCTGCCCAAATCCACTCTCTTCATGCTGGTCAGCGCCTTCGCCGGCCGCGATGCGATGAAGACCGCCTACGCCCACGCCATCGCCGACGGCTACCGCTTCTACTCCTACGGCGACGGGTCGTTGCTGTTCCGGGGCTAACCCCAGACCCTCTCCCGCTTGCGGCAGAGGTGGGCCGGCATCCGCGCAGCGGACCAGCCTCGGAGAGGGAAGTGTCACCCCGCCCAGCCCTCCGCTTCCAAAGGGGCTTCAAAACTTAGCAGCGAAAGCGCGAGGATGACGCCGCATGTCTGTAGCCTTCCGCCGCCCAACCCCTTAAATGCCGCCTGCTGACGAAAACGAGCCTATTTTGTCCTTCGACGATTTCGAACTCGACCTCCCGCAGGATCTCCAGGACGGCCTGATCGCCGTCGGCGAGGCCGCGCGCGACCTGGATCAGCCCTGGTGGATCTTCGGCGGGGCGGCCATGGCCCTGTACGGTCTGACCGACCTGCATGTGCCCGACATCGACGTCCTGTGCGCCCCGCGCGACGCCCGCGCCCTGCTGGCGGCCCTGGACGGCCAGGTCGTGGCCGATCCGGGCGAGGGCCTGTTCCGCTCCGCCGTCTTCGGTCGCGCGCCGGACCAGCCGATCCTTGTCGAGGTCATGGCCGATCTGGAGACCCGCGACGGCGCCGAATGGCGGCCGGTCGCCTTTACGTCGCGCCGTCCGGTCTTCATCGACGACGTGCCGCTGTTCGTGCCCGACATCCGGGACCATATCGCCCTTTACCGCCTGTTCGGCCGCCCCAAGGATCTGGCGCGGATCGAACGGCTTGAACGACTGATCGCCTGATGCCCTTCCCCTTCGAGATTTCCGCCAAAGAAGGCCGCGCCCGCACCGGCGTGCTGAAGACCGCGCGCGGCGACATCCGCACCCCCGCCTTCATGCCCGTGGGCACGGCGGCCACGGTCAAGGCGATGACGGTGGATCAGGTCAAGGCGACCGGCGCCGACATCATCCTGGGCAACACCTATCACCTGATGCTGCGCCCCGGCCCCGAGCGGATGGAGCGTCTGGGCGGGCTGCACAAATTCATGGGCTGGGACAAGCCGATCCTGACCGACAGCGGCGGTTTCCAGGTCATGTCCCTGGCCGGGATTTCGAAGGTGAAGGAAGAGGCAGTGACCTTCTCCTCCCACATCGACGGCTCCAAACACGTCCTGACGCCCGAACGCTCGATCGAGATCCAGGCTGACCGGATCGGCGCCGACATCTCGATGCAACTGGACCAATGCGTCTCCTGGCCGGCCGAGCGGGACGCGGCCCAGAAGGCCATGGAACTGTCGATCCGCTGGGGCGCCCGCTCCAAGGCCCGCTTCGGCGAGCGCGAAAACCAGGCCCTGTTCGGCATCCAGCAGGGCTCGACCTACGAAGACCTCCGCCGCCAGTCGTCGGATCAGCTTCAGGAGATCGGCTTCGACGGCTACGCCATCGGCGGCCTCGCCGTGGGCGAAGGCCACCAGGCCATGTGCGCGGTGCTGGACTATGCGCCCGAAATGCTGCCCGCCGACCGGCCGCGCTATCTGATGGGGGTGGGCAAGCCGATCGACCTGGTCGAGGCCGTCTATCGCGGCGTCGACATGTTCGACTGCGTCCTGCCCACCCGCGCGGGCCGCCACGGCCAGGCCTGGACCTGGGACGGCCCTCTGAACCTGAAAAACGCCCGCTTCGCCGAGGACCAGGATCCGCTTGATCCCGCCATCGACGGGCCGTCGTCGCAGTATTCGAAGGCCTATCTGCACCACCTGATCCGCGCCGACGAAATCCTCGGCAAGGTCCTGCTCAGCTGGCACAATATCGCCTTCTACCAGGCCCTGACCGCCACCATGCGCGCCGCGATCTCAGAAGGCCGGTTCGAACAGTTCCGCCGCGACTTCCACGCGCGGCATGTGTCGAACTGACCATCTCAAAGACCGATCAATCAGGAGCGCTCTCCATGAGAATCGAGAAATCAGGGTTCCACGCCTACAATACCTATTTGGCAGAGCCTTCACGGCCGCCCAGCAGAGGCGGAAATACGAAAGCGCTTCATCGTCACGTCATCATCATCGGTGGCGACAAGTATTCCTTCTTCGCACCTTGGGCAGGCAAGTTTGCTTACAAAGGCGAGTTGATATCCTTTGACTGGGACTGGGACAAAACTGGCGAGTTTAGAAATATCGTTAAGCCGTCTTTCGAAGCCTTCGCCAAAGACGGCACCGTCCAGATTAGAGGCGATCGCGGCGATAAAGTCCGCCGCACTGCCGAAACGAGACCGCCTGGGCGCAAGAGTGAATGGAAGGATTAGCGCAGCATCGACGCTGGCTAACGCTGCAACCGTCCCGTCGGCCGGAACCAACTCGGCGCCGCCGGCGGGGCGCAGTTCCGCTGCATGCCGATCCCCTTCAGGAAGGCGCGACGCATCCGCCCCGACTGGATGGCCGACTGGACATGGCGGCTGTGCTGATCGGCGCCGCTGAGCCGACGGATCCAGCTTCGTCCGGGGATGAAATCGGTCGTCGTCCCGCGAATGGCGTCCAGGGCCGCCCTGGCCGCCGCATCGGCCGCCTGTTCGCTGCGATACGAGCCGTCCTGGCGCCGCGGCTCGTCCGTATCCGGCCCCAGGGCCTCGTCCAGCCGCGCCACCTCGGCGCCGATGGTGGTGCACTGGTTCAGATTGCGCAGGTCATAGGGATTGGCCTCGGCCTGCAGCAGAACCGTCGGAATCAGCTGACGCCGCAGGTTGAAATCGTCCAGCGGGGCGGTGACGGCGTCGCCCAGCCCCTCCCCGACCTGTTCAGCGCCACTCATGGCCGAACGGCCGGCGTTGCAGCCGGCGAGCAGGACGGCCGCGAGAACGAGAGGGAGGATCGGCTTCATTCGGCCCTTAGACCATGCACAGCCGTCGCGATCAAAACCCCCTCGCCCTTCGGCGGCGTTTATCCGCGATCAGGCGGCCAGATCCCGCGCCATCAGCATCGCCCCATCCAGCCCGGCGTGCTCACGCTCGGCCGCCACCAGATAGTCGCCCTCGCCCATCACCACCGCCGATCCATAGCCGTTGACCCGGCGTCGCGCCGCCGCCTCGACCTCGGCGATCAGGCCCCGCGTGGACATGACGCCGCCGCCGAACACGATCCGATCCGGCGACCAGGCGAACACCAGGCCGGCGACCAACTGCCCCAGATAGTCGGCGACCACCGCCCGCACCGCATCCGCGTCTTCCAGGCGTCGCCCCGCCAGCCGCGCCTGCACCGCCGGCCCGGCCGTCAGCCCCTCGACGCAATCGGCATGGAAGGGGCAGGCGCTGGCCTGGGCGTCGCCCTCGGCCCGGCGCACGAACAGATGACCGATCTCCGGATGCAGCGCCCCCTTCAGCGTCTGGCCGTCCACACACAGGCCACCGCCGATTCCGGTCCCCACAGTGACATAGGCCACGGCTCGCGCCCCCCGGCCCGCGCCCAGTCGGGCCTCGGCAACAGCGGCGGCGTTGACGTCGGTATCCACAGCGAAAGGGGCGCCCAGACGGTCGGCCAGGGTCCTGGACAGATTGAACCCGGTCCAACCCGGCTTGGGCGTGGCCAGCATCAGCCCGCGCTGGGGCGAGGCCGGATCGACCACCAGAGGCCCGAAACTGGCGACGCCCAGACCGGCGACCGGCCTTTCGGCCGCCGCAGCGACCAGGGCCTCGACCGCCGCCTCAGGCCGCCCCGTGGCGAACCGGCCTTCGTCCAGCACGACGCCCGCCGCGTCGGCGATGCGCCACACGATCTTGGTCCCGCCCGTCTCGACCGCGAAGAAGAGAGGCTGGGGCATGGGGGCTCCGGATCAGGAGAAAATGGTACGTCCTCTCGGGCTCGAACCGAGGACCCTCTGATTAAAAGTCAGATGCTCTAACCAACTGAGCTAAGGACGCACCGCGCGACGTCCGGGGCGAGCCCGAACCGTCGAAGGGCGCCTTCTGTTGCAATCCGCCCTTCCGGTCAAGACCGGGTCTGCTACTCAATGCGAATGAAACCGCTCAACGGACTGCGCATCCTCGAATTCGACGGCCTGGGGCCGGTGACGTTCGCCGGCCTGATGCTGGCCGACATGGGGGCCGAGGTCCTGCGTCTGACCCGCGCGGCCTCGGCGGGCGCTCCCGTTTTCGCCGAGGTCGGCGGGACCTTGCTGCATCGGGGACGGACCGCCGTGCCGGTGGATCTGAAGTCCGAGAACGACCGCAACCGAATTCTGCGCCTGGTCGACGGCGCGGACGCGGTGATCGAGGGATTTCGGCCCGGCGTCATGGAACGGCTGGGCTATGGCCCCGCGGTTCTGCACGCCCGCAACCCGGCCCTGGTCTTCGGTCGGGTGACGGGCTGGGGCCAGACCGGTCCGCTGGCCGACGCCGTGGGGCACGACCTGAACTATATCGGCCTGTCGGGGGTGCTGCACGCCATGGGCGAGGCGGATCGGCCGCCGCCCCCGCCGCTGAACCTGGTCGGCGACTATGGCGGCGGGGCGATGATGCTGACGACCGGGGTGCTGGCGGCCCTGCTGGAGGCCAGGACCACCGGGCGGGGCCGGATCGTGGACGCCGCCATGACCGACGGGACGGCCCTGCTGGGCGGCCTGTTCCAGGCCCTGCGCGGCCAGGGTCTCTGGAGCGAGCGGCGCGGGGCCAATCTGCTGGACGGGGGCGCACCCTTCTATCGCTGCTACGCCTGTCGGGACGGCGGCTTCGTCGCGGTGGCGGCGCTGGAGCCGCGCTTCTACGCCGCCCTGCTGGCGGGTCTGCAGATCGATCCGTCCGAAGCGCCTCAGCATGACAGGGCCGGCTGGCCCGCCTTGCACGACCGGTTCGCCGCCCTGTTCGCGGCGCGGGACCGGGACGACTGGATGGCGCATTTCGCTGGAACCGAGGCCTGCGTCACCCCGGTCCTGAGCCTGGCGGAGGCGCCGGATCACCCGCACAATCGCGACCGAGGCAGCTTCCAGAACGGCCTGCCCGCCCCCGCGCCCCGCTTCGACGGCGCCGAACTCCCATCGCCGACCGTGAGGCCTCTGCTGGCTCTGAACGAAGCGGTCTGGAGCAAGAGGCGGGATGACCCCTGAAGTTTTCGGCGCTATGGAACGAGGCGGCGCCGAGGGCGTTGCAACGGACGATATCCGGGGAACTATTTCTGATGAGACGCTCGATCTTCGTTCTGACCGCGACGGCGCTGGGCGCGCTGGTGCTTGCGGGCTGCGATGACTACCAGTCGAGGTCGCAAGATGATTATGCCGATGCCCCGCCGGTCGAGGAACAGGCTGTCGCCGCCGAGGATTCGGCCGAGCCGGTGGTCGCGCCTGAAGTGACCGATCCGGCCCCGACCCCGGCGCCCACCCCCCTTCCGCCGGAAGAGCGGACGTCCGAACAGTCGGTTCAGCCCGAAAGCGAAACCCTGTTCTACTGAGGCGCGCCGCTTCGCCGCCACATCAGGATGCAAGGGCGTACCGAGACGCCGACTTGGAGTCCGCGCCCTTGACGAAAGCTAGAGTTTGACGTTCCGGCCCACCCTGTTTCTTGCCGCCATGGCGACCTGCAGCCTTGTCGCCCAGGCCGCCGCAGCCGATCCTCGCGCCCAGATCCGGGGCGACATGGACGCCGAACTGCGCCGTATGCTGGAACGGGCGGTCGGCGAGGTGGACGGCGCCCCGGAAAGCCGTTTCGAAGCCCGCCGCCGCGCCCAGGGCGCTTTGTCGGCGGCCGAGGCCCTGCTGCGTTCGGAAGCCTATTACCAGCCCGTCCTGGAAGACGTGGTCGAGGGCGAGGATAGGCCGTCCGCCATCGTGGACGTCCAGCCTGGCCGCCGGTTCCTGCTGACCCAACCCACGATCACCTGGACGGATCCGGCGCCCGACGCCGAGAGCGCCGCCGAGTCGCTGAAGGCCATTGGTCTGAAGGCGGGAGATCCCGGTCGGGCGGTGGATGTCATCTCCGGCGAAGGCCGGGCCGTCGCCACCCTGGTCCGGGACGGCTACGCCGACGCCAAGGCCGATCCGCGCCGCGTCGTGGTCGATCACGCCGCCTTCACGGTCGCGCCCGAATACCGCATCAACTCCGGCCGACTGGTTCTGCTGGACGGCGTCATCATACCCCGGGCCGGTCGCACCAACCCGGCCTGGGTCACCGGCCTGGCCCCCTGGACCGAGGGCGATCGCTACGATCCCGACCAGGTGGCCGAACTGGAGCGCCGGCTGCTCGACACCGGGGTCTATGACGGGGTCGGCGTGGCCCTGGCGCCGATCGACCAGACCACGGCCGAGGGCCATCGCCCCATCATCGTCAATCTGCAGGACCGGCCGCGCCGCGTGCTGGAGGCCGGCGCCACCTGGTCAACGGCCGAGGGGGCCGGCGTCGATCTGATCTGGACCCGCTACAACCGTTTCGGACGCGCCGACACCCTGAGGCTGGAAACGCGGCTGGCCGATATCGACAGCCGGATCGGCGCCGACCTGTCCCTGCCCCACTGGCGCAAGCCGGGTCGGACGCTGAAGCTGAGCGCCGGCGTGGTCAAGGAAGACACCGACGCCTACGACCGTACCGCCCTGGTGCTGGCCGCCGAACTGCAGCAGCGGATCGGCAAGACCTCCTACTTCAACTACGGCGTCGGGCTGGACGCCGGCCGGTATAACGAGAACCGGTACGACTTCACCTCCGTCCCGCCCCGCGCCGTCAGCTTCGACCGCGATCTGGCCATCGTGACCGGACGAACCAGCGCCTATATCGACAACTCCAACGACCCGCTGAATCCGACTCAGGGCTGGCGCGTGACCGCCTCGGTCCAGCCGACCGCCGTGACCGGCGAGGACACGATCCTGTTCCTGCGCAGCGAAACCCAGGCCACCGCCTATCTGCCGCTTCAGGACGGGGCGCGCACGGTTCTGGCCGGCCGCATCCGCATCGGCTCGATCATCGGCGGCGACGAGCTGAGCGTGCCGTCGGACCGTCTGTTCTATTCGGGCGGCGGCGGATCGGTGCGCGGCTATTCCTATCAGGGCGTCAATCCCGAACTGCCGGATCAGACCCCGCGCGGCGGCCTGTCGCTGTTCGAGACCTCGCTGGAGGTACGCCGTGACATCGGCCAGAGCTTCCAGGCCGTGGCCTTCGTCGATGCGGGCGCCGTCGGCTTCCAGGAGACGCCCAACCTGACCAATATGCGTTACGGCGCCGGCCTGGGCGTCCGCTACAAGCTGCCGTTCGGCCCGATCCGCGCCGACATCGCCGTGCCGCTGGACAAGCGCGAGGGCGATTCCGCCTTCCAGATCTACATCAGCATAGGTCAGGCGTTTTGACCGAAGCCCCGCCCGAAAACACGCCAGACGCCCCGCCGGAAGAAACCGCCGCCGAGGTCCGCAAAAAGCGCAGCCTGCTGCAGCTGCTGGCCCTGATCGTCGGCGGCGTGGTCGGCGGCCTTCTGGTGCTGCTGGTCATCGCCCTGATCGGCGGGCGGATGTACATCGTCTCGGACGGCGGGCGCGACCTGGTCACCGGCTTCGTCCAGGGCCAGAAGATCAGCCGGTATGGCCGGATCAACGTCTATGGCCTGAAGGGCGACCTGTTCGACGACTTCACCCTGGACCGGGTTACGGTGACGGACCGCGACGGCGTCTGGCTGGACGCCCGCAACGTCAGGGTCGACTGGTCCTACTGGCCGCTGATCACCCGCCGGTTCCACGCCACCGACATCAGCGCCGAGGTGATCCAGCTGATCCGCCGGCCGGTGCTGGACGCCCCCAGCGGCGAACCCGGCGGGCCTCAGCCCATCGACGTCGATATCGACCGCTTCTCCGCCAGGGTCGAACTGTTGGAAGGCTTCTCCAAGGAATATGGCCGCTGGAACCTGGCGGGCGACATCGCCCTGCCGCGCCGGGGCGCCAAGAGCGCGACCGTCAACGCAGACAGCCTGAACCGGCCCGGCGACTATCTGCGGCTGGCGGCGACCTTCGGCGGCAAGCTGGAGGACACCCGCGTCAATCTGCGCGCCAACGAGGCCCAAGGCGGGCCGTTGGCCGGATCCCTGGGCTATTCGCCCGACCTGCCCTTCTCGGCCGTGGCCGTGGTGAACGCCGACATGGTCCACGCCAAGGTCCAGACCGGCCAGTTCACGCCCCTGACCGTCGACGGCCGGTTCGGTGAAAACGGCTCGCGCGTCTCGGGCTTCTTCGACTTCAGCGGATCGGACCTGTTCGAACCCTTTGTTCAGCGGGTGGGCCGCACCGCCCGGTTCGGCTTCGCCATGGTGCCGGCCAAGGACAAGGCGTTCCAGGGCGTGGGCTGGAAGCTGATGTCGGACAATGTCTCGTCCGAGGCGAAGGGCCTGATCCGCATGTCGGACCGCAGTTCGCCCGACGGAATCCAGCTGGACCTCCAGACCGTGTCGCTGAGCCGTCTGGTCGGGTCCGACGTGGCCGGGCCGGCCGCCTATTCGGGTCTGTTCAAGGGCGACGCCGAAACCTGGACCCTGGAGGGCCAAGCCAGTCTGCTGAACGCCAATCTGGCCAGCTATCGCGCCACCCGCATCGCCGGGCCGCTGAACGTTCAGGTCAAGGACGGCCGGATCGATCTGGACGGCGACATCCGCGCCGTGGGCGGCTCGAGCGAGGGGCTGATCGGCGGCCTGCTGGGCGCGACGCCGCGCGTGCAGATGCAGGCCGCGCGGATGAAGGACGGCGCCCTGTTGCTGGAAAAACTGGATCTTCAGGGCCAGGGACTGACGCTGACAGGCTCGGGCTCGCGCAATCTACTGGGCGGCATGGGCTTCCGCGGCGACGCGCAACTGACCGACGCCTCGCGCGTCCTGGCCGACGCCAAGGGCGCCTTCGGCGGTCCGGTCCGCGCCTCGTCGGCCAAGACCGGCGCGCCCTGGGTGCTGAACTTCGACGGCCGGGGCCGTAATCTGACGGTCGGGATGGACGAGCTGAACCGGCTGCTGGGCCGCACGCCGCGGCTGCAACTGACCGGCAAGCTGAACGGCGACCGGATCGAGGTGGATCGCGGCGAACTGACCGGGGCGGCCGGTCGCGCGGGGGCCAAGGGTCTGATCGAGACTGACGGCCGGTTGCGGCTGGCGCTGGACTGGAACGCGCGCGGCCCGTTCGCCGTCGGACCGGTCGAGATCGGCGGCGACATGAACGGGCGCGGCGCCCTGACCGGCACCTTGTCCCAACCGCGCGTCGACCTGACGGCCGGATTTGACTCGGTCACGGCCGGCGCCCTGACCCTGACCCAGGCCGACCTGATCCTGAGCTTCCGCAAGGGCGCGGATGCGTCGGACGGCCGGATCACCGTGACCAGCGGCTCAAACTACGGCCCGGCCCGCGCGTCGGGGAACTTCTTCCTGGGCGGACAGCAGATCCGATTGACCGATCTCGACGTCAACGCCGGCGGCGTCACGGCCCAGGGCGCGGTCGCCCTGTCGGACAACATCCCCTCCAGCGCCGACCTGACCTTTACAGCGCGCACCGGAGCCTTCCTGGCCTCCGGCGAAGCCAACGGTCGCATCCGCCTGACCGAGGGCGGCGGATCGGAAAGCGCCATCCTGGACGTCAGCGGACGCAACGTCCGCCTGGCCGGCCAGAGTTGGGTGATCCGCACCGTCGACCTGGACGGACGCGGCACCTTGGACAACCTGCCTTTCACTCTGGCTCTGGATGTCGGGGGTGGAACCCCGGCCCAGTTCAACGGCACGGGCGTCTATTCAAGGCGCGGGGCTGCCCACAACCTCGCCCTGCGTGGCGGCGGCCGAGTGCGCGAGGTGGCCTTCACCACCCGCAGCGCGGCCACGATCACCCTGGACGGCGAGAACCGGTCGGCCCACCTGGACCTGGGCGTCGGCAGCGGCGTGCTGCTTGCGGATCTGCGCCAAGATGCGCGCACGGCCGTTATCCAGGCCGATCTGACCAGCGTGGACCTGCAGACCCTTTCCCCGAACCTGCGCGGCCGCGCCACCGGTCGGGTCGCCCTGCGCGGGGCAGGCGACGACCTGTCCGGGTCCGCCAATGTCACCCTGGCGGATGTCCGCAGCATCGACGCCCCAAGCGGACTTTCGGTCGACGGCCGCCTGGACGCGACCCTGGTCAACAACAGCCTGACGATCAAGGCGACAGCGTCCGACGAGGGCGCGGTTCAGGCCTCGGCCGATGTCGTCCTGCCGGTCGAGGCCTCAGCCGCGCCTCTGCGTCTGGCCATCGCCCGCCAACGGCCGATGTCGGGCAATGTGTCGATCAACGGCCAGATCCAGCCGATCTGGGACCTGTTCCTGGGCGGCGACCGCAGCCTGGCGGGCCAGGTGGCGGGTCAAGCGACCTTGGGCGGCACGCTCGCTGCGCCGCGCCTGAACGGCCGGTTCGACCTGACCCAGGGCTCCTATCGCGAGAATTCGATAGGCTTGGTCCTGGGCGGCCTGACCCTGAGGACGAGCTTCGACGACACCACCGCCCTGATCGAGACCTTTACGGCTAATGACAACGCCGGCGGAACAGTGGCCGGCCAGGGCCGGATTGGGCTGCGCGAGGGTTCGGGATCGACGGCGCGTCTGGACCTCACGCGGTTCCGGGTCATCGACAATGACATCGGCGAGGCCCGCGCCTCAGGCCCGATCACCATTGTTCGCGGCCAGGACGGCAACGTCCAGCTGTCGGGCCAGATGACCATTGACGAGGCCCGGATCGAGCCGGAAGTGCCCGGCGCCACCGGCATCGTCTCGATGGACGTGGTCGAGATCAATCGTCCCGGCGGCGATCCGGTCGAGACCGAGGCCCGTCAGCGCGGCCCGCAGATCGGTATGGACATCGCCCTGCGCTCGACCGGCGGCAAGGTGCGGGTCAGCGGCCGGGGCCTGAACGTCGTGCTGGACGTCAACGCCCGGGTGCGCGGCACCATCGCCCAGCCGCAACTGACCGGCACGGCCAATGTGGTGCGCGGCGATTATGAGTTCGCGGGCAAGCGGTTCATCTTCGACGACACCGGCCGCGTGACCCTGTCGACCGATCCAAAACAGATCCGCCTGAATCTGTCGGCGACGCGCGAGGATACGGCCCTGACCGCCTCCATCGACGTGACCGGCACGGCCGACCAGCCGAAGATCGCCCTGACGTCCACCCCTGCCCTGCCCCAGGACGAGATCCTGTCGCAGGTGCTGTTCGGCCGTTCAGCCTCGCAGCTGTCGCCGTTCGAGGCGGCGCAACTGGCGGCCGGGGTCGCGGCCCTGGCCGGCGGCGGCGGCTTCGACGTGATCGGCAATCTGCGCGAGCTGGCGGGTCTGGACCGGCTGTCCTTCGGCGGCGAGGCCTCGGCCGTGACGGTCGCCGGCGGCCGTTACATCACCGACGACGTCTATCTGGAGGTCATCGGCGGGGGCGAAGGCGGGGCGGCGGTCAAGGTCGAGTGGCAGCCGCGCCGCAACCTGGCCATCAGCTCGCAGTTCGGCGGCCAGGGCGACACCAGCCTGTCGATCCGCTGGCGCCGCGAAAGCCGCGAACCCGGCCAACGCACCGACCGCCGCCCGAACCGGAATTAGAAGGACAGCGACATCAGGGCTCGCGTCGGAGACGGTGCAACAGCATCGCCCCCTGAAGCGACGCGACATAGATGACGGCCGAGACGAGAGACGCCGGCCAGACCACAAGCAGGATCCACAGCGGCAGTTCAGGCCCGCGGAAGCTTTCCAGCAGACGCATCCCGATATTGGCGACCAGACTGTAGGCGATCATGGCCAGCATGATCAGGGGGATGACCCGCGTCATCATCCGCCACTGCACGGCGGCCAGCACCCCGTACAGGACGACGGAAAAGATCGCGCCGAAGCCGATCATATAGGGCCACATGGCCTCCATCACCGCGCGCTGGGTGGCGAGCTGAGCCGCCGTCAGGTTCATGCGGCTGTATTCTTCGTTCATCGCGGTGGCGAACCAGCCCGAGTTGAGCATCCACCAAGTCGGGACCAGACCCACGACCAGGGCGATGGCCAGGCCGACGACCATGACCCGCGCGGACCGCTGGGCCTCGGCCATGCCGCGCGGCAGGACGAACGGGTTCATCGCCCGCAGCCAGAGATCGATCGTCGAACGCGTCATGAAACCATCCCTTGTTACGCGGCGCACCAAGAGCCTGATCGTTGCGGCCGATCAAGGCCCAGAGCGACTTTAGCTCCCGACCTTCACCTTTGCCGTCGTGGCGGCTAGGGTCCGGCCGATGCGGATTCTGACCACCGACCAGGCCGTCCTCGACCACGTCGCCGCGCGACGCGAGGCCATCATCGGCCGCACCATCGACTGGGCGAACATCAACTCCGGCAGCCGCAACGCCGCCGGTTTGAACGCCGTGCTGGACGCGCTGGAGGCGGCAGCAAAGGGCCTGACCGGCGCCCTCGTCGAACGGATCGCCACCCAGGGCTCGACCAGCGTCGCCGACGACGGCTCGGTGCGGACCGAGGCCCATGCCGACGCCCTGAAGATCACGGCCCGGCCTTCGGCGCCGATCCAGGTCGTGCTGACCGGCCATTACGACACCGTCTTCGGCGCCGACAGCCGGTTCCAGACCGTGACGACCCGCGCGGACGGCGCCCTGAACGGCCCCGGCGTCGCCGACATGAAGGGCGGGATCAGCGTGCTCCTGGCGGCGCTCGAAGCCTTCGAGACCTACCCCGACCGACACGGCGTCGGCTGGACCGTGCTGCTGAGCCCGGACGAGGAGATCGGCTCGCCCGCCTCGGCTCCGCTGCTGGCCGAACTGGGCGCCCGGGGGCATGTGGGCCTGACCTATGAGCCGGCCCTGGCGGACGGCACCCTGGCCGGGGCGCGCAAGGGCAGCGGCAACTATCATCTGATCGTGACGGGCAAGGCCGCCCACGCCGGCCGCGCCTTCGACGAAGGCCGCAACGCCATAGCCGGGGCCGCCATCATCGCAGCCGCCCTGCACGGGCTGAACGGCCAGAGGGACGGGGTCACCGTCAATGTCGCCAAGATTTCCGGCGGCGGCGCCCTGAACGTCGTGGCCGACAACGCCGTGGTGCGGTTCAATGTGCGCGTCCCGGACAAGGCCGCCGCCGACTGGATCGACGCCTCGGTCCGCGCCATCGCCGCCGCGCCGCCGTTCGAGGGGCTGAGCCTAGATCTGCACGGCGGCTTCACCCGCGCGCCCAAACCGATGGACGCCGCCCAGACCGCCCTGTTCGAGGCGGTGAAGGAAGCGGGCGCCCTACTGGGCCAGCCCATCGCCTGGAAGCCTTCGGGCGGGGTGTGCGAGGGCAACAACCTGCACGCCGCCGGCCTGCCCAATATCGACACCCTGGGCGTCCGGGGCGGCGACATCCATTCGGATCAGGAGTTCGCCTGGCCCGACAGCTTCGTCGAACGCGCCCAGCTCAGCGCCCTGATCCTGTGCAAGATCGCCTCCGGCGAGATCGACGCGGCCAAACTGAAAGCTCTGCGGATGGAAACCCTCTGAATGCTCGTCGTCCGTCCCGCCGGCCCCGCCGACCTCGATTATCTGCTGGAGCTGGCCATCCTGTCCGGCCCCGGCTTCACCAGCCTGCCGGAAGATCCCGACGCCCTGGCCGAACGGCTGGAGCTGAGCCAGGCCAGTTTCCGGGGCGAGGCCACGCCGCAGGAGGCCTGGTACACCCTGATGCTGGAAGACGGCGACACCGGCGACATCGACGGGGTCGGATCGGTCAAGGCGACGGTGGGGCTGAAACGGCCCTTCTTCTCGTTCCGCATCGTCAACAATACGGCCTCGTCCCCCTCCCTGGGGGTCAAGCTGGATCACCAGACCCTGGTGCTGGTCAATGAATGCACCGGCTGGACCGAGGTCGGCTCGCTGTTCCTGAAGGCCGACCGGCGCAAGGGCGGCGCGGGCCGTCTGCTGAGCCAGTCGCGCTATATGCTGATCGGCGCCCAGCCTGAACTGTTCGCCGAGAATGTGCTGGCCGAATTGCGCGGCGTCTTCACCCCTGACGGCGCCTGCCCCTTCTGGGATCATGTGGCGCACAAGTTCTTTCCGATGGAGTTCGATCACGCCGACCGGATGAGCGGATCGACCGACAAACAGTTCATCCTGGACCTGGCCCCGCGCCACCCGATCTATACCGAGCTTCTGCCCGAACCGGCGCGCGCCGTGATCGGCAAGGTCCATCCCCAGGGCGTGCCGGCCATGGCGCTGCTGGAGAGCGAAGGGTTTCGGCCCAATGGCCTGGTGGACATCTTCGACGCCGGTCCGACCGTGTCGTGCGGGCGCGACAACATCCGCACCGTGCGCGATGCGCGCCGGCTGACGGTCGAGATCACCGACCGGGTCGAGGCCGAACTGCCGGCCCTGATCTCGACCGACAGCATCGCCGCCTTCCGCGCCGTGCGGGCCAAGGCGGACATCCACGGCGACACGGTTCGCATCGGCGCCGAGACTGCTGCGGCCTTGAAGGTGGTCGCCGGCGCCGGCGTGCGGGTGAAATCGTGATGAGCGGACTGGAATAGAGCCATGACCATTTTCAACTCCACCGACCCCGCCACCGAAGCCGTGAACTGGGAAGGCGAAGCCGCCAGCCCCGTTCAGGTCCAGGCCGCCGTGGACGCCGCCCGCGCCGCCTTCCCCGATTGGGCAGACCGTCCGCGTCAGGACCGGATCGACGCCGTCAAACGCTATCAGACCGTGCTGAAGGACCGCGCGCCCCAAATCGCCGAGGCCATCGCCCGCGAAACCGGCAAACCCCTGTGGGAGACCAAGACCGAGGCGGCCGCCATGATCGGCAAGGTCGATATCTCCATCCGCGCCTATGACGAACGCACCGGCGAACGCACCAGCGACACCGCCTTCGGCCGCGCGACCCTGCGTCACCGGCCGCACGGCGTGGCGGCGGTGCTTGGCCCGTTCAACTTCCCCGGCCACCTGCCCAACGGCCATATCGTCCCGGCCCTGCTGGCGGGCGACACCGTCGTCTTCAAACCGTCGGAAGAGACGCCCCTGGTCGGCCAGGTCATGGCCGAGGCCTTCGCCGCCGCCCTGCCGACCGGCGTGGTCAATGTCGTCCAGGGCGGGCGCGAGACCGGGGCGGCCCTGCTGGACGCCGGGATCGACGCCCTGATGTTCACCGGCTCGGGCGCGGCCGGCGCCCATTTCCGCCGCAAGTTCGCCGACGATCCGCACGTCATCCTGGCGCTGGAGTTGGGCGGCAATAATCCGCTGGTCGTCTGGGACGCCGCCGACGCTCAGGCCGTGGCGGGCGTCGCGGTGCAGTCCGCCTTCATCACCACCGGCCAGCGCTGTTCGTGCGCCCGGCGCCTGATCGTGCCGGAGGGAGCGCAGGGCGACGCCATCATTGAAGCCGTCGCCGCCCTGTCCGACCGTCTGGTGTTCGGCCCGTGGGACAGCGACCCCGAACCCTATGCCGGACCGCTGATCTCGGCGCGCGCGGCCGAGGCTGCGCTGAAGGCCTTGCAGGACCGGATCGACGCCGGCGCCAAGGTCATCCGCGCCTCGGGGCCCGTCGCCAACCTGCCCGGCGCCTTCGTCAAACCGGCCATCATCGACGTGACCGGGATCGACGTCCCCGACGAGGAGATGTTCGCCCCCTTCCTGTCGGTGATCCGCGTGCCGACCTTCGACGCCGCGATCCAGGCCGCCAACGCCACCCGCTACGGCCTGTCCGCCGGTCTAGTCAGCGACGATCCAGCCAACTGGGACCACTTCATCCGCCGCATCCGTGCGGGCGTGGTCAACTTCAACCGCCCCACCACCGGCGCCGCCGGCGACATGCCGTTCGGCGGCCTGGGCGCCAGCGGCAACCACCGGCCCAGCGCCTACTACGCTGCGGATTACTGCGCCTATCCGGTCGCCAGTTTCGAGGCCGACGCGGTCGCGAACATCGAGGGCGAGATCAAGGGATTACGGTCGTGATTCCTTCTCCCCTTGCGGGAGAAGGTGGCCCGCGCAGCGGGTCGGATGAGGGGTTTCTCCCTGCCGGCCGCCTGCGTGACCCCTCACCCGCTCGCGCCAGGACGACGGCTTGCGCCGTCGTGCGCGATCTCCCTCTCCCGCAAGGGGAGAGGGCCGAATGACCTACGCCGTCGAAGCCAACGCCGACGGCCTGATCGGGCCGACCCACTCCTACGCCGGTCTGTCGCCGGGCAATCTGGCCTCCAGCCTGAACAAGGGCGAGGCGTCGAACCCGCGCGCGGCGGTGCTGCAGGGACTCGACAAGATGAAGACCCTGGCGGACCTGGGCCTGCCCCAGTTCGTCCTGCCCCCGCACGAGCGGCCGAACATCCCCTTCCTGCGGACCCTGGGCTTCACAGGTTCGGACGCCCAGGTGCTGGAACAGGCCTGGAAAGACGCGCCCTCCTTCGCCGCCGCCGCCTGTTCCGCCTCGCCCATGTGGGCCGCCAACGCCGCGACCGTAACTCCCAGCGCCGACGCCGCTGACGGCCGGGTGCATTTCACCCCCGCCAATCTGATCACCAATCTGCACCGGTCGCTGGAACACCAGCAGACGAAGCGGGCGCTGGACGCCCTGTTCCCGGATCCTGAGCGGTTCGCGGTGCATGACGCCCTGCCCTCGGTCGCGCACCTGGCCGACGAGGGCGCCGCCAACCATGTGCGCCTGTGCGCCGATCATGGCGAGCAAGGCGTCAATCTGCTGGTCTGGGGGCGCGAGGCTTTTGAACCCTGGGACGGTCCCTACCCAGCGCGTCAGACGCGCGAAGCTTCTCAGGCCGTCGCCCGCCGGCATGCCGCCTCGGGAGCCGTCCTGGCCCAGCAGTCGAAGGCCGCCATCGCCGGCGGCACCTTCCACAACGACGTGGTCTGCGTCGGGGCGCGCGAGACCCTGTTCTTCCACGATCTGGCGTTCGAGGACACGGCGGGGACTCAAGACGCCATCCGCCGCGCAGCCGAAAGCCTGTTCGACCCGATCTTCGTCGAGGTCTCCTCCGCCGACCTGCCGCTGGCCGACGCCATCAGCTCCTATCTGTTCAACTCCATGCTGATCCAGATTCCGGGCGAGGATCGCCTGACCCTGATCTGTCCGACCGAGACCCGCGACAACCCGCGCAGTCATGCGGTGGCGCAATCCCTGGCCGCCTCCAACGGTCCAATCGGCCGGGTCCAATATGTCGATGTGCGCCAGTCGATGCGCAACGGCGGCGGGCCGGCCTGCCTGCGGCTGCGGGTCGTCCTGAACGAGGCGGAGCTGGCGGCGACCAACCCGGCCATGCGCCTGACGGACGCCCTGTACGCCCGGCTCAAGACCTGGGGCGAGCGCTGGTACCGCGACGAACTGCGGCCCGCCGACCTGGCGGATCCTGACCTGCTGGACGAGAGCCGGGGGGCGTTGGATGAACTGACAAATATTCTGAAGCTTGGGGGGAGCTTCTATCCGTTTCAGGGTGTTAAACGCGTCAAATGACCACACCCTCCTCCCCCATGACCTCCGCCCGCCGTCTTCGAAACATCGTCGGCGGGTCCGCCGGAAATCTCGTGGAATGGTTCGACTGGTACGCCTATGCGGCCTTCACCCTGTATTTTGCGCCGGTCTTCTTCCCCAGCGAAGACCCGACCGCCCAGCTGCTGAGCGCCGCCGCTGTCTTCGCCGTCGGCTTCCTGATGCGGCCGATCGGCGCCTGGATCATGGGCGTCTATGCCGACCGCAAGGGACGCAAGGCCGGTCTGACCCTGTCGGTCACCCTGATGTGCACCGGCTCGCTGATCATCGGGGTGACGCCGGGATACGCCAGCATCGGTCTGGCCGCGCCCGCGCTGCTGCTGTTCGCCCGCCTGTTGCAGGGTCTCAGCGTCGGCGGCGAATACGGGTCCAGCGCCACCTATCTGTCGGAAATGGCCGAGCCGAACCGTCGGGGTTTCTGGTCCAGCTTCCAGTATGTCACCCTGATCTCGGGACAGCTGATCGCCCTGCTGCTGCTGATCGTGTTGCAGAACACCCTGAGCGAGACGGCGCTGGCGTCTTGGGGCTGGCGGATCCCGTTCTTCGTCGGCGCCGGCCTGGCCGTCATCGTCTTCTGGCTGCGTCGCCGTCTGGATGAGACCCACAAGGAATCGGACGTCAAGGACGCGCCGAAATCCAGCGCCACCCAGCTGATCCTGAAACACCCGAAAGAAGCCCTGATGGTGCTGGGCCTGACGGCCGGCGGCACCCTGGCCTTCTATACCTACACGACCTACCTGCAGAAATTCCTGGTCAACACCACGGGCTTCCCCAAGAACACGGCCACCGAGATCAGCGCCGCCGCCCTGTTCATCTTCATGCTGTTGCAGCCCGCCGTCGGCGCCCTGTCTGACCGGATCGGACGTCGCCCGGTGATGATTGCGTTCGGCGTGATGGGCATGTTGTGCACCGTGCCGATCATGACGACCCTATCGACGGTCGAGAGCCCGTTCGTCGCCTTCCTGCTGGCGCTCGCCGGTCTGGTGATCGTCTCGGGCTATACGGCGATCAACGCCGTGGTGAAGGCCGAACTGTTCCCGGCCCACATCCGCGCCCTGGGCGTCGCCCTGCCCTACGCCATCGCCAATGCGGTGTTCGGCGGCACGGCTGAGTATGTGGCCCTGTGGCTGAAGGATGCGGGCGTGGAGAGCGTCTTCTTCTGGTATGTGACCGGGATGATCGGCGTCTCGCTGTTCACCTTCATCCGCATGCGTGACACGCGCCACAACAGCCTGATCACGCATACATAGTTCTCTTTTTTCGTCATCCCAGGGCTTGTCCCTGGGATCCAGACTCCCGGGTTCGACGCCAACCTAGGCCGCGAACCGCCCGCCGCGTTCGGCGTAGGCCTGGGTGCCGCGGGTGAAGACCTGATCGGTCGGCAGGACGGTTTCTATGGGAAGGTCATCCTGGCCCTTCAGGGCGGCGTACACCGGACCGAAGTCCTTCAGGGTTTCGTCCTTCAGGGCTTCCAGGCTGTCGATGAGGAAATATACCTGCTGGAAGTCGTCGATCCGGTAGAGGGTCCGCATCACCCCTTCCACATCAAAGCCCAGCCGGTTCGGCGACGGGTCCTCCAAGGCGAAGACGCTCTCGGTCGCCGACGAGACAATCCCGGCGCCATAGATGCGTAAGGCGCCGGCCTCCTGCATCAGACCGAACTCCACCGTGTACCAGTACAGCCGCGCCAGGTTCGGCAGCATGCCCAAACCGGCCGCGCGCTGACCGCCCTTGCCATAGGCCTCCATATAGGCGGCGAAATCGGGGTCGGTCAGCATCGGCACATGGCCGAAGACGTCGTGGAAGATGTCGGGTTCCTGGAGATAATCCAGTTGGTCCGGCTTGCGGATGAACTGGCCCGAGACGAAACGGCGGTTGGCCAGATGGTCGAAGAAGACCTCGTCCGGCACCAGGCCCGGCACGCAGACCACGGTCCAGCCGGTCAGGGCCTGGAGCTTGGGATTGATGACGTCGAAGTCGGGAATGCCGCCGGCGTTCAGGTCCAGCGCATCCAGTCCGCGCAGGAAGGCGTCACAGGCCCGGCCCGGCAGGATCTTCATCTGGCGGGCGTAGAGCGTGTCCCAGGTCTGGTGTTCGACCTCGGTGTAGCCGGCCCAGTTCTGGGGAATGGTCCAGTCGGCGGCCGCGCCCTCGGGCGGTTGTTCGAAGACGTGTTCGAAGTCGGACATGGGACGCTCCTCTTTTGCCGGCATCCTAGCGCCCCCGGCTCCGCCGATCCAAGGCTTCGTCAGTGGATGCCTTCGTCCAAGGGGGCATGGTGGCCGTCAGCGTCGGTGGTGAACCAACGCCGGGCGTCGTCGGGCAGCAGGACCGACTGACCGTCTTCCAGCACCCCCTCGGCCGCATAGGCGACGAAGCCGCCGTCCTCGCCCAGGGCGAAGACACGATAGAAGGGCTGGTCCGCCGCCACCGCGCCGGTTTCGACGGCGGGGCCGGCGTAGCCGTGATCGACGTCCATAACCACGCCGCGAAAGGCGTTGTCACGGTGACGAACGATCTGGCCGATGGCGAAACGGGCGGTGTGAACCTGGGTCATGAGGTCTTGTTACGCTTGTACGGATGACCGGGACGCCCACAGGTCCGTTCATCTTCCTGACAGAATGGCTTGGCGCGGACGATCTTCGCGGGCTAGGTTGATGGGGACGGGCGCCGCTTTGGACCGCCCACATCGGAATGACGGCCCATGCCGGAGACCCACGGCGCGCCCCGACGGCGCGACGAGCGGTCCCAGCCTTCCCGCGAGCGGGATGCGTCGGGTCGGGATGCGCCCCTGTATGGCGCGCTCGATCTGGGGACCAATAATTGCCGGCTGCTGATCGCGCGGCCGTCTCGCGACGGCTTTCGGGTGGTCGACAGTTTCAGCCGGATCGTGCGGCTGGGCGAAGGCCTGTCCCGAACGGGCCGGCTGGACCCGCGGGCGATGGACCGGGCCTATGACGCCCTGGCCCTGTGCGCCGACCGGATCGTCAGGAAGGGCGTGGAGTCGGTTCGGCTGAGCGCGGTCGCCACCCAGGCCTGCCGCGCCGCCGAGAACGGCGCCGAGTTCATTGATCGCGTGCGCAAGGGCACCGGCTTGCGGCTGCGGATCATCGATCCGGCCGAAGAGGCGCGGTTGGCGGTCGAGGGCTGCCTGAACCTGATCGATCCCAAGGCCGAGGCCGTGCTGATCATCGATGTCGGCGGCGGCTCGACCGAACTGTCCTGGTTGAAACGGGAAGACGCCGACTGGAAGACCACCGCCTGGATGTCCGCCCCCCTGGGCGTCGTCACCCTGGCCGAGCGGCACCCCGAGCCAGAGGGCGCGGGCGAAGACTGGTACGAGGCCATGGTCGGCGACATGGGCGCGGCCATCGCGGCGGGCGGGATCGAGGATGCAGCCATGATGGAGCTGTTCCTGGCGGACCGCGCCCATCTGGTCGGCACCTCGGGCGCCATCACCAGCCTGGCAGGCATTCACCTGAACCTGCCGCGCTACAATCGCGACCGGGTCGATGGGCTGTGGATGACACGCGGCGATTGCGAGGCGGCTGCGGAACGGCTGAAGGCCCTGGGACCGGACGGCCGGGCGAAGGAGGCCTGTATCGGGCCGGACCGCGCGGATCTGGTGCTGGCCGGCGCGGCTATATTGGAGGCCATCCAGCGGGCCTGGCCATCGGAACGGGTGCGGGTCGCCGACCGGGGCCTGCGTGAAGGCCTGTTGCTGCAGCAGATGCGCGAGGACAAGAAACCGCCCAAACGGCGCAGGCGTCGGCGAGGACGCGGCCGGGGACCTGCGGCGACCTGAGCGTCAGCCCGCCGTCGCCAGCCGCACCGGGACGTCGATGTCGCAGACCGAGAAGTCCGCCCCCTTCGCCTGACGCGCCTGATCGACCAGGGCGCGGAAGGTCGGCGAAGTGGTGTTCAGCATCTGCACCGCCGGGCGCTCGGCCGACGGCAGGTCGGACGCCAGCCGGACGCGGGTCATCCGGTCGGGATCGATGACGACGCCGTCCGGATTGGGGCTGGCCTTCAGGGCGCGCACGACGTCAAGCCCGACGACCACGCGCCCCCAGACGGTGTAGCGCTTGTCCAGGGCCGGATAGGCCTGGCGCATCAGGAAGAACTGGCTGTTGGCGGTGTCATTGCCCTCGTCGCGCGCCATGCCGGCCACGCCGGGACAATAGAGACCCCAGCCATGAACCTTGCGGTCGGCGGTGCCCGCCATCAGGGCGTCGGGCTGGGTCTGAACCGGGACGGAATGGTAGAAGCCGACCAGGGCTCCGGCCGGCGCAGCCACGGGCGTGAAGGCCATGTCGGGCCCGCGACGGAAGGTGAACTCGCCCTTCAGGTCCGGATACCAGCTCTGGCCGTCGCCGGTGCCCAGGGGATCGCCGGTCTGGGCCATGAACCAGTCGATGACCCGGTGCCAGGCCAGGTTATCGTAGAAGCCGCGCGAGGCCAGAAGCTTGATCCGCTCGACATGGGCGGGGGCGATCTCGGGCGTCAGTTCGACCAAGATCCGGCCCTTGGTCGTGTCGATGACCAGCAGATTGTCGGGAGCCACGGCGCGCCATTCGGTCGGCGCGGGCGGAGGCGGCGGAACGGACGCCTCCTGCGCCAGGGCGGGACCGGTCAGAAGAGCCGCAAGGCCCGCCGCCATCAGCGCGTTTCGAATGATCATGCCCCGGCCCTCCCCCTGTATTCTAACGATCAGCCGCCGACGACCTCGGCCACCGGCTGGACGTCGCAAATGCTGAAGCTGCCGCCGCGCGCGGTGCGGGTGGCGGCGATTCGTTCGGCGAACGCGGGGCTGCGGGCGTCCATCACCCGAACCGTCGGACGTTCGCCCTCCGGCAGGGCTGAGGCCATGCGGACGCGGGTCATGATGTCGGGGTTGGCCACCTTGCCGTCCTCGGCGTCCGAGCCCTTGTTCAGTTTCTTGACCACGTCCAGGCCCGAGACCACGCGGCCGAAGGCGGTATAGGCGCCGTTCAACTGATCCCGCTCGCCCATCATCAGGAAGAACTGGCTGTTGGCCGTATCGGGCGCGCCGGCGCGGGCCATGCCCAGGACGCCGGGACAGAACAGGCCGTGCGCCTCGACCTTGAAGTCGGCGGTGATCATCATCTGGGCGTCGGGCTGGGTCTCGACCGGCAGGACGCCGACCAGGCCGCGCACGCCCTGACCCGCGCTGGGAACCACGGCGAAACCAGCGTCGCGGCCGCGCCGGAAGCTGAACTCGGCCTTCAGGTCGGGCAGTTCGCTGCCGCCCTCGCCCGTGCCCTGCGGGTCGCCGGTCTGGGCCATGAAGTCGGGGATGACGCGGTGGAACTTGAGCCCGTCATAAAAGCCCTGGTTGGCCAGGGTGCGGATGCGTTCGGCATGCGCCGGCGCGGCGACCGCCGTCACCTCGACCAGGATCCGGCCCTTGGGCGTGTCGATGACCAGAAGATTTTCGGGGGCGACGGTTCGCCAGTCGGCGGCGGAAGACGCCGGAGCCGGGACGGCGGCCTGGGCTTGCGCCAGGGCCGGGGTCTGGACCGAAGCCAGAAGCGCGGCGGCGGCCGCCGCGATCACACCAAGACGCATAACCGAACTCATCCTCTGTTCTTGACCTTGTCCCGCACGCGCGCGGCGATGGCGGGGCTGACGAAACTGTCGATCGCGCCGTCCAGACGGGCGATTTCCTTGACCAGCCGCGAGGCGATGGCCTGATGCCGCGGGTCGGCCATCAGGAATACCGTCTCGATGTCCTGATTGAGGCGCTGGTTCATGGCCGTCATCTGGAATTCGTATTCGAAGTCGGCGACCGCGCGCAAACCGCGAATGATGACATTGGCGTTCAGCTCTTCGGCGAAATGCATCAACAGGGTCGAGAAGGGCTGGACCACGATGTCGCCGCCCAGATTGGCCACCTCGGCCTTGAGCATTTCCACCCGCTCGGCCGTGGTGAACAGCGGCCCCTTGTCGTCGTTCTGCGCCACGCCGATGACCACCCGGTCCACCAGCTTCAGCGCCCGCTTGATGATGTCGGTATGACCATTGGTCACCGGATCGAAAGTGCCCGGATAGAGTCCGATGCGCATGGCGTGTCTCCCCAGCCTGTCGCCTGCTGTTCGGCGTGACTTAGCAGGTGCGAAATCAGTGGCCTAGCCGCTTGACGCTATCGTCATCGTGGCGGTTTCAGATCGGTTGCGGCGGCTGGCTGAGCCAGGCGTCACGCAACCTGTCCAACCAGACCGGATCTTCGGAAAAGGCGACGGTGTCGATGGAGTTTATCGGGCAGGCCGGCGTGGCGCTGTTGCACAGGAAGGCGCCGTCGAACGCGGCGATCTGGTCCAGGTGGACAGGACGGCTCTCCACCCCCAGGCCCGTCTGGATCAGGCCACGCTCGATCAGAACCTGGGTCACCCCCGCCAGCATCGGCGCCTGGGGCCAGACGATGCGTTCCCCCTGAATGAAGCCGATATTCCAGGTCACGCCTTCCGAAACATGGCCTTGGTCATCGACGAACAGGGCGTCGTCGAAGCCCGCCGCCCGTGCGGCCCGGCGCACGCGCGTCTGACCGAAGGTGGCGACGTGTTTCAGGTGGGGCGTTTCGCGGACGTGAGTGACCGCCGTCACCCGCATTTGGGTGGCCAGGGGCGGCGGGGGCGGTGAAACGACCGTCATCACCTTGGGCCGCCCGACGAAGGACGGATTGCGATGGCCGATCTCGGGCGAGAACAGGCTGACCCGCAGCCATGCCTTGTCACGTCCTTCAACAGCGAGCGCCAATAGACGCCGGAACTCGGACTCGCCGGGGCTTTCGCCGAACAGTTCGACGGCGGCCTGGTCCAGGCGGGCGAGGTGCAGGTCGAGGCCCCGAACGGCGCCGTGCTCGACGCGGAAGGAGGTGTAGGCGCCGTAGTTGACGAGGGCCTGATGGGCCAGGTCGTCGGGGTTGGCGGGAAGGCCGTCGATCAGGATGTCCACTGCCAGCTCCCGTTCCGTTCTTCCTTCTCCTCTTGCGGGAGAAGGTGGCCCGAAGGGCCGGATGAGGGGGCCGCCGGTGGGCCAATTCGCACCACCGGCCCCCTCACCCTTTCGCGCCAGAACGATCGCTTCGCTCTCGTGCGCTCAAGCCCTCTCCCGGCGGGAGAGGGTCTTGGCTTTAGGCTTCGCCCTCGCCGCCCTCTTCACCCGCGACGTCCGCCTCATCCGAACCGCCGCTATCGGGCAGGCGTTCGACCGAGACGACCTTTTCGTCCTTGCCGGTGCGGAAGATGGTGACGCCCTGGCTGGAGCGGCCGACGATGCGGACCTGGTCGATGCGGGTGCGGATCATCTGACCGCCCGAGGTGACCAGCAGCAGGTCGTCAGTTTCCTCGACCGGGAAGGCCGCCGCCAGGCGCGTGCCCGCGCGACCGCCCAGGCCGTGAGCCGTCAGACCCTGGCCGCCGCGACCGGTGCGGCGATACTCATAGGCCGAGGACCGCTTGCCGAAGCCGGTCTCTGTGACCGTCAGGATGAACTGTTCGGCGGCGCCCAGCTGGGCGATCCGTTCGACGGTCAGGGCGGCGTCCGCGACCTCGTCTTCAGCCTCGGCCGGAGCCGCGACATCCTCTTCCGCGTCCGCGCCGGCCAAGGCCTTGCGCATGGCGTTGGCGTGTTTGACGTAAGCCGAGCGTTCTTCCGGCGTGGCGTCGACGCGGCCCAGGATGGCCATGGAGATGACCTCGTCGCCGTCCTGCAGGCGAACGCCCCGGACGCCGGTCGAGTCCCGGCCCTTGAACACGCGCACATCATCGGCCTTGAAGCGGATGGCGCGGCCCAGGGCCGTGGTCAGCAGGATGTCGTCGTCGGCGGTGCACAGGCCGACGCCGACCATGCGGTCGTCGCCTTCCAGCTTCATGGCGATCTTGCCGGCGCGATTGACCGTGGCGAAGTCTGACAGCTTGTTCCGGCGCACGTCGCCCGCCTGGGTGGCGAACATGATGTCGTAGTCGCCCCAGGTCGTCTCGTCCTCGGGCAGGGGCAGGACGTTCTTGATGCTGTCGCCCGGCTCGATGG
>NZ_JAUSOE010000069.1 GCF_030656255.1 Brevundimonas sp. | reverse complement strand
TTCGTCACGGAAGCAGGGCGCGATCTGGAAATAACGGTCGAAGCCCGAGACCATCAGCAGTTGCTTGAACTGCTGAGGCGCCTGCGGCAGCGCGTAGAACTTGCCGGGGTGCAGACGCGACGGCACCAGGAAGTCGCGTGCGCCCTCGGGCGACGAGGCGGTCAGGATCGGGGTCTGGTACTCCAGGAAGCCCTGGGCGACCATGCGCTGGCGGATCGAGGAGATGACCCTGGAGCGCAGCACGATGTTCTTGTGCAGCCGCTCGCGACGCAGATCCAGGAAGCGGTTGGCCAGGCGGATGTCCTCCGGATACTCCTGATCGCCGAAGACCGGCATCGGCAGTTCGGCGGCTTCCGATAGGACCTCGACGCCCTGGACGCGGACCTCGACCTCGCCGGTCGGCAGGTTCGGGTTCACCACCCCCGCCTCGCGGGCGACCACTTCGCCGTCGATCTTGATCACGCTCTCGGCGCGCAGGCGTTCGACCGCCGCAAAGCCTGGCGTCTCCGGGTGCAGCACCAGCTGCGTCAGGCCGTAATGGTCTCGCAGATCGATGAACAGCAGGCCGCCGTGATCGCGCTTCCGATGCACCCAGCCGGACAGGCGAACGGCGGAACCGGCGTCGGAGGCGCGCAGGGCGCCGCAGGTGTGAGAGCGGTAGGCGTGCATGGATGGACCGTCTGGAATTCTGCGGTGGAATCTGACGCCGGAGCGCCTGAAATCGAAGCGGCGTAGGGCGCATTATCGCCCTAGAAAGTCAAGGTCGGGGCGGCTTTCGGTCATGCTTGCACACCCTATCAAATCCACCTGAGTGTCTTGTGAAGCGGCGTGGCCGTCCACAAACTGCGTCGCCCTCAAAAGGAAGCGTCCAATGCTCCATCGCCTTATCCTCGCTGTCCTCGCGATTTCAGCCGCCACATTCATGACGGCCCTTCCGACATGGGCGCAAATGTCGCCGGACCTAGCGGGACGATGGGTTTGGGCTGTCGAGGGCCGCTCGGTCTTCATCATCGACATACCTTATGGAGACACGCCGGTCGCGACCCTGACCCGTCCTGCCAGCCTGACTCTGCTACAGGACGGCGCATTGAGCGGCGTAGACGGCCCTGTCTTCACTGAAGACCTGAAGATCAATGCGCTGGCTGCTGATCACATCACTCTCACGCGGCCGAACGACGAGGTTTACGAAATACGTCTGGCGGCAAAGGATTGGGCGACATTCGCCTTCGTCGAAGGCCCGCCCATGCCACCTCTATCCCTCTATCGGCCGCATGATCCGGCGACAGTCGAGACGGATTGGGGTGGCGACCGCGCCTATGGTCGCCTCGAACCCGATACCGATGTCTCAGACGACCCGGCCGTCAAGGCGTTGTTCGACGCCGACCAGGCGGATCGCGACGATATGCTGACGCTCGGACCACAGGTTGCGGTGAAAGACGCCGCACGACGCGCCGAACTTACCCAACTGATGCAAGCCGGGGCTTTGAAGAGTGGTCGCGACTATTATCGGGCGGCCTTCATCTATCAGCATGGCGACCAGCCTAACGATTACCTCCTGGCGCATGTTTTGGCCGTGACGGCTTTGGCCAAGGGCTTCTCCGATGCGGGTTGGATCGCGGCGGCGACACTGGACCGCTACCTGCAAGAAAGCGGCAGCGCCCAGATTTACGGCACCCAGTTTCAAATACCGTCCAACGGCGACCCTGTGACCCAGAGAAGCTACAATCGCGACCTGCTTCCCGACAGCGCACGAATCGCGGTCGGCGTTCCGACGCTTGCCGGACAGGAAGAACAACGTCAGTCATTTGAGCGCGAAAGAGCCCGCCGCTCGCCGAGCGGCCGGAATTAGAGATATCCCATGTTCATCGTCACTATCACCTACACCCAACCGATCGAAGCCATTGAGGCCAAGACGGTCGAGCATCGCGAATGGCTGGACATCCATGTCGCCAGCGGCCTGTTCATCGCCGCCGGACCCATGGTTCCGCGCACCGGCGGTATCCTGGTTGTCCGCAGCGGCGGGACGAAGGAAGAGCTGGAGACCCTGTTGAAGGACGATCCGTTCCAGGTCCACGGCCTCGCCGACTACACGGTCACCGAGTTCAAGGCAGGCAAGTTCAACCCCGCCTTGACCGAATTCGCCTGATTCCATCCACAGGCCGGGGCTTCCCTCCCCTGTACCAACAGGATGCGCCTGCGCAGTTCGCCTCCGCCTCTGCTATGACGGCTCATGCCCGCGCAGAGCGCCCTGATCCGACCGATCGCCGAACAGCTGCGTCTGCCGCTGGAACGCCCCCTCGTGGGCGAGGCCTTTGTATCGTCGGACAGCAACGCCGAGGCCGTCCGCGTCCTGGCCCGCTGGCCGGACGGCGCCGGTTCGGTCTTGGCCCTGTATGGCCCGGCGGGCTCCGGCAAGAGCCGTCTGGCCGCCGACTGGGCCGAACGGGTCGGGGCCGTGCCGCTGAACGGGGTCGAGGCCGCCTTGGTCGATCCGTTGGAGCTGGAGGGGCGGCCGGTTATGCTGGATCGTGCGCGCGATGCGGACGACGAGAGCCTGTTTCACCTGATCAATCTGGCCCATACGGGCGGCGGCGCCCTGCTGCTGGTGTCGCGCTCGGCGCCGCGGAACTGGTCCGTCGCCCTGCCCGATCTGCGCTCTCGCCTGGATGCGGTCCGCACCGTCGCCGTCGAGGCGCCGGACGACCGGGTTCTGTCCGCCATTCTGCGCACCCGGTTCGCCGAGCGCAGCATCGCCCCGACCGACGAGGTGATCGCCTATCTGGTGCGGCGGCTGGACCGGTCCGCCGACACCGCCGCGACGGCGGTCGAACGCCTGGACGCCCTGCACCGCCCCGTCACTCGCGCCCTGGCCCGGCAGGTGCTGGACGAAATGAACGCCGCCGTCGAGGTCGAGACCGACTGAGAACCGGGGCGAATAGCCGCCCATGAAAATGTCGATGCCCGCTTGCGGCCGTCACAGTCGCGCGCGAGAACCGGGCTATGACCGACGCCGCGATCCACGACGCCACCCGGGGCGAGGAAGTCCCTGCTTCCCGCGCTCCCCAGCTTGCTCTGAACGAGGAATTGATCGCCTCGCCCACGCGGTTCTTCAACCGCGAAATCTCCTGGCTGGCCTTTAACGAGCGCGTGCTGGAGGAAGCCGCCAATCCGAACCATCCGCTGCTGGAGCGACTGCGGTTCGTTTCCATCTCGGCCAATAACCTGGACGAGTTCTTCATGACCCGCGTGGCGGGCCTGAAGGGCCAATTGCGCGAGCGGGTGCGGGTGCTGTCCGCCGACGGCCTGACCCCGGCCGAACAGCTGGAGCGGATCAATATCTCGGCCGGCGAACTGATGGCCGAACAGCAGGTGCGCTGGCGCCAGTTGAAGAAGGAACTGGCGACCGTCGGCATCGAGGTGGTTGATCGCAACCGGCTGACCAAGACCGAGAAGGAACGGCTTGAGCCCGAGTTCCTGAACCAGCTGTTCGCCGTCCTGACGCCCCTGGCCATCGATCCGGCCCACCCCTTCCCCTTCCTGCCCAACCTGGGCTTCTCCCTGGCGCTGAAACTGAAGCGCAAGGGCGAGACCAAGACCTTCTACGCCCTGGTGCCCGTGCCGACCCAGGTGCAGCGGTTCTGGGAGCTGCCGACCGACGGTCGGTCGGCGCCGGGACGCAAACGCTTCATCACGCTGGAAAACGTGCTGCTGCTGTTCATCGACCACCTGTTCCCCGGCTGCGAGGTTCTGGAAAAGGGCCTGCTGCGCCTGATCCGCGACAGCGATATCGAGATCGAGGAAGAGGCCGAGGACCTAGTGCTGGAGTTCGAGGAGGCGCTGAAACAGCGGCGCCTGGGCTCGGTCGTACGCGTCAAGATCGAGGCCTCCATGCCCGCCGATCTGCGTGACTTCATCGTCGGCGAGCTTGAGGCCGCGCCTCAGGACGTGGTGCTGGTGGACGGCATGCTGGGCCTGGCCCAGCTGTCGGATCTGATCCCCGGCGGCCACCCCGACCTGAAGTTTAAGGGCTATGAGCCCCGCTATCCCGAGCGGGTCCGCGACAACGGCGGCGATGTTTTCGCCGCCATCCGCGAGAAGGATCTGCTGATCCACCACCCGTTCGAGAGCTTCGACGTGGTGGTGCAATTCCTGCGTCAGGCGGCGCGGGACCCGAACGTCATCGCCATCAAACAGACCCTGTACCGCACCTCCAAGGACAGCCCCATCGTCGCCGCCCTGATCGAGGCGGCCGAGAACGGCAAGAACGTCACCGCCCTGGTCGAGCTGAAGGCCCGGTTCGACGAAGAAGCCAACCTGCGCTGGGCCCGCGCCATGGAGCGGGCCGGGGTCCACGTCGTCTTCGGCTTCGTCGAGTACAAGACCCACGCCAAGCTCAGCGTCGTCGTGCGGCGCGAGGGCGACGGTCTGAAGACCTACTGCCACTTCGGCACGGGCAACTATCACCCCGTCACAGCCAAGGTTTACACCGACTTGTCGCTGTTCTCCTGCGACCCGGTCCTGGGGCGCGACGCCAGCCGGGTGTTCAACTACATCACCGGCTACGCCACCCCGGACGAATTGGAGGCCCTGGTCGTCTCGCCGCTGAACATGAAGACGACCCTGATCGAACTGATCGGCAAGGAAATGTCGGCCGCCGCCATGGGCAAGCCCGCCGCAATCTGGGTCAAGCTGAACTCGCTGGTGGATCCCGAGATCATCGACGCCCTGTACCGGGCCAGCCAGTGGGGCGTTCGCATCGACCTGGTGGTGCGCGGCATCTGCTGCCTGCGACCCGGCGTGCCGGGCCTGTCCGAGAACATCCGCGTCAAATCGATCGTCGGCCGCTTCCTGGAACACAGCCGCATCGTCTGTTTCGCCAACGGCAAGGACCTGCCGCACGACAAGGCCAAGGTCTTCATCTCGTCCGCCGACTGGATGACGCGCAACCTGGACCGCCGGGTCGAGCTGATGACCCCGATCCGCAACGCCACCGTCCACGACCAGGTGCTGGATCAGATCATGGTCGCCAATCTTAAGGACGACGCACAAAGCTGGGTGCTGGACGCCGAAGGGCGCTATACCCGCCTCATCCCCGCCGATCCGGAGCGGCCGTTCTCGGCCCACAAATATTTCATGACCAATCCCAGCCTGTCGGGCCGTGGACGCAAGGTGAAGACCCTGCCGTCCGTTCTCAGCTACGAGCGTCCCGGCCGCTGATGCCGGATCTGGCGCTTACCGGCCGCGACGTCGCGGCCATCGACATCGGGTCCAACTCGGTTCGTCTGGTGCTCTACCGGCTGGAAGGCCGGGCGATCTGGACCGTGTTCAACGAAAAGGTCTTGGCCGGCCTGGGCCGCGACCTGCCGACCACCGGCAAGCTGTCGCCCGAGGGGGTGGTCATGGCCATGACAGCCCTGCGCCGTTTCGCCGCCGTGCTGGAGGGGGTGCGTCCCGACGCCACCCTGATCGCCGCCACCGCCGCCGTGCGCGAAGCCAAGGACGGGCCTGAGTTCTGCCAGCGCGTCGCCGCCGAGACCGGTTTGCAGATCCGCGTCCTGTCCGGTGAAGAAGAGGCGAAATACGCCGCCACGGGCGTGCTGGCCGGCGCGCCCAATGCGAAAGGCGTCTCGGCCGACATGGGCGGCGCCAGTCTGGAGCTGACCCGTCTGGACGGCGCCCAGAGCCCGGCGAACAACGTCGAACAGGGGCTGACCCTGCCGCTGGGGCCCTTCGCCCTGGCCGAGGGCAAGGGGTTCGACGCCGAGCGGATCAAGGCCCGCATCGATCAGCGGCTGACGCCTATCGCCGCCCGGTTCCAGACCGACCGCCTCTACGCCGTCGGCGGCGCCTGGCGCACCCTGGCCCAGGTCCATATGGCGTTGAAATCCTATCCGCTGAAGGTCGTCCACCAATATGAGATGACGGCGGACGAGGCGCTGGAGACCGCACGCCTGGTCGCGCAACAGTCGGCCGCAAGCCTGGCGAAACTGCCCAGCGTGTCCAAGAAACGGGCCGAGACCCTGCCCTACGCCGGCCTGGTGCTTGAGGGTTTGATCCGACACCTGAACCTGAAGCGGATCGAGATGTCCGCCTGGGGCGTGCGCGAGGGCCTGCTGTTCGAAACCCTGGACGAGGCGACCCAGGCGGCCGATCCCCTGCTGGCCGGGTGCGCGGCCCTGGGCGGACGGCAGGGAATCGACCCCGCCCTGCCCGGCGCGCTGAACGGCTGGATTTCCGACGTCGTCTCGGCCCTGCCGTCGGCCTTCGGTCCAGACCGCGACGGCGTCCTGTCCGCCGCCGCCTGCCGCCTGTCGGACCTGGGCGCCCGCCTGCATCCGGACCATCGTCTGGAACTGGTCTTCGACCAGGTTCTGCGTGCGCCCGTCGCAGGCGTCAGCCATGCCGAGCGCGCCTTCCTGGCCTGCGCCATGAACGCCCGCTACGGCGGCGGCCCGGCCACGCCTCAGCCCGACATCATCACCCGCCTGTTGAACGAGGACGCCGCCAAACGCGCCCGCGCCCTGGGCCTGGCCATCCGCCTGGCCTGCGACTTGTCGGGCCGCTCGTCGCAACTGCTGGCCAACGCCACGGCGACGATCGGCAAGAGCGAACTGAAGTTGACCGCCACTGAGGGTTACGCCGACGTGCTGCTGGGCGAACAGACGAAAAAGCGCGCCAAGGCCCTGGCCGAGGCGATGGGACTGGGGCTGAAAATCTAGGAAACGAGGGTCTCCTCTCCACGCAGTGGGGAGGAGACAGGAAAGCTATCCCTCGATCTCGACGACCTCGACCCGCGCGCCGCTCAGCACCAGGGCGATCTCGCCCCGCTTCAGCTTCAGCGCATCCTCGCCAAAGATCTGGCGCCGCCAGCCTTTCAGCGCATCCACATCGGCGTCGTCGCTGACGGCGATCTTCTCCAGATCGGACACGGTGGCGATCAGTTTGGACGCCACCCCGGCGTTGTCGCTCTTGGCCTTCAGCAGCACCTTCAGCAACTCCACCACCGACGGCGGCGCCGGCTGGCGGTGGGCCGGACGCTCCATGTCAGGGGCATGCGATTCGGGGTCGGCCAGGACGCGTTTCAGCTCCTCGGCCAGCTCCAGGCCCAGGCGCGAGCCGCCGAAGCCCTTGGGCACCGAGCGCAGGCGGTTGAAGGCCTCGGGGTCGGTCGGGGTCTGTTGTGCGACCTCGTCGATGCCCTCGTCCTTCAGGATGCGGCCACGCGGCTGGTCGCGCTCCTGGGCCGCACGCTCGCGCCAGACGGCCACGGCCTTGAAGGCGGCCAGATATTTGGCCGAGAATTTCTTGGGCTTCAGCCGCTTCCAGGCGTTCTCGGGGTTGGTGTCGTACAGGGCCGGATCGACCTGGCTCTCCATCTCCGACATCACCCAGTCCAGCCGCCCCTCCTTCTGCAGCCGGTCGCGCAGCTTGGGATACAGGGCCGCCAGATGGGTCACGTCACCCAAGGCATAGACCAGTTGGCTGTCCGACAGCGGGCGTCGCGCCCAGTCGGTGAAGCGGCTGCCCTTGTCCAGTTCGACGCGCAACATCTGCCGCACGAGAGAATCATAGGCGACCTGTTCGCCGAACCCGGCGGCCATGGCCGCCACCTGAGTGTCGAACATCGGCCTGGGCATGGCGCCCAGTCGCACGAAGATTTCGACGTCCTGGCGGCAGGCGTGGAAGACCTTGATGATGTTGGGATCGCGCAACAGGTCCAGGAAGGGCTCCAGGTCCAGGCCGTCGGCCATGGGATCAATGATCCCGGCATGGTCGGCGGACGCGGCCTGGATCAGGCACAGCCTGGGCCAGTAGGTCGTCTCCCGCATGAACTCGGTGTCGACCGTGATGAACGGGGCGGTGGCGAGGCGGGCGCAAAAATCGGCCAGCGCCTCATTGGTGGTGATCGGCGTCATTCCGATGCTATAGCCCCCCGCAACCCACCTGTGGCAAGAGCCGCGCTGCATTTCCGCCCCGATTCCAGGCCCGAACACCATGAGCGACACCCAAAAGCCTCTCGAAAACGGCCTGACCTACGCCGATGCAGGCGTGGACATCGATGCAGGCGAGATGCTGGTCGAACACATCAAGCCCCTGGCCAAGTCCACGGCGCGCCCCGGTTCCGAGCCCTCGCTGGGCGGATTCGGCGCCCTGTTCGACCTTAAGGCCGCCGGATTTGAAGACCCGCTGATCGTCACCACCACCGACGGCGTGGGCACCAAGCTGAAAATCGCCATCGAGACCGGCCGTCATGACGGCGTCGGGATCGACCTGGTCGCCATGTGCGTCAACGATCTGCTGGCCCAGGGCGCCGAGCCGCTTCTGTTCCTCGACTATTACGCCACCGGCCGGCTCGAGATCGACGCCGCCCGCCGCGTCGTCGCCGGCATCGCCGAGGGCTGTCGCCAGGCCGGCTGCGCCCTGGTCGGCGGCGAGACCGCCGAAATGCCGGGCATGTACACCGACGGCGACTATGACCTGGCCGGCTTCAGCCTGGGCGCCGTCGAGCGGGGCCACGCCCTGCCCTATCTGGATCGCCAGACGCCCGGCGACATCATCATCGGCCTGGGTTCCACCGGCCCGCACTCGAACGGCTATTCGCTGGTCCGCAAGGTGGTCGAGAAGTCGGGCCTGGCCTGGGGCGACGACGCCCCCTTCGCCAAGGATCGCTCGCTGGCCCAGGCCCTGATGGAGCCGACCCGCATCTATGTGAAGCCGGTCCTGCCGCTGATGAAGGCGGGCCTGGTCAAGGGCGCGGCCCACATCACCGGCGGCGGCCTGATCGAGAACCCGCCGCGTTGTATCGCCGAAGGGCTGAAAGCCTCGTTCGACTGGAACAGCTGGCCCATGCCCCACGTCTTCCAGTGGCTGGCCGAAACCGGCGGCATCAGCGACCACGAGATGCGCCGCACCTTCAACTGCGGCGTCGGCTTCATCCTGATCGTCTCGCCCGAGAACGCCGAACCGGTTCTGGCCGCCCTGCTCACCGCGGGCGAAGTCGCCTACGACTGCGGACAGCTCGAAGCGGCCTGATCCCAACCCGTCACCCTCGGGCTGGTCCCGAGGGTGACGAGTGGATTGCTTTACCGCACCCCGCCGTTCGCCGTTTC
>NZ_JAUSOE010000068.1 GCF_030656255.1 Brevundimonas sp. | reverse complement strand
GACAGTATTGTCATAGGTGCATCAAGTTGCGCTGGTAAAAATCAACGTCGGTCAACGACGTGTCGGGAGTGAAGCTCGAGTTCCTAGGGATTTCGCCGCTTCCGGCGCGTCTGAGACGCCTGATCTTTTGCACCCTGAGCGAACTTCCGGTGCGGTCCTTGGACCGCACCGGGCTTTTCGCACTCTGTTTCGCCTGCCGACTGGACGGATCCGATATGACCCTGCGTTTGCCGAACGCCCGCCGCACCGCTGTTTCCGTTCTGGCGCTGAGCTTTGCTCTGGCCGTTGGCGCTTGCGCGGCGACGACGTCACGGCCAGTTCCGATCAACTATGTGAAGCCCGCGGATAGCATCGTCACCGACGCTGCGCGCGCCCATCCCGACCTGTGGCCCCATGCCGCATCCCCGGCGGCGATGACGGACCCGGCGACCGAGGCCTTCGTCACAGAACTGATGGCGAAGATGACGCTGGAGGAAAAGGTCGGCCAGACGATCCAGGCCGATATCGCCTCGATCAAGCCCGAAGACCTGCTGACCTATCCGCTGGGCTCCATCCTGGCCGGCGGCAATTCTTCGCCGGGCGGTGATGAACGCGCCTCGGCCCAGAAATGGGTCGAACTGGCCCAGGCCTTCCGCCGCGCCGTGGCCCAGCGTCCCGGCGCCAAGATTCCGATGATCTACGGCATCGACGCCGTCCACGGTCACAACAACATCGTCGGCGCCACCATCTTCCCGCACAACAGCGGCCTGGGCGCGGCGCGCGAACCCGATTTGATCCGCCGCATCGGCGAGGCCACCGCGCTGGAAGTCGCCGTGACCGGCGCCGACTGGACCTTCGGTCCCACCCTGGCCGTGCCCCAGGACGACCGTTGGGGCCGGGCCTACGAAGGCTATGGCGAAAATCCCGAGATCGCGCAGAGCTACGCCGGACCGATGACTCTGGGACTTCAGGGCGCGCTGTCCGCCGACCATCCGCTGGCGCCCGGCCGTATCGCCGGCTCGGCCAAACACTTCCTGGCCGACGGCGGCACCACCGGCGGACATGACCAGGGCGATTTCGCCGGCTCCGAACAGGAGATGATTCGTACCCATCTGTCCGGCTATCCCCAGGCCATCGACGCCGGCGTCCTGTCGATCATGGCCAGCTTCTCCAGCTGGAACGGCGTCAAACACTCGGGCAACGAGACCATATTGAACGACGTGCTGCGCGGCCCGCTGGGCTTCGACGGCTTCGTGGTGTCCGACTGGAACGCGCACGGCCAACTGCCGGGCTGTTCGAACGAGAGCTGCGCCCTGGCCTTCAACGCCGGCATCGACATGTTCATGGCGCCCGACAGCTGGAAGCCGCTGTACCAGAACACCCTGGCCCAGGTGCGGTCGGGTGAAATCCCGATGGCGCGTCTGGACGAGGCCGTGCGTCGCATCCTGCGGGTCAAGGTCAAGACCGGCCTGTTCAACGACGCCCGTCCGGTCGAGGGTCATCTGAACGAGCTGGGTTCGCCGGCTCACCGCGCCCTGGCGCGCGAGGCGGTGCGCAAGTCGCTGGTGCTGTTGAAGAACGAGGGTTCGGTCCTGCCGATCCGGTCAGGCGCTCGGGTCCTGGTCGCCGGTCATGCCGACGACATCGGTCAGGCTTCCGGCGGCTGGACCCTGACGTGGCAGGGCACGGGCAATTCCAACGCGGACTTCCCGAACGGGCAGTCCATCTGGGGCGGCATCCAGGAAGCGGTCGCCGCCGGCGGCGGCACGGCGACCCTCAGCGCCGACGGAACGTTCACCCAGAAGCCCGACGTCGCCATCGTCGTCTTCGGCGAGACCCCCTATGCCGAGTTCCAGGGCGACGTCGATACGCTGGACTTCCTGCCGACCGAACCTCTGGAAACCTTGAAACGCCTGAAGACGGCGGGCGTTCCGACCGTGTCGGTCTTCCTGTCGGGTCGTCCGATGTGGACCAATCCCGAAATCAACGCCTCGGACGCCTTCGTCGCCGCCTGGCTGCCCGGCACCGAGGGCGGCGGCGTCGCCGACGTCCTGATCGGCGATACGGCCGGCAAGCCGCGCAACGACTTCCACGGCGCCCTGTCGTTCAGCTGGCCCAAGGACGCCAAGGGCGAGCCGCTGAACGTCGGCCAGCCCGGCTATGATCCTCAGTTCGCCTATGGTTACGGCCTGACCTACGCCAAAGGCGGCCGGGTCGGCGCCCTGTCCGAAGACAGCGGCGTGGCCGGCGCCATCGGCAGCGTAGATCGCTATTTCGTCGATGGTCGCTTCGTCGCGCCCTGGTCGCTGATGCTGCGCGACGCGGGTGGGGAATTCCGTCTGGGCAACGAGAGCGCAGGCTCCAGCCCGCGCGGCGGTGTGGCGGTGCGATCCACCGACGGGGCCGGCCAGGAATCGGCCCGCACCCTGACCTTCGGCACAGTCGGCGGTCACGCCCTGATCGCCGCCCGACCCGTCGACCTGGTGCGTCAGGCGAACGGTGAAATGGCCCTGGCTTTCCGCTACCGCGTCGACGCCAAGCCGACAGCCCCGGTCCTGCTGACGCTCGGCGAGGGGCAGGTGGACGTCACCGCGATCTTCAACGCCGCACCTCTGGGCCAATGGCGGACGCTCAAGGTCCGCCTGTCATGCCTGCGCGATGCAGGCGCGAATCTGGCGGCGGTGGAACAGCCGTGGGGGCTGCGTTCGAGCGGCGTCTTCGGTGTGACGGTCGAGGATGTTCGCCTGGCGTCGAACGAGGGCGATACCGTCTGCCCGACAACCTAGGCTTCGATCCTGACCGACGACCAGTCGTGCAGGGATGTCCGGCGCAATAGGCTGGCAGCCTGATGGCAGCGCCTTGGGTCCCTTAGGTTCCCAGGGCCTCGATCAGGTCGCCCATATTGCGGACGAAGACCGAGGTCGAAACCCCCTCGACCGGGAAGTCGGTGTTGTAGGGCGAGGTGTCCCACAGGTCGCCGACGCGGGTCATCTGATACTCTCCGCCAGTCACCGTCATCGGTGAATCGCCCCGGTAGGGGTTGGAGGTGGTGGTCAAGGGGGTGGGCCAGTAGCCGCGCGCGTTCAGGCCCGCCATCACCTCGGCCGCGCGGGCGGCGTGCGGCCGGGTCGGGCGGCGCGCCTCGCTGGACATGTCCCAGACGTCCACGTCCTGAAGCGTGAAATATTTGGGCAGGTGCAGCGAGCCCGGACGCGCCTTCAGTGGCGAACCGCGCGTGGCCTCATCGACCGGCAGGGCCGCCAGACGCGCATATTCCGCACGAAGGGCCGGGGTGTCCACGTTGCGGAAGGACCCATAGTGGACGATCAGATTGGCGGGGTTGTCGTCTGCGTAATACTGGCCGTTGGCGACGTTCGAGCCGCGCCGGTGGATATAGACCGGGGTGTTGGCGCCCTCCAGAATGAAGGTCGGGTGCGTCCGGCCCGGCGTGTTCAGCGGCGGTTTGGCCGCGACCTGATCCAGCCAGTCCATCGCTTCGGGCAGGCGGGCCAGGAATTTGAGATCGCCGGTCAGGCGATAGAAGCCCAGCATGGACTTGATGTTCGTGCCGGTCGCATGGGTGGCGAACGCCTGGGGCTCGATGGTGCGGGCGCCGGCGGGCTTCAGCGTATCGGGGAAATGTTGCAGGCCCCAGGCCGGTTGCGGCTGGGGCTGCTGGGTCTTCACGAAGATGTCCATACCGCGATGGATGGCGTCCAGGATGCGGGCGTCGCCCCGGCCGTTCTTGGCCAGGCCGTGCCACGCGTAGATCAGGAACTCCAAGTTCTCACCGGCCACATCGTCGTTGAAGGTGATGTAGGGGGTATAGTCCGCGTGGCCGTGCACTCCGCCGCCCTGGACGAAGGGATAGCGTTGCGGCCAGCCGCCGTTCGGATACTGGCTGTCCAGCACGAAGGCGATGGCCTTGTTCAGTGGCGCCAGATAAGCCCGATCACGCTTCTCCAGATACAGCCGCAGCAATAGTTGCGACGCCTCGGCCGTGCCGGCGTCGTCGAAGGTGGCGTTGCCGTAGTAGCGGTGGAATTCCTCCAGCCGCCAGGCGTTCTTGCCCACCGTCTCGTACCAGCGCTTCAGCGAGGCCTCGCCGGCGGTGTCGATGACATAGTTCCAGCCCCCGGCCGGATGCTGACCCTTGACCAGGGCGTCGGCGGCGGACTTGGCGGCCTCATAATAGAAGTCGTCGCCGGTGGCGTGATAGGCGTCTAGGAACAGATGGCCGACCGTCGCCGTTCCGGGCGGCTGGACCCAGATCATCGTCGGCGCGGCCTCCAGTTCGCCCCAGCGGCGCGAGAAGTCGGGCAGATATTGCCAGACATAGCCGCCCTCGACGGCGGCCTCTTCGCGCATGAACCGGGCGGCGCGCTTCATAGCGTCCAGAACGGCGGCGCGGTCGGGCGAGGCCTGAGCGCCGACGGGCAGGGCGGGGGCCGAGGCGGCGACGAAGGTGGCGGCGGCGCCGGCGGCCAGCAGGGCGCGACGGTTCATGGACGGTGCGGGCATGGGAACTCCTGGGTGACCTCTCTCGGACGGTTCTTGGCGACCGTCTCGAGTGATGACTGAAGCACGATTGACACCGGTTTCCTAGTCCCGGTCTCGCCGCGACTACCGTCGAATATCGAAGCCCTGATCGTTCATGGCGGCTTTGACGTCGTCTGCGGAGAAGAGGTTGAAGTCGCCGGGGACGGAGTGTTTCAGGCTGGCGGCGGCCAGGCCGAAGTCGAGCGCGTGCTGATCGGGCCACCCGCTCCACAGACCGAACAGGACGCCGGAGGCGAAGGCGTCGCCGCCGCCCACGCGGTCTACGACGCCGGCCATCTGGATGGCCTCGGCCTGGGTCTCGATCACGCCGTCCTTGTCGCGGGTCAGCATGACGGCGGACAGGGCCTGGTCGGCGACGCTGTCCTGGACGCGCAGGGTGCAGGCGATGCGTTGCAGGCGGGGGAAGGCGGCGAAGGCGGCGGCGGCGGCCTGGCGACGGCGCTCGGCCGGATCGGGGTCGTCAAACCGGGTCTTCAGCACCAGGGCGAAGTCGCGGTCGTCAGCGAAGGCGACCGTGGCCCCGGCCAGCATCCGGCCCAAGGTGGTCGGCGGGTCGCCGTCCCACTGTTCCCACAGCTTACCGCGGAAATTGCCGTCATAGCTGACCTTGACCCCCCGACGCACGGCGGCCTCGATCAGGGCGACGGCGGCGGCTGAGCCGTTCGGCCCCGTCGCCGGGGTCACGCCCGAGGCGTGCAGCCATTCGACCCCGTCCAGCAGCTGGTTCCAGTCGAAGGCGTCATGGACGTGTTCGACGAAGGCGGAGCCGGCGCGGTCATACAGCACCTCCGACGGCCGCCGCACGGCGCCGGGCGTTAGGAAATACAGCCCCATCCGGCCGGGCTTGAACACGACGGGCGAGGTGTCGACGCCGTGTTTGCGCACCTCGTCGCGCGCCGCCCGGCCCAGGGCGTTGTCGGCCAGGACGGTCGCCAGGGCGGTCGGGGCGCCGAACTGGGCCAGGGACACGGCGACGTTCGCCTCGGCCCCGGCGGGACGGACCGTCAGGGCGGGGGACTGGAGCAGGAGCTCGTTCTGGTTCGGCGAGAACCGCAGCAGCATCTCGCCAAAGCAGAGGATGCGGTTGGAGGGGGCGTTCTGGGACATGAGACTAACCGCAGCGGGATCGGAACGGCACTGTGCCTGACACGGCCGGAATGACGAATAGAGTCTCTCTAATCACTCTCGCCGTCATCCTCGCCCTTGTGGCGAGGATCCATACTCCCGGTGCGTCCGCAGGGCGCGCCGGCCTTGAAACCAGGAGTCTGGATCCTCGGAACAAGCCCGAGGATGACGAAAGCGGGAAGGATCAGCGCGCCTGCCAGCCGCCGTCGACCGGCAGGATGGCGCCCTGGACATAGTCCGAGGCCCGGCTGGCCAGGAAGACGGCGGCGCCGCCCAGATCCGACGGCTCGCCCCAGCGCCCGGCCGGGATCCGGCCCAGGATCTCGGCCGAACGGACCGGGTCCTCGCGCAGGGCCTGGGTGTTGGCCGTGGCGAAATAGCCGGGCGCAATGGCGTTGGCGGTGATGCCGTGCGGGGCCCATTCATTGGCCATCAGCTTGGTCAGACCGGCGACGCCGGACTTGGAGGCCGTATAGGAGGGCACGCGGATGCCGCCCTGGAATGACAGCATGGAGGCGATGTTGATGATCTTGCCGCCGTCGCCCTGTTTGATGAACAGGCGGGCGACCGCCTGGCTCATGAAGAAGACCGTCTTCAGGTTGATGTTCATCACCAGGTCCCAGTCGGCCTCGGTGAAGTCCACCGCGTCGGCGCGACGGATCAGACCGGCGTTGTTCACCAGGATGTCGATCCGGCCCATGGCGGCCAGGGCTTCTTCGACCACCCGTCTGACCGGCTCGATCGAGGTCAGGTCGGCGCTGATGGCATGGGCGCGACGACCCATGGCCGTGACCCGGGCGACGGTGTCGTCCGAATCCGACAGGGCGACCGAGACGATGTCGGCGCCGGCCTCGGCCAGGGCCAGGGCGATGCCTTGGCCCAGGCCCACATTGCCGCCGGTGACCAGGGCGACCTTGCCGGTCAGGTCGAATGGGTTGCTCATGACAGGCACGTTTCCTCTCAGATCTATTTCAGGCGCCGGAACGGACCCGGCTTGTCTGCGTTGGTAACCGGTGTCATATACCGATGCAAACGCTTAGACCATAACTGAAAACACAGGCACTCGGCTTCGGCGCTTCGTCGCATCCGGAAAACCAGCCGTTGTCGATATGATCGGCAGCGCCCGTCATCGCCCAAAAGGATTTCCCCCCATGAAGATCGCGCTCATCATCGAAAACAGTCAGGCCGCAAAGAGCGAGACGGTGCACGCGGCCTTGACCGCCGTGGCCGAGCCCATGGGCCATCAGGTCTTCCACTATGGAATGTACGCGCCTGAGGACAAGGCGTCCCTGACCTACGTCATGAACGGCCTGCTGACCGGCATTCTGCTGAACTCGGGCGCCGCCGATTTCGTCGTCACCGGATGCGGAACCGGCATGGGCTCCATGCTGGCCTGCAACAGCATGCCGGGCGTGTTCTGCGGCCTAGTCATCGATCCGACCGACGCCTTCCTGTTCGGCCAGATCAACGACGGCAACGCTATCTCCATGCCCTACGCCAAGGGCTTCGGCTGGGCGGCGGAACTGAATCTGCAGGACGTCTATCGCAAGCTGTTCGAGGGCGAGCGTGGTCTGGGCTATCCGAGGGAGCGGGCCGAAATCATGCGCAAGAACCGCGGCGTGCTGAAAGATCTGAAAGCCGTGACCTGCAAGGACATGCTGACGGTTCTGAAAACCATGGACCAGGATCTGCTCAAGGCCGCCGTGGCGGGTGAACGCTTCTCCGATTACTTCTTCGCCAATGCGACGGACGACGGCATTCGCGACTATTTGAAGAGCGTCGTCAGCACCTCGCCGGTGCTCGAAACGGCCTGATCTAACGGCTGGGGCGTTCGGCGCGCAGGGTTTGCGCCGAACGCCCTGTTGTCTGCGGCTTGATCAGTCGATGAGCCGAATGGCCGATTTTCGCGTCACCAGGGCGGGACGAACCTCGTCCTGCTTCATCTTGGCGGCGTCGACGCCGCGCATCGGGGCGAGAAGTTTCTCGGCCGCCATCCGACCCATGTCGCGAATCGGCAGCCGAACCGACGTCAGATTGGGCCAGACGCGCGCCGCCATCGGCAGATCGTCGAACCCGACCACCGACAGATCGCGCGGCAGTTCCAGGCCCCGCTCGCGCGCGGCCTGCATGATGCCGATGGCCATGTCGTCGTTCAGGGCGAAGATGGCGGTCGGCGGCGTCGCCAGCGATAACAGGGCGTGTCCGGCCTCGACCCCGGATTCGAACGTATAGGCGCCCTTGAAGTCATGACTCGGGTCCAGCGGGATGCCGCGCTCGGCCAGGGCGTCCACGAACCCCTTGCTCCGCACCGCTGACGACCGGAACAGGTCGGGGCCGCGCACCAGACCGATGCGGCGGTGGCCTAGATCCGCGAGATGATTGGCCGCTTCCGCCGCGCCGACGCCGTCGTTCGTCACCACCATCGACTGGGGTTCGTCCAGCGCCACCGAGGCGATACGGACGTAGGGGCAGTCCAGTTCGCGCAGCAGGTCGATGACGCGTTCATCTTCCGACACCGACGGCGGCATGATGACCCCGTACAATCGCTGGCGCTCGATGAAGCCGCGGATGTCTTCCAGCAGGGTAGGGGAGTTGCGGTTGCAGGGGTGGACGACCAGTTCCAGGCCAGACCCCTTCAAAGCGTCCAGAACCCCCTGCTGCATGTTCACGACATAGGTCGGGCTGGGATTGTCGTAGATCAGGCCGACCAGGAAGGAGCGCCGGAACGCCAGTCCGCGCGCCTGAGGATCGGGCGTGAAACCCAGGTCCTTGATGACCGCATTGACCCGTTCGCGCGTGTCCTGCTTGACGAACGGCGACTGGTTGATCACGCGCGAGACCGTCTTCTTGGAGACCTGCGCCTCTCGCGCGACATCGTTGATCGTGGCCCGCTTGCCCGGCTTTCCGGTGCGCGGATCGTCCTGAGCCAAGGCCCGGCTCCTTCCATCCCTATCGAGCGACAGCCATAGCCGCGACTCGGTTCCAACGCCATGGGCGTGTTCAAAAGCGCATTGACACCGGTTTCCTTCATGGTTCTTATCGAAGCATGTTCACGAGGCGACCCCTTTGACTTCCACCTTCTCATTCGTGAGCTGCGCCCGATGAGCGCGACGCCCCTATCGAGCCTTGCTTCGGCGGGGCCGGCGGCGATTGCGGAGCAATTCGTCGCGGCTCGCCTGGCGCGGCGCTGCACCCCCGACTATCCGGGGCGAATTCCCGAGACCATGGCTGAGGCCTATGCGGTTCAGGATATCGCCATCGGCCTGTTCCCCGACGGGGTGGTCGGCTGGAAGGTCGGCGGCGTGCCGCCCCAACAGCGCTCCAAGCTCGGGATACACCGTCTGGCGGGCGCCATCTTCGCGCGCAACGTCTGGCCCTATGTCGGCGATACGCCCGCCCGACTGCCTGAGATCGAGGGTGGATTCGCCGCCGTCGAGGCCGAGTTCATCGCCCGCATCGGCGCGGACGCCGACCCTGACAAGATCGACTGGAGCCTGGAAGAAGCCCGGGCCGCTATCGACAAGGTTTTTATCGGCGTCGAACTGGCCGGCAGCCCCTTGTCGGCGATCAACGACCTGGGCTCGGCCGTCGTGGCCTCGGACTTCGGCAACAACGGCGGCCTTGTGGTCGGCCCCGAGGTGCAGAACTGGCGTGAGCGTCTGGACGACATCCAGGTCGAAACCGTCATCAATGGAGTCAGTGTCGGTGTCGGCGGTTCGCCGTCGCTGGAAGGCGGGGCCATGGAATCCGTGCGCTTCCTTCTGGAGCACTGCGCCCGTTGGGGACGGCCGCTGAAGGCCGGGGTGTTGATTTCGACCGGGGCCGTGACCGGCGTCCATCGCGTTCACGCGGGCGATGAAGCGGTGTGCGTCTTCAAGGGGATTGCTGACCTCCAGTGTTCGGTCGTGAGGGCCGAGGCCGAGTAAACATCATCAGGCGCGGAACCCGTTCGCCCATGAGGCAGAACAGAAGACGGGACGCGTCTAGGAAACATCAGGAACGGGTAGAGTCATGACTGACGCGTCGAGCGCAGGTCCGATCAAGATAAAGGCGCCGTCACCGGGCAAGTATCGGTGGGTGATCATGTGGCTGCTGTTTGCAGCCATGGTTATCAACTACGTAGATCGGCAAATGATCGGCTTCCTCAAGCCGACGCTATCGGCTGAGTTCGGCTGGTCCGAAACGGACTATGCGGACATCGTCTTCTGGTTCCAGGCCTCGTATGCGGTCGCCTACCTATTGTGGGGCCGGATCATGGACAAGGTCGGCGCCCGATGGGGGCTGGGCGTGGCCTTCGGAATTTGGCAGATCGGCCACATCCTGCATGCCGGCGCCCGTGACCTGAACCATTTCATCATGGCGCGCGCGGTTCTGGGCGCGGGTGAGGCCGGCGGCTTCCCCGGCAGCATCAAGGCGGTCGCCGAGTGGTTCCCCAAGAAGGAACGCGCCCTGGCGACCGGCCTGTTCAACGCCGGAACCAACATCGGCGCCATCGTTACGCCGCTGATCGTGCCGGGGTTGGTGCTCGCCTTTGGTTGGCAGATGGCGTTCGTGATCACGGGCTTGCTTGGTCTGATCTGGCTGCCGATTTGGTTGCTGGTGTACCGCCGCCCGCGCGAGCAGAAAAACCTGTCGCCGACCGAACTGGCCTACATCGAGCAGGATCCGGCCGATGCCGTCGAAAAGGTCAAATGGACCAAGCTTCTGACCGTTCGGGAAACCTGGGCCTACGCGATCGGTAAATTCATGATCGATCCGATCTGGTGGATGTTCCTGTTCTGGCTGCCTGATTTCCTGGGCAAGACCTACGGCCTTGACCTCAAGACATTCGGTCCGCCTATCATCGCCATCTACCTTCTGTCAGACGTCGGCTCGGTCGGCGGGGGGTGGCTGTCTTCGCGCTTCATGCATCGTGGCATGAATGTGAATAAGGCGCGCAAGCTGACCATGTTGATCTGCGCCCTATGCGCGGTTCCGGTAGCCTTCGCTGCTCTCGCCTCGAATATGTGGGTTGCGGTCGGCATCATCGGCTTGGCCACGGCGGCCCACCAAGGATTTTCGGCCAATCTGTACGCTTTCCCCGGCGACGTGTTTCCACGTTCGGCGGTCGGGTCGGTCGTCGGAATCGGGGGCATGCTGGGCGCAATCGGCGGCATGGCCATGGCCAAATACGCCGGCTACGTCCTGGACCAGATCGGCAGCTATACGCCTATCTTCATCGTGGCGGCCTCGGCCTATCTGATCGCCCTGTTGGTGATCCATCTGCTGTCGCCGAATTACGCGCCGGCCAAGGTCTGATCCTATCTGCGGCCGGGCGAGTGATCGTCCGGCCGTCTTCTCAAGTCAGGCGTGATCATGAGCCTTGAACGCAGAACCCTACTGGGTCTGGCCGCCGTCCTCGGCGGGGCCCCCGTCGTCCATCCGTCCGTGGCCGAACAAGCGCTTGTCCCGCGCCATCCGACGCCGAGCGTCGCCCCGCCCGATCCGACCGAGATCATCCGCCTGTGGCCGGACGGTGCGCCGGGCGGGGAGGGGGTGACGGTCGTTCCAATCGTGCCCGAACGATCGACCGACCCCGCTTTTCATGATCGCTACGCCCAGTACACGACCGATCCGATCCTGACGGTGTTCCGGCCCGAGCGGCCGAACGGATCGGCCCTGCTGCTGATCCCGGGCGGCGGCTATCGCTGGGCCGTGCTGGACAAGGAAGGCTATGATGTCGCCCGCGTCTTCGCCGCTTCCGGCACGACCTGTTTCGTCCTGCGCTATCGCCTTCCGGCCGATGGCTGGACGGCCGGGGCCGATGCGCCTGTGCAGGACGCCCAGCGCGCCTTGCGCCTTATCCGCAGCCGGGCGACCGATTATGGCCTGAACCCCGACAGGATCGGCGTGCTGGGCGCCTCGGCCGGGGGGCATCTGGCGGGGTTGGCCAGTGTGCGAACGGAGGCGACCTATGATCCGATCGACGCCGCCGATACGGCCTCGCTGCGGCCGAACCTGACGATCCTGATGTATCCGGTGGCGACGATGGCGGACCCGTATGTCCATGCGGGGTCGCGCACTCATCTGTTAGGCGATGCGCCCTCGGTTGAGCGGATCGCCGCCTATTCTCTGGAGCAGATGGATTGGACCGGCGCGGCGCCGGTCTTCCTGCTGCACGCGATGGACGACGGCGCCGTGCCGGTCGAGAACAGTCTTCAACTGTTGACGACGCTGAAGGCTGCCGGGGCGCCCGCCGAGGCCCACCTGTTCCAGGAGGGCGGCCACGGCTTCGGCGTCCGCCTGATCCAGGGGCGCCCCGCCCAGGCCTGGCCCGACCTGGTTCGCGCCTGGGCCGCGCGTCTGGACTTCGCCCTTTAGCACGAGGCCGTCACGTCCCCGGCTGGATATAGGGGATGGCGGAGAAGAAGGCGCGCTCGTCGCCGCGCGGATCGTCGGCCATGCGCGGCGCGACGTCGAACAGCAGGGTCTGGCGGCGGGGCAGATCGTAGCGGTCCCAGCGGGGCAGACCCAAATGGTTCGGATCGCCGTCCCGCGCCAAGGCGACGAAGGCCTGACGCATCGCATCCGACACCGCCTGAGCGCCTGGCCCGTCCATGCGGGAGTCAGCGACGTCGATGGTGTTGAACACCAGGGGAATGTCGGCCGTATGAAACGCGCCCCTGCGCCCAGACGGCATCGTGCCGGGGAAGTCGAGCTGATAGACCCAGGCGGGCGCCCCGGCCTTGGCGCGTTCTTCCGCCTCGATCACGGCGCCGCGCCAGGACCGCCCGGCCGTAGTGGCGGCGATCAGCACCTGGTCCGGCGACCAGTCGGGGTGCATTCGGCGATAGGCGGCGACCACCGCCTCGGGCGTGATGTCGATCCGCATGACGCCCGGCGTCAACCGCCCGACCAGGCTGTCCCAAGTCAGGCCCTGGTTGCGGGGATCGTCGCCCATGAAGCCCAGGGTCTCTTCGCGCGTATTGCCGATGATCATGGGAATCGACCGGCCCATGGGCGCCGCGTCGGGATAGAAGGGGTGGCGGGGCAGGGTGCGGAAATCCAGCACCGGCCCGAAATAGAGACCGCCGAAGCCCAGGATCGGATCCTCGGTCGTCTGGGCCTCCAGAAGCCGTTCCACGGGCAGGGTCGCCGCCTCGGCCGCCCGCTCCGGCGGCAAACCCAGGGCCTTCAGCCAGGCGGTGGCGCGCGTCGTGGCGTTGATGGGGCCCGAGGCCGTGACCTGTTGGCCGCTCAAGGTCGCGGCCCGGTGGAACAGGCCTTGGGCGGCCGGCGTGGCCATCAGGGTGGCGATCTTGGCGCCGCCGCCCGACTGGCCGAACAGCATGACCCGATCCGGATCGCCGCCGAAGGCCGCGATATTGTCCCGCACCCATTGCAGCGCCAGAATCAGATCCAGCTGGCCGACATTGCCCGAATCCTCGAACCCCGGCGCCAGCCGCGCCAGATAGGCGTAGCCGAACACGTTCAGCCGATGGTTCAACGTCACCACCACCACGTCGCTGCGTTCGGCCAGCCGGGTTCCGTCGTACAGCGGATGACTGCCCGAGCCGGTCGCATAGGCGCCGCCGTGGATATACACCATGACCGGTCGTCGCGCGGCGTCGGCTTTGGGCGTCCAGACGTTCAGGAACAGGCAGTCCTCGCTCTGGTTCGGCTCGCTTCCCTTTTGGGGGCAGGCTCCTCCAAAGTCGATCGCCCGGACTGGATCTCTCCAGGGTGTCGGGCGTTCCGGCGGCTGGAACCGTTTGGTCGGCGCACCGTATCTCAGGCCCTTGAAAACGCTGACCGTCGCCTGCCGGACGCCGATGACCGGCCCGGCCGTGGTCTGGACCCGGGGATCCGCACCGCGCCGTTGTCCGGCCTGAACGGAGACGGGGAGGGCGGCGACGGCGGCTCCGGCGACCAGCGCGGCGCGTCGGGTCATCGACGGGGATGTCGCGCTCTCGGGGCTTGGGCTATGGGTCATGTCGTTTCCTTTCCCTTCGCCGGCGTCTGTCGCGCCGGTCATGCTGTGAGCCTTCGCCGCCAAGGGAGACAAGAACGAGGAAAGGTTGAAACCCTATCGCCTCGTTCTTGCCACATGCCGGCAACTGTGCGTACAACTTCTATGACACCGGTGGCAGTGATCTGGCAAACCAGAAGTGACACCGGTGTCGCCCGTCAGCAGCGGGCGGTGAAACGGGGGCGCATCGATCTCCGAGAGCCAGATTAGGGAGGAGACACACAAAATGAACCGACGCCATAAATTTGCGCGCCGCGCGCTGACGACTACCGCATCCTTGGGGGCCATGACCCTGGCGGTCATGGCGCATGACGCCGCCGCACAGACCGCCGTCGCCGCGCCTCAAGCCGATGACGCCGCCGAAGTCGATGAGATCGTCGTCACCGGCTTCCGCGCCAGCCTGCAGAACGCCCTGAACATCAAGCGCCGCGAGGCCGGCGTCGTCGACGCCATTTCGGCCGAGGACATCGCCGACTTTCCGGACACCAACCTGGCGGAATCGATCCAGCGGATTCCGGGCGTGTCGATCGACCGCGATGCGGGCGAAGGGCGTTCGATCACTGTCCGGGGCCTGAGCTCGGAGTTCACGCGGACCCGTATCAACGGCATCGAGGCCCAGGCCTCGACGGGCGCGACCGATTCCTCGGGCGGTGTGAACCGCGGCCGGGGCTTTGATTTCAACGTCTTCGCCTCCGAGCTGTTCAACAACATCACCGTGCGCAAGACGTCGTCGGCTGAGATTGAAGAAGGTTCGCTGGGCGCCACCGTGGACCTGCGGACCAGTCGTCCGTTCGACAAGATGGGCTTCCAGGGCGCGATCTCGGGTCAGTACGGCTATAATGATCTGTCCGAGGACTGGAGCCCGCGTTTCGCGGCCCTGGTCTCCAACACCTGGGCCGACGACCAACTCGGCGCCCTGTTCTCCATCGCCTACAGCGAGCGCGAGAGTTTGGAAGAAGGCTTCAGCTCGGTGCGCTGGGGACCGGCCAGCGCCGACGGCGGCTTCCAGAACGGCAGTGTTCTGCCCAGCGCCGCCACGACCTATCACCCGCGTATTCCGCGCTACGGCAGCCTGGAACATAATCAGGAACGTCTGGGCGCGACCCTGTCGCTGCAGGCGCGTCCGGGCAACGGCCCGACTTTGTTCACGATGGACATGCTGTATTCGAAACTGGATTCGACCCGCAGCGAGAACTTCCTGCAGGCCTGGTCACTCAGCCGCGGCGCGGATCAGGGCGGCAAGCCCCAGGTCGATATCGTCGATTTCGAGATCGACCCCGACACTGGCGAGATGATCTACGCCCAGCTGGACGACATGGATATCCGCAGCGAACAGCGGTTCGATGTGCTGGAGACCGAGTTCAAGCAGATGACGTTCGGGGTCGAGCACGAGTTCTCGAACCGTCTGCGGTTCAACGGCCTGATCGGTCGCGCCGAGTCGAGCTTTGGCAATCCGGTCCAGGTCAGCGCCATCATCGATCGTCAGAATGTGGACGGCTATTCCTACGATTTCCGTGAGAACCGCGACCTGCCCGCCATCAACTGGGGCTTCGACGTCACCGATCCGGCCCAGTGGTCCATTGTCGGCCCAACCGGCGCCCAGCCCCGGTCCGAGCTGCGCTCCAGCTCGAACTTCCAGGAGAACGTCTATACGACCGGCGAGGCGAACTTCGCGTTCGACGTGAACGACTGGTTGACGCTGAAAGCCGGCGTGAGCCGTAAGGAGTATGAATCGAGCAGCCGCGCCTTCGCCCGCCTTTCCAATGGCGCGCCGGCCCTGCCGACCGGCGTCACCATGGCCGATGTGACGAATCTTCTGGAAGGCTTCGGCAATAATCTGGACCTGCCCTCTGGTTCGGCCACCTCTTGGATTCGACCGGATCTGGCGGCTCTCCAGGACGTTTGGGACTACCAGTGCAACTGCAATACCGGCGTGGCGGGCGGCGATTTCCGTCTGATCGGCCTGAACGGCAACACCTCGACCTACGGCAACTGGCGCGACGTCACGGAAACCGACACCGGCGGCTTCGTGCAGGCTGACTGGGACACTGAGATCATGGGCCTGCCGTTCCGAGGCAATATCGGCGTCCGCCAGGTCAAGACCGAGGTCGAGGCTCTAGGCTATTCGAACGTCGGCGGGGTGGCGACGCCGGTGACGGGTGAGAACGAGTATGAAGACACCCTGCCATCGCTGAACATCGCCATCGAGCCGATGGACGATCTGATCGTCCGCTTCGGCGCGGCCAAGGTGATGTCGCGGCCGCCGGTCACCAGTCTGGTTCCCGTCTTCACGCTGAGCGCCGTCGGCGCATCCAGCAATACCGCCTCCTTGGGCAACGTCGAGCTGGAGCCCTACAGGGCCAAGACCTACGACCTGTCCGTCGAATATTACTTCGCGCCCGAAGCCCTTCTGTCCTTCGCCTATTTCTACAAGGACATCTCGACCTTCGTGCAGACGGCGCAGCAGACCCTGACCTATGGCGATCTGACGGCGCTCAATCCCATCGCCTTCCCGGCGACGGCGGCGCGGCCAGCGACTTCGACCTATGTCTTCAGCACACCGACCAATACCGAGGGCGGGCCGCTGAAGGGGTTCGAGATCAGCTATCAGCAGACCTTCAGCTTCCTGCCCGGTCCCTTGTCCAATCTCGGCGCCCTCTTGAACTATACCCACGTCGAGTCCGAGATCGACTACTGCACGACGCCGAGCTGTGCCGTCATCGTGACCGAGGACCTGGTGAACCTGTCGCCCACAGCCTGGAACGCGACGCTCTATTATGACGACGGCAAGCTGAACGCCCGGATCTCCGCCGCCTATCGCGACTCCTATTATCAGAATGTGCCTGGTTCGAACGGCGGCGCCGGCCTGATCCCGTTCCAGGGCAAGTCGGAAACGACGACGATAGACGCCTCGGCCTCGTACAATCTCACCGACAATCTGAGCATTTCGGTGGAGGGGCTGAACCTGACGGATGAGGAAAATCGCCAGAACCATGGCGACCTGGGTGGTTCGCGCGACAGCACCTACGTCTACCACCACACAGGCCGCCAGATGTATATCGGCGCTCGCTACCGGTTCTGACCGGAGGAGGCTGGGGCTCGAGCGCCAAGGCCTCTCACAGCAAACGGCTTTGGGCGGGTCATGCTTCGGCATGGCCCGCCCTTTTTGTTTGCCTAGGCAAGGCAGGGCTTCGACCTCGGCGCTCGTGCGAAACTTGCCGCACCGGACGGCGAAGAAAAGCCGGCGGCGTTCGTGACGTAAGACAAAAGAAAACCCCGGCCCCGCCTTGGCGGCGAGACCGGGGCTATATCGGTTGCTTCGTTGATCAGACCTTGGCGGCGCGGGTCTTGTCCGAAGAACTCCGGGCCAGTTCCCGGTTCAGCCATAGAGCGACCAGGGTGCAGATGGCGCCCGACAGCAGATAGGCGCCCGCCGCGATCAGGCCGAACTGGCTGGAAATCCACAGTGCGGCGAGAGGCGCAAATCCGGCGCCGAACAGCCAGGCCAGGTCAGAGGTCAGGGCCGAGGCGGTGTAGCGATTGGCCAGAGAGAAACTGGACGCCACCGGACCGGAAGCTTGACCGAACGACAGGCCCAGCAGGATGAAGCCGGAGATCATGAAGGTCAGCTCGCCGATCGCGCCCCCGTTCAGCAGCTGGGGCGCAAAGCCCGAGAAGGCGGCGATGCCGGCGGCCGTGACCGCCAGCAGGGCGCGTCGGCCATAGCGATCAGCCAAGACGCCTGACGCGAGGATGGCCAGCAGGCCGAACACCGCCCCGACCATTTCGATCAGAAGGAACCGAACCGGCGTCTCCTGGGTGAACAGGAAGACCCAGGACAGGGGGAAGACGGTGACCATGTGGAACATGGCGAAGCTGGCCAGGGGGGCGAAGGCGCCGATGGCGATCCGGGGGCCTTCCGCCTTGATGGCGGTGTGGACCGGCGTGGGCTGCAGCTCGCGGGTCTCGAACAGCTTCTGGAAGCTGGGGGTCACGACGATGCGAAGGCGAGCGAACAGGGCCACGACGTTGATAGCGAAGGCCACGAAGAAGGGATAGCGCCAGCCCCAGTCCAGGAAGTCGGCCGCCGACAGGGTGTTCAGGAAGAAGGCGAACAGGGCCGAGGCGACGATCAGGCCGATAGGCGCGCCCAGTTGCGGGATCATGGCGTACCAGCCGCGACGATTCTCGGGCGCGTTGACCGCCAGAAGCGAAGCCAGGCCGTCCCACGCCCCGCCCAGCGCGACGCCTTGGCCGATGCGGAACACGGCCAGCAATACGGCTGCCGCGATACCGATGGCTTCATAGCCCGGCAGGAAGGCCACAGCGACGGTCGAGGTCCCCAGCAGGAACAGGGCGATGGTCAGTTTAGCCCCGCGCCCGAACTTCTGGTCGATGGCGATGAACAGCGCCGTGCCCAGCGGGCGCGCCAGGAAGGCAAGGGCAAAGACCGCGAATGAAAGCAGGGTGCCGCCGATCGGTCCCGCGAACGGGAAGATCAACTGAGGGAACACGACCACGGAGGCGATGGCGTACACGAAGAAGTCGAAGAACTCCGATGTGCGGCCAATGATCACGCCGATGGCGATTTCGCCGGGGTCCACCTTGCCATGATCGTCGTGGAGGGCGGCGGCGTCGCGTTCCAGCGACTCTGACGAAGGGGTCGTCGAGACGGACATGGGCTGGGATCGCTCCGTTTAAACTAAGGGGATTTGGGTGTACGGCGGTAATGCCGCATTATGACCGCGCGCCCTTTGCGATGAAAGTCGCCACATGAGGATAGGACAGATTGTCCAATGTCGCTCCTGACCGAAGCTGACTATCCGGCGCAATTCGAACGCCAACCGTCGCGACTCCTCCCCATGGTCCGACGTTTCCCGATTGGAGCCGCCTTGCGCCGTCTGCGCCTACTTCTGCTCGTGCCCATGGTGGCGCTGCTGTCGGCCTGCAACCTGGTCGTCCTGAAACCCGCTGGCGATGTCGCCCAGCAGCAGGGCGACCTGCTGATGGTCTCGACCCTGCTGATGCTGCTGATCATCGTGCCGGTGATGGCGCTGATCGTCTTCTTCGCCTGGAAGTACCGGGCGTCGAACACGGAGGCGGAATACACCCCGGACTGGGACCACTCGACCCATCTGGAAGTGGTGATCTGGGCCGCGCCGCTGTTGATCATCATCTGCCTGGGCGCCCTGACCTGGGCCGGGACCCACCTGCTGGATCCCTATCGTCCGATCGATCGGATCAAGCCGGGCCAGCCCGTCGCCGAGGGTGTCGAGCCGTTGCAGGTCAATGTGGTCGCGCTCGACTGGAAATGGATGTTCATCTATCCGCAGTACGGCGTCGCCACGGTCAACGAGCTGGCTGCGCCGGTGGATCGCCCGATCCGCTTCCACATCACCTCGTCTTCGGTGATGAATTCCTTCTATATTCCCGCCCTGGCCGGCCAGATCTACGCCATGCCGGGCATGGAGACGAAGCTGCACGCCGTCATCAACAGCCCGGGCGAGTACCAGGGTCTGTCGGCCAACTATTCCGGCGACGGCTTCTCGAACATGCGGTTCAAGTTCCACGGCCTGGATCAGGCGGGCTTCGACGCCTGGATCGCGGGTGTTCGCCAAAATGGCCAGCCGCTGGATCGCGAGCGCTACCTCGAGCTGGAAAAGCCCAGTGAGAAGGTTCCCGTCATGCGCTTCTCCACCGTCGATGGCGGTCTGTGGGACGCCATCCTCAACATGTGCGTCGAGCCGGGCAAGATGTGCATGGGCGAGATGATGGAGATCGACCGCAAGGGGGGGCTGACCATGGCCTCGATCCGCAACACCATGCCGCTGGTCTATGACAAGTACGCCGGTCGCGGGAAGAACGCCGCCATCTTCGGATCTGACGACAGTTACGTCATGACGATCTGCACGCCGCTTCAGGCCGAGGCCGCAGCCGCCGATCGCATCCGCCGCGCCGAACTGGACGCGACCAGCGCCCCGGTCAGCCTAGCGCCCCTGTCGGGCCTGGGTCTGGCTCAGGGCGTGCCGATGGCGTCGCTATCCATGAACAAACAATCGACGGGGCCGGTTTCGACCGACGTCCGTTCCGCCCCCAACGCCTGAGCGAACACAGTCGATGAACGCTGACACTCTTATTCCACTCATCTTCGGGCGGCTGACGCTTGAGGCTCTGCCGCTGCATGAGCCGATCCTGGTCGTGACCATGATCGTGGTCGCGCTAGGCGGCCTCGCCCTGTTCGGCGCCCTGACCTACTTCAAGCTCTGGGGTTACCTCTGGAAGGAATGGTTCACGACCGTGGACCACAAGAAGATCGGGATCATGTACATGATCCTGGGTCTGATCATGTTTGTGCGCGGCTTCGCCGACGCCATCATGATGCGCCTGCAGCAGGCCATGGCCTTCGGCGGGTCCGAGGGCTACCTGAACGCCCACCACTATGATCAGGTCTTCACAGCCCACGGCGTGATCATGATCTTCTTCGTGGCCATGCCCATGGTCACGGGCATCATGAACTATGCCGTGCCGCTGCAGATCGGGGCGCGCGACGTGTCCTTCCCCTTCCTGAACAACTTCAGCTTCTGGATGACCACGGCCGGCGCCATCATCATCATGGCCTCGCTGTTCGTGGGTGAGTTCGCGCGTACCGGCTGGCTGGCCTATCCGCCGCTGTCGGGCATCGGCTACAGCCCGGGCGTCGGCGTCGACTACTATATCTGGGGGCTTCAGATCGCGGGCGTCGGCACGACCCTGTCCGGGATCAACCTGATCGCGACCATCGTGAAGATGCGCGCGCCGGGCATGGGTATGATGAAGATGCCGATCTTCACCTGGACCTCGCTGTGCACCAACGTTCTGATCGTGGCGTCCTTCCCGGTCCTGACCGCCGTCCTGGCCCTGCTGACGCTGGACCGGTACGTCGGCACCAACTTCTTCACGAACGACTTCGGCGGCAACCCGATGATGTACGTGAACCTGATCTGGATCTGGGGTCACCCGGAAGTCTACATCCTGATCCTGCCGCTGTTCGGCGTCTTCTCTGAGATCGCCTCGACCTTCTCGGGCAAGAAGCTGTTCGGCTATACCTCCATGGTCTACGCCACGGTCGTCATCACGATCCTGTCGTACCTGGTGTGGCTGCACCACTTCTTCACCATGGGGTCGGGCGCGTCGGTGAACTCCTTCTTCGGCATCACGACGATGATCATCTCGATCCCGACGGGCGCGAAGATCTTCAACTGGCTGTTCACGATGTACCGTGGCCGCATCCGGTTCGAACTGCCGATGATGTGGCTGGTCGCCTTCATGCTGACCTTCGTCATCGGTGGGATGACCGGCGTGCTGCTGGCGGTTCCGCCCGCTGACTTCGTCCTGCACAACTCGCTGTTCCTGATCGCCCACTTCCACAACGTCATCATCGGCGGCGTGCTGTTCGGCCTGTTCGCAGCCATCAACTTCTGGTGGCCCAAGGCCTTCGGCTTCAAGCTGGACAAGTTCTGGGGGCTGGTCAGCTTCTGGTGCTGGGTGCCTGGCTTCTGGCTGGCGTTCGCGCCGCTGTATGTCCTGGGCCTGATGGGTGTGACGCGTCGCATGCGGGTGTTCGATGATCCGTCGTTGCAGATCTGGTTCGTGATCGCGGCCATCGGCGCCGGCGTCATCGCTCTGGGCATCGCCGCCATGTTCATCCAGTTCGCCGTCTCGATCATCAATCGCGACAAGCTGCGCGACGTGACGGGCGATCCCTGGGGTGGCCGCACGCTGGAGTGGGCGACCTCTTCGCCCCCGCCGGCCTATAATTTCGCCTCGACGCCGGTCATCCATGACTCCGACGCCTGGTGGGACATGAAGAAGAAGGGCTATCAGCGTCCGCTGAGCGGCTACCGCGCGATCCACATGCCCTCGAACACGGGCACGGGCGTCATCCTCTCGGGCCTGTGCCTGGTGATGGGGCTGGCCCTGGTCTGGTACATCTGGTGGCTGGCGGCCCTGAGTTTCCTGGGCGTGCTGGCGGTCTCGATCGCCCACACCTTCAACTACAAGCGCGACTACTACATCCCCGCGGATGAGGTTCGCGAGACCGAAGAGGCGCGTACGCGCGCCCTGGCCGGAACGGAGGCCTGATCCATGAGCGCGACCGCGACTGCGACTGAGATCGACCCGAACGTCTTCCATCTGGAAGAGGAGCCGCATCACGAGGAAGGCTCCAGCACGATGCTGGGCTTCTGGCTCTATCTGATGAGCGACTGCCTCATCTTTGCGATGCTGTTCGCCGTGTTCGGCGTCCTGGGCGGCAACTACGCCGCCGGGCCGGGGCCGAAGGAGCTGTTCGACCTGGAGCTTGTGGCGATCAACACCGCCATGCTGCTGTTCTCGTCGATCACCTATGGCTTCGCTATGCTGGCCATGGACCGCAACAACCAGCGTCAGACCCTGATCTGGCTGGCGATTACGGGCCTGTTCGGCCTGGCCTTCCTGGGGATCGAACTCTACGAGTTCGCTCACCTGATCCATGAAGGCGCGACGCCGCAGCGCAGCGCCTTCCTGTCGGCCTTCTTCACCCTGGTCGGCACCCACGGCCTGCACGTGACCTTCGGCATCATCTGGTTGGTGACGCTGATGGTTCAGGTCAGCTGGAAGGGTCTGATCCCCGCCAACAAGCGCCGCCTGATGTGCCTGTCGATGTTCTGGCACTTCCTGGACGTCATCTGGATCGGCGTCTTCACCTTCGTCTATCTGCTGGGCATGGTTCGATGAGCGCCGACAACAACGATCACTCGCCCGAGTCCCACGATACGGACCACCTGGGCCACGAGACGCATAATCACGGCTCCTTCAAGAGCTATATGATCGGCTTCGTGCTGTCGGTGATTCTGACGGCCATCCCGTTCGCGCTGGTCATGACCGGGGTCTTGCCGGCCCAGGCGACGGCCTTGATCGTCATGGCCTTCGCCGTGGTGCAGATCGTGGTTCACATGATCTATTTCCTGCACATGAACTCGAAGTCCGAGGGCGGCTGGACCATGCTGGCCTTGATCTTCACGATCATCGTCGTGGTCATCGCCCTGTCGGGTTCCCTGTGGGTGATGTACCATCTGAACACCAACATGATGCCCACCAGCCACGACATGAACCGTATGGGCTCCTGAGACAGGGCCAGGAGATCGCCATCAAGGCCCAAGGCCAAATCGCGCCGCGTCCGTCGCCGACCCTGTTCTGGGTCGGCCTCGGCGCGGCGTTGCTGTTTGCGGGGTTCGTCGTCCTGGGCGGATGGCAACTGCAGAGGCTGGCGTGGAAGACCGACCTGATCGCCCAGGTCGAGACCCGAGCGCACGCCGCGCCGCAACCCGCGCCGGGGCCGGATGCCTGGCCGACGGTGTCGAGAGAGACGGACCAGTACCGCCGAGTCACGGCGCGGGGCGTCTTCCGACATGACCGCGAAACCCTGGTTCAGGCCGTCACGGATTATGGCGCCGGCTTCTGGGTGATGACGCCGCTGCAGACGGACGCCGGCGCCACGATCCTGATCAATCGGGGCTTCGTCACGCCGCATCGTCGTTTACAGAAGGATCGACCGGGCGGGCAGGCGACGGGCGAACAACAGGTGACCGGCCTGTTGCGCATCACCGAACCCAAGGGCGGTTTTCTGCGCACGAATGACCCGACGGGCGACCGCTGGTACTCGCGCGACGTTGCGGCCATCGCTGCAGCCAAGGGGCTGTCGAATGTCGCTCCCTATTTCATAGACGCCGACGCGACGCCCAATCCCGACGGCTGGCCCAAGGGCGGGCTGACGATCGTGAAATTCCCTAACAGCCATCTCGTTTACGCCCTGACCTGGTTCGGCATGGCCCTGTTGACCCTCGTCGGCTTCTGGGTCGTGGCCCGCGAAGTCCGGCGCCGCCGATCCGCGCGATGACCAAGACGCTTCAACGCCTGCTGGGCATCGGCGACTGGCGCGAGACGGCGGTGTCGCAGGAAGCCGCGAACCGACGAAATCTTCGCCTGCTGATCCAATTGCGCTGGCTGGCGGTCGCCGGTCAGGTCGCCACCATACTGCTGGTCCATTTTGTCATGGGCATCCGCGTGCCGGTCTTCTGGCTGCTGATCGCGCCCGCAGGCCTGGCCCTCGTCAATCTGGTCAGCGTCCCGCTGACGCAGCGCCGGGACTCCATCTCGGATCAGGAACTCATGCTGGCCCTGCTGGCCGATGTCGCGGCCCTGACGTGGCAGCTTTTCCTGACCGGGGGCGCGGCCAATCCGTTCGTCGCTCTCTATCTGCTGCAGGTCGTGCTCGGCGCGGTCCTGCTGGCCCCCGTCTACGCCTGGTCGCTGATCGGCGTCACCAGTCTGTGTTTCGCCGCCTTGGGCGTATTCAACCGTCCGCTGAATCTGCCGCCTGACAGCGAGGACGCTCTGTTGAGCCTCTATATGCAGGGCAGCCTGATCTGCTTCCTGCTGATGGCTGTGCTGCTGGTGCTGTTCATGACGCGGATCAACGACAATCTGCGCGCCCGCGACGCCTATGTCGCCGATGTGCGCCAGCAGGCCACGGAACAGGATCACATCGTGCGGATGGGCCTGCTGGCGTCGGGAGCGGCGCACGAACTGGGCACGCCTCTGGCGTCCCTGTCGGTCATATTGAGCGACTGGCGACGGATGCCGATGCTGAAGGCCGATGCGGACCTGAAGCAGGACATGGACGTGATGCAGGCCGAGGTCGAACGCTGCAAGGCCATCGTCACCGGCATCCTGATGTCGGCGGGCGAGGCGAGGGGACAGGCGCCGACGCGCACGACCATGGGCCGGTTTCTGGACGAGGTGGTTCAGGGCTGGAGCGTCCGTGACGCCCGTGTTCGAGTCGAGGTCACCGCCTGGACCGGACCCGATCCCAGCATCATCGCCGACCCGGCCCTGCGTCAGGTCTTCGGCGTTCTGTTCGACAACGCCGTGGAGGCGGGGGCCCGCCGCATCTTCGTGTCGCCGGTCGTTCGCGACGGGCAACTGGAATTCGCGATCCGTGACAATGGCCCCGGCTTTCCCGCCACGATTCTGGAACGGCTGGGGAAACCCTATAATTCGACCAAGGATCGGCCAGGCTCAGGTTTGGGCTTGTTTCTTCTGGTCAATGTGATGCGTTCGCTGGGCGGCACGGTTGAAGCGTACAATCCCCCCGCAGGAGGCGGCGAGGTGCGGTTGATCCTGCCGATCGCCGCCCTGGCGCCGCAGGAGATGCCCAATGACGGATGAAACCCCGATCCTGCTGATCGTCGAGGACGACGAATCCTTCTCGCGCACCCTGCGCAAGTCTTTCGAACGCCGGGGCTATATGGTGGTCAGTGCAGACGGCCCCGATCAGATGGCCGAGGTGCTGAAGATCCATCGGCCGGGATTCGCCGTGGTCGATCTCAAACTGGGCGGGGCCTCCGGCCTGGGGTGCGTATCGACCCTTCGCGCCTTTGACGCCGACATGAACATCGTCGTCCTGACCGGCTTCGCCAGCATCGCCACGGCGGTGGAGGCGATCAAACTGGGCGCCCGTCACTATCTGGCCAAGCCGGCCAGCACCGATGACATCGAAGCCGCCTTCGGCAAGGCGTCGGGCGACGCCGCGACGCCCCTGACCAGCCGCCCCACCTCGATCAAGACCCTGGAATGGGAACGTATTCATGAGACCCTGGTGGAGACGGACTTCAACATCTCCGAAGCCGCCCGGCGCCTCGGCATGCACCGCCGCACCCTGGCCCGGAAGCTTGAGAAGCGGCGCGTGACCTGAACCTGGTCTCTCAGGTGGATCGTCGGCGGGGGATGGCGGAAGCGGTGGGATTCGAACCCACGGACGGCTCTCACCGTCGCTGGTTTTCAAGACCAGTGCCTTAAACCACTCGGCCACACTTCCTTGCCGCGCTGAGCGGAGGCGGACGCCATAGCAGGCGAACGGCGCATTAACCAAAGCGGAAATGTCTTCGGTCATCCTGTTTTTGAGGATCGAGGCGAGGTGCGACCGATGATGACCGGACGATGGATGCGGAGCGGCCTGATCCTGGGTCTGTTCGCGCTGCTTGCGGCCTGTTCGACCGTCGGCGGCAAGGGCGGTGCGAGCGGGATCCCCGTGGTCAAGGATCCGGCGCCGATCGTGTCGGGGACGATGCGGCCCTATCAGGTGCGCGGACGCTGGTACACGCCCAAGGAGCAGCCGGACTACGAGGAGGTCGGTATGGCCTCCTGGTACGGCGACGCCTTCAACGGGCGGCCGACCTCCAGCGGAGAGCGGTTCGACATGCACCAGCTGACGGCCGCCCATAAGACCCTGCCGCTGCCGGGACTGGTCGAGGTCACCAATCTGGAGAACGGCCGCCGGCTGGTGGTGCGGGTTAATGATCGGGGGCCGTTTGTGGACAGCCGGATCATCGACCTGTCGCGCGAGGCTGCGCAGGAGCTGGGGATGTTGTCCCAGGGCGTCGGGCGGGTGCGGGTCCGGTACCTGGGGCGCGCCCCCCGTCAGGGCGGAGGGACGATCCTGCGCGCGGATGCGCCGACCAGAGCGCCAGGGCCGGCGCCGGCGCCTATTCCCGCGCCCGCTCCGGTGGCTGTCGCCGCTGAGGTCGCCAGCTTCTGGGTGCAGGCAGGGACATTCTCTGACCAGGGCGAGGCGAGCCGAATCGCAGAGCGTTTGAGCGGCTGGGTGCGCGCCGACCGGAATGCGGGACGCTATAACGTCGTCGTGGGTCCGTGGGAGAGCGCTAATGCGGCCGAGGCCGCGCGCCAATCCGTCGTGGCGAAGGGTTATGTCGGCGCCCTGTTGATATCGGGCAGTTGATCGCGCGCACGGGCTTGCGTCCGGCGGGCCGCGCGCGCCATGAAGGCGCGTGACCCGTGGAAAATTCATAAGCTTCGAAGGCGGCGAGGGGGCCGGCAAGTCGACCCAGGTCGCACGCCTGGTCGAACGGCTTCAATCCGTGCTGGGCGACCGCCAGGTGGTGCGAACCCGCGAGCCCGGCGGTTCCAAGGGGGCGGAGGTGATCCGCAACCTGGTCGTGGCGAATGACGCCGAGCCTTGGTCGGCCATGACCGAGACCTTATTGATGTACGCCTCTCGTTCCGATCATCTGGAGCGGACCATTCGACCGGCGCTGGCCGCCGGCGACTGGGTCGTGTGCGACCGGTTCGCCGACAGCAGCCGGGCCTATCAGGGCGCGGGCGGGGGCGTGGCCCAGAGCTTTATCGAACAGATCGATGCGGGCGTGGTCGGGGACGACCAACCGGACCTGACGCTTGTGTTCGACCTGCCGGTCGAGGTGGGGCTGGAGCGGGCGTTCGGGCGCGGCCTGTTCGAGACGCGGTTCGAGTCCAAGGGGCTGGAGTTCCACCAGCGACTGCGCGAGGGCTTCCTGCGGATCGTCGAGGCCAATCCGCAGCGGTGCGTGCTGATCGACGCCGTGGGATCGCCGGACGAGGTCGAGGCGCGGGTTTGGCGGGCGGTTCAGGACCGGCTGCTGTGAGCGACGATCATCCGCGCGACCGGTTCGACCTGATCCCCGATGCGGCGGCGGAGACGGCGTTTCTGGACGCCTGGGAGCGAGGGCGTCTGCACCACGCCTGGCTGCTGTGCGGGGTCGAGGGGACGGGCAAGGCGACCTTCGCCTATCGCGCGGCGCGGCGGCTGCTGGGGGCGGCGGCCGATCCGGGGCGGGGGCCGCTGGGCGCGGGGCGCGAGGATCCGGTCAGCCGGCTGATCTCTGCCCAGTCCCATCCCGACCTGCTGGTGCTGGAGCGGCTGGTCGAGGGCGGAAAGACCAAGAAGTCGATCTCGGTCGACCAGTCGCGCGACCTGCCCGAGTTCTTCTCCAAGAGCCCGTCGCAGGCCCAGCACCGGGTGGCGATCATCGACGCGGCCGACGACCTGAACATCAACGCGGCCAACGCCTTGCTGAAGGTTCTGGAAGAGCCGCCCGAGCGGGGCGTGCTGTTCCTGGTGACCCACACCCCCGGGCGGCTGCTGGCCACGATCCGGTCGCGGTGCCGAAGGCTGAGCTTCCCCATATGGACGCCGGAGCGGCTGGAGACCCTGGTGCGGAACCGGACGGGGGCCGAGCCGGAGGAGGCCGAGCATGCGGCGGCCATGGCGGGCGGATCGCCGGGCGCGGCCCTGGCCCTGGCGTCGGGGGCGACCTTCGAGATGGACCAGTTGGCGCGACGCTGGGTCGAGGGGGACGTGGACCGGGCCGAGGCCCTGGCCATCGCCGACAAGTTCCGGGGCGCGGAAGGCCAGGAGCGGTTCGAGACCCTGATGGAGCGGCTGATCGCGGCGGTGCGGATGCGGGCCTTGAGCAGTCCGGCCGGCGCGGGCAACCGCTGGGCCGAACTGTGGGAGCGGCTGCAGCCGTTGCCGGAGCGGGCGGCGGGGCTGAACCTGGACAAGGCCGATGTGCTGGCCGGGGCGCTGGCGGACCTGAGGCGGGTCCAGGCCCAGCAGGCGCGGATGGGCTGATGCTGATCGACAGTCATGTGAACCTGCACGCGCCCCAGTTCGACGAGGACCGGGACGACGTGATCGCCCGGGCGCGCGATGCTGGGGTCGGTCTGATGGTCGAGATTTCCGACAAGCTGACCACCTTTGAAGCGACCCATG
>NZ_JAUSOE010000062.1 GCF_030656255.1 Brevundimonas sp. | reverse complement strand
GGACGGGTGGCCCGTGGCGTTGCCCAGGTTCACCAGACGGCCTTCCGACAGCAGGATGATCTTCTTGCCGTCCGGGAATTCGATATGGTGGACCTGCGGCTTGATCTCGTCCCACTTGAAGTTCTTCAGGCCGGCGACCTGAATCTCCGAGTCGAAGTGGCCGATGTTGCAGACGATGGCATTGTTCTTCATCTGCCGCATGTGTTCGACCGTGATGACGTCCTTGTTGCCGGTCGTCGTCACATAGATGTCGGCGCGGCCGGCGCTGTCGTCCAGGGTCTGGACTTCATAGCCTTCCATCGCGGCCTGAAGTGCGCAGATCGGGTCGATCTCGGTCACGATCACGCGGGCGCCGCCCTGGCGCAGCGAAGCGGCCGAGCCCTTGCCCACGTCGCCGTAGCCGCAGACCACGGCGACCTTGCCCGACAGCATGACGTCGGTGCCGCGACGGATGGCGTCGACCAGGGATTCACGGCAGCCGTACAGGTTGTCGAACTTGGACTTGGTGACGCTGTCGTTGACGTTGATGGCGGGGAAGGGCAGCTCGCCCTTTTCGGCCATCTGATACAGGCGGTGCACGCCCGTGGTCGTCTCTTCCGACACGCCGCCGATGGCGTCGCGGATGGCCGAATAGAAGCCGGGCTTCTCGGCGATGTAGCGTTTCATCACCTTGAAGAGGGCTTCTTCCTCTTCGTTCTGCGGATTGGCCAGGACCGAGATGTCCTTCTCGGCCTTGGGACCGAGCACGCAGAGCAGGGTGGCGTCGCCGCCGTCGTCCAGGATCAGGTTCGGATAGCCGCCGTCAGCCCATTCGAAGATCTTGTGCGCGTAGTCCCAGTATTCTTCCAGGGTTTCGCCCTTGGTGGCGAAGACCGGGGTGCCCGAGGCGGCGATGGCGGCGGCGGCGTGGTCCTGGGTCGAGAAGATGTTGCACGAGGCCCAGCGGACTTCGGCGCCCAGGGCTTCCAGCGTCTGGATCAGAACGGCCGTCTGGATGGTCATGTGCAGGCTGCCGGCGATCCGGGCGCCCTTCAGGGGCTGGCTGGCGCCGAACTCTTCGCGCAGGGCCATCAGGCCCGGCATTTCCGTTTCGGCGATCGCGATTTCCTTCTTGCCCCAATCGGCCAGAGAGATGTCGCGAATGATGTAGTCGGTCATGGGGGCTCCTGGCCGCAGCGGATTTTCCAGCCCTCATAGCCTGTGGAGCATGAAGGAGCAATAAACACATAAGGATATCCTTATATGCACTATGCCCGATGTCGGGCTCAGCAGTTTCTTAAGCGATCGGCGTTAGGGCATAAGGCATGGAACGCCGCGCTCTTCTCGGTCTCGCCCTCGTCGCGACGGCCGCCGCCTCAACCCCCGCCAGAGCCTCGTCGAGCGGCGGGGCCGCCCCGTCGGCCGACACCTATTTCCGCCTGCCGGTCGTCACCGGCTCGATCCTGCGTCCCGGCGGCCGGCGCGGCGTGCTGTCGGTCGAGGTCGGGGTGGATGTGCCCGATGCGGCCCTGCGCACCCGCGCCCAGCAGTCGGCGCCGCGTCTGCGCGCCGCCTACAACACCGCCGTCCAGCGGTTCGCCACCGGCCTGCGTCCCGGCGCCGCGCCGAACATCGATCAGCTGGCTGCGGATCTGCAGGCCGCAACCAACACCACCCTGGGCCGCGCCGGGGCCCGGGTCCTGCTCGGCACGGTGATGGCGCTTTAGGCCGCCGCTGCGAGGGCTTCAGCCGACGCGCGGCGACTTCAGGCGGCGCTTGTTCGAATGGGTCGGCGGCGCCGCGCCCAGATCCTCGGGCACCTCGCCCTTGAAGTAGTAGCGCTGCCAGGCCTCCTTGGCCGCGTCGGGATCGCCGCCGGCCAGACGCTGGTTGAAGTCGGTGCGGGCGCGGTTCCAGGCCTCGAACTGGCCCTTCATCACCGGGTTGGATTCCAGGGTGCGGATCACCGGCTGGAACTGTTCGACCTTCTTGTGCTCGATCAGATTGATGAAGCAGAAGGGTTCGCCCTTCTCGAACTTCACCCGGCCCGGCCGCGTGAAGATCCAGTTCATCGTGAAGGGGAAGGGCAGCCAGTCGGTCTCGATCAGGCCGACCAGGGGCTGGATCCCGTCCTTCAGATGGTTGGGCGAGCCGGAGCACATCATTCCCCAGCCCGGCGGCGTGCGGAACAGATACTGCGGATGCATGGTCAGCACCCCGCGCGAAAAGTGCGAGGTGACGAAATGGTCCAGGTCATGCTGGGGCCGGTCGGGCGTGATGACGATGTCTTCCTGACGCGGCCCGCCGTTCCATTCGGCCGAGAAGCCGAACGGGCACAGGATCTCCCACCCCGTGGTGTTGGCCATGGTCAGCGGCAGGCAGCGATAGGGGTGGCGGCTGATGAAGGCGTCCATCCAGTTGCGCGACTGGCGGCCGGGCACCAGATCCGGCGGCCGGGCCGTCATCGGATAGCATTCCAGTTCCAGCGGGCGCGTCTGCACGGTATCGACCATGGGTCTTTCCTAACGCCGCAAACGCGACTGCTCAACCATGACGCCACACCCCGCTTTCGACCGTGACGCCCTGAGCGCCTGGCTGACCGAACATGGCGTGGTCCACACGACCCACGACCACCCGGCCGTCTTCCGCGTCGAGGAGGGCCTGGACCTCAAGGCCGACCTGCCCGGCGCCCACACCAAGAACCTGTTCCTGAAAGACCACAAAGGCCGGCTTTGGCTGATCTCGGCCCGCCAGGATACGGTCATCGACCTGAAGCGCGCCGCGACCGCCATGGGGGCGGGCCGGCTGTCGTTCGGCAATGAAGCCCTGATGTGGGAGACGCTGGGCGTGCGCCCGGGGTCGGTCACCGCCCTGGGCCTGATCAACGACGTCGAACGCCGCGTGACCTTCGTCCTGGACCGGCGGCTGTGGGAGGCCGACATCGTCAACTTCCACCCCTTGATCAATACAGCGACCACGTCTCTGGAACAGGCGGACTTTCGCCATGTGCTGACGGTCTTGGGGCGAGAGCCGGTCGTGGTGGATTTCGGCGCCCTGGCCGGCTGAACCCAAGGTGCGGGGTGGAGGATAGGCCTGTCGTCCGGCCAAAAGGCTGGAACCGCGTTTCATGCGCCGCCTCTCTTTCGGCCCCGCCCGAAGTCCGCTACCGGCACAGGAGATCGCACGCCGATACTGTGCGTCCTGAGGCGTCAGTATGTTTGGACCCAAGCCCGTTTCTCAAGCCGACCGACGCGGCGAGCCCCGTCGTGCGGTCAATGCGCGGGGCGTCGTCTGTGCGCCGGGGGTGGAGACGGCCTGCGTGATCGTCGATCTGTCGGACGGCGGCCTGAGGCTGAGGCTTGACCGGGGCGCGGCCCTGCCGCCCGAAGTCGTCGTGGTGGATGTCGCCGAGGCGGTGGCCTATCCGGCGACGGTGGTCTGGCAGAAGGGGCAGGAGGCGGGGCTGAGACAGACCGGGGCCAAGTCCCTGCGCGGCCTGGCCCCGGCGCGGCTGATCGGGGCGCGCGACGCCTGGATCAGGGCCGGCGGGCGTTAGGCCCGTTACAGACCCGCCGGCATGGTTCCGGCGTTGATGGCGATGCGGCCGACCAGGCCCTTGACGATCAGGTCCAGGGCCGAACCCTCGCGATAGTCGGCGGCGGCGACGAAGTTCACCCGGTCCTCGGAGATCAGGGAATAGACCTTCTTCTGGTCCCTCTCGTTCGAGCGGGGATCATAGACGGCGATCGAGAAGCCGCCCTTGGTGTGCATCATCTTCATGGTCGGCACGTCGGTGTCGCCGTCGCCGATGAAGATCATCCGTTCGAACGGGACCGGCCGCTGCTCATCGGGGATGAAGTGGTTGATCCGTTCGTGCTCCCAGTGGTTGTTCACCCCCTTGTTGATGCGGAACAGATACTGGGTCTTGGTGGTGTAGTTGACGCCCACCGCCGGCCAGGCGGCCTCGCCCTTGTCGTCATAGACATAGTGGGAGGCGAAGACGTGGGTCAGGGCCGGGCGGATCGGCGTGCCCTCGATCATCTCCTCCAGGCCGGCGGAGACGATATAGTGTTCGATCTCCAGCCCGTAGCGCGCGCCGAAGGCGTTCATCCGGTCGAACCAACTGAGGTCCTTCAGGCCCTCGAACAGGGCCACGGCCTGGCCGTGCCGACGCAGGGTCTCGCGCGTCACCGGCTCCCCGTTCTGGCGCGCGTGGTGGAGCATCAGCTGCATGTACATCAGGATGCCGTCGCCGTCGGCCTCCTTGGTCATGCGCTCGGCCTCTTCCCAGAAGGCGCCGATCCCCATGCCGACGGACGGAATGAAGCTGACCTCCTGCATATTGCCGCGCGCCAGGGTGCCGTCGAAATCATAGATCAGGGCGGTCTTCAGCAAGGGCTTGTCGCCAGTGGGGGCGTCGGACATCGGGCGGGCTCCAGAGCGTCGGTCGGACCCCGCCCTCTATATCAGCCCGCCGTCGGCGTCGATTGTCGCCTCTGGCCGAAGCTTGGGGCCGCCGTCTTCTGCTCGGCCCAGTAGTCGGCGCCCGTGGTCGGCTTGAACATGGTGCGCGGCGTCCCGTCGCGCGCCACCACGGCGAAGGTGTTGGTCGAGGCCTGATAGATCAGGGTGTCGCCGTTCGGGCGTTTCACCGTCTCGGCGTCGCGCGGCGGCTTGGTGGTGAAGGTGGTGACCTTGTCCAGATAGTCCTCGGCCGAGCCCGCGCCGAAGTCGGCTCCGTTGCGGGCATAGAGGCGGGCGATCTTGTCATCCACCGTCTCGCGGCGGCTGGCCGTCAGCGCCGGCTTGGGCTGGGCGGCGGCGGGGGCGTCGTCGCCCCCCGTCCTGGTCGCCGCCAGGGCCAGAGGCGTCGCCTCGGCCGTTCGGTCGCGCGTCTGGACCGCCGAGGCGTTGTCGCACCCCGACAGCGCCATCACCGCCAAACCGACCATCATCAGCCCCAGTCCTGCGGCCGCACCCTGTCGCTTGTCAGACGTCATCCTCGCCTCCCCGTTCGGACACCCGCTTGCCGCGAGATAAGCACAACCTTTATGTTCCCGCAATGTTCTTTTCGGCCGTCTCGACGGCGTCGCCTTGGGCGGCTAGACGAAGGCCATGGACAGCCGCCCCCTGACGAACCGGAAACTGCTGCTGATCGTCGGCGGCGGCATAGCGGCCTACAAGGCGCTGGAGCTGGTGCGGCTGATCGCCAAGGCGGGCGGACAGACGCGGGTGATCCTGACCGAATCCGGGGCCGAGTTCGTGACCCCCCTGTCGCTGGCGGCCTTGAGCGGCCATCCGGTGCGGTCGGGCCTGTTCCATCCGGACGACGAGACCAGCATGGGTCATATCGAGCTGTCGCGCTGGGCCGATCTGGTGGTCGTGGCGCCGGCGACGGCGGGGCTGATCGCCAAGGCGGCCAACGGCCTGGCCGACGACCTGGCCTCGACGACCCTGATCGCCACAGACAAGCGGGTGCTTCTGGCGCCGGCGATGAATGAGCGGATGTGGGAACAACCGGCGGTTCAGGCCAATATGGAGCGGCTGAAGGCCTTCCCCGGCTTCCATGGCGTGGCGGTGGTCGGACCGGACGACGGCGAGATGGCCTGCGGCGAATACGGCCCCGGCCGGATGGCGGAACCGGCGGCGATCCTGGAGGCGATCCAGGGCCTGCTGGCGGGCGCCGGCGGGCGGCCCCTGGCGGGTCGCAAGGCCGTGGTCACGGCCGGGCCGACTTTCGAGCCCATCGACCCGGTGCGAGGCCTGACCAATCGCTCCAGCGGCAAACAGGGCTACGCCATCGCCGCCGCCCTGGCCGAACTGGGGGCGGAGGTGACCCTGGTATCCGGACCCACGGCCCTTGGCGCGCCCGTGGGCGTGACGCGGATCGACGTGGAGAGCGCGCTGGAGATGCAGGCGGCGACCCAGGCCGCCTTGCCGGCCGACATCGCCGTGCTGTCGGCCGCCGTGGCCGACTGGCGCGTGGACACCATCGCCGGCGGCAAGATCAAGAAGGGGCCGGGCGGGCCGCCGACCCTGGCCCTGATCGAGAACCCCGACATCCTGGCCGGGATCGCCGCGCCGGGCCCGAACCGGCCGACCCTGGTGATCGGCTTCGCCGCCGAGACCACGGACCTGGAAGCCAACGCCCGCGCCAAGCTGTCGCGCAAGGGCTGCGACTGGATCATCGGCAACGACGTGTCCGACGACGTCTTCGGCTCGGACGGCAACGCCGTGCTGCTGGTCACCGCCGACAAGACCGAAACCTGGCTGCGCCAATCCAAGACCGCCATCGCCCAGGCCGTCGCCGCCCGTATCGCCGACCATTTCAAGAGTTCAGAATGACCCAACCCGTCGCCGTCCAGATCCTGCGCCTGCCCCACGCCGAGGGCCTGCCCCTGCCGGCCTATGAGACGGCGGGATCGGCCGGGATGGACCTGCGCGCGGCCGTGCCGGAGGACCAGCCGATGACCCTGGCGCCGGGCCAGCGCGCCCTGGTGCCCACGGGGCTGAAGATCGCCTTGCCGCTGGGCTACGAGGCCCAGGTGCGGGCGCGCTCGGGCCTGGCGCTGAAGCACGGCATCATCTGCCCCAATGCACCCGGCACCATCGACAGCGACTATCGCGGCGAGTGCGGCGTGATCCTGGCCAATATCGGCGCCGAGCCCTTCGTCATCCGCCGGGGCGAGCGGATCGCCCAGCTGGTGATCGCCAAACACGAGCGCGCCGACTGGGTCGAGGTCGAGACGCTGGACGAGACCGCGCGTGGGACGGGCGGGTTTGGGTCGACGGGGCGGTAGAGGACGCTCGACGCCTGATCCGTCTAGCGAACTCCTCCGCCAGACCGCCGACGATACCCCCATGATGCGACAGATACAGAAAGGCCCGCCGGACTCCGGCGGGCCTTTTCGTCTTCAGCTGTCGCAGAAGACCTTAGTTCTTGGCGTCGTTGGCGCCGGTGGTCACGGCCGAACCGGCGGCAGAGACGTCACGGCCGACGCCGGCGACGGTGTTGCAGGCCGACACGGCCAGGGCGGCGGCGACGAGGGAGAGGGTGATGATCTTGCGCATGGTGGAAACCCCTTGTTGGTATGGTCAAGCTCCGTCCCAACGCCGAGCTTGGCCTTAAGTTGCATGGCCGTGCGCCAGATCGGCTTGATGCGTTGTCGTGACGCTTGCACCGGGCGACGGCTGCCCCGAAGGTGGTCCCTTCGTTTCCTGAGGGGTGTTCATGCGTCGTCTTCTGATCTCGTCCGTCGCCGTCCTGGCGGTGCTGTCCGGGGTTCCAGCCCTGGCGCAAACGCCAGCCATGGCGCCGACCGCCGCGCCGGCGGCCCAAACTCAGAGCGAGGACGCGCGGCTGAACGCCTTCTTCGAAGAGGCTTTCCAGGCCCGCATCGCCCTCAGCCCGCAACAGATGACGTCGCTGGGGATCAAGACCGATTACGACAAGCTGGACGATGTCTCAGACGCCGCCGCCGACCGCGCCCTGACCCTGTCCGAAAGCCAGCTGGCGCGGATGAAGGCCGAGTTCGACCCCGAGAAACTGGGGCCTCAGGCACGGTTGTCGTGGCGGATGTTCGAATACGGGGTGCAACAGGCGCGGCTGTCGAACCAGTGGCGCGATTGGGGCTTTCAGTTCGCGGCCAACGGCAATCCGACCACCAGCCTGCCCGTTTTCCTGATCAATAACCACCGCGTCTCCAGCGTCGCCGACGCCGAAGCCTATGTCGCTCGCCTAGGCGCCGCCCAGGTTCAGATGGGCCAGGTCGCCGACGAGCTGCGCCAGCGTGCGGCGGCGGGCGTGGTCTCGCCCCGCTTCGTCTTTGAACCCTCCATCGCCAATACCCGCAACGTCATCTCCGGCGCCCCGTTCGACGATGGGGCGGACAATCCGGTCTGGGCCGACTTCAACAAGAAGGTTGCGGCGCTGGACGCGGATCAGGCGACGAAGGACCGGTTGCTGTCCGAGGGACGCGCCGCCCTGACCGGCCCCTACAAGGCCGGGTTCGACACCGTGCTGGCGGCCCTGGCCGAGGTTCAGCCCATGGCTGACAGCGACGCGGGCGTGTGGCGCCTGCCGCAGGGCGAGGCCTATTACAACGCCCGGCTCCAGCTCTCGACCACCACCGACCTGACGGCCGACCAGATCCACCAGATCGGCCTGGACGAGGTCGCCCGCATCCAGGCCGAGATGGAAGTCATCAAGGCCCAGGTCGGCTTCACCGGCACGCTGCAAGAGTTCTTCGTCTTCCTGAAGACAGATCCGCGCTTCCAGTATCCGAATACGCCTGAGGGCAAGGAACAGTATCTGACCGACGCGCGCGGCTTCATCGCCCAGGTGATGGCGGCGGCGCCCCAATGGTTCTCGACCCTGCCCAAGGCGGCGCTGGAGGTGCGGGCGGTCGAACCGTTCCGCGAAGCCACGGCCTCGATCGCCTTTTATAATTCGCCGGCGCCGGACGGCTCGCGGCCGGGCATCTATTACGTCAACCTGTCGGACATGACCCAGGTGCTGAAGCCCCAGATCGAGGGCATCAGCTATCACGAAGGCGCGCCGGGCCACCATTTCCAGATCGCCTATGCGCAAGAGATCGAGGGTCTGCCGCGCTTCCGGCGCTTCGGCGGATACGGCGCCTACGCCGAAGGTTGGGGGCTCTATGCGGAGCAGCTGGGCAAGGAGATGGGCTTCTATCAGGATCCCTATTCCGACTTCGGCCGGCTCTCGACCGAACTGTGGCGCGCGGTGCGGCTGGTGACCGACACCGGCCTGCATTCCAAGCGCTGGAGCCGCGAACAGGCGATGGACTATTTCCGCCAGAACTCCCTGCTGTCCGAGCGCGACATCGAAAAGGAAGTCGAGCGCTACATCACCAATCCCGGCCAGGCGACCAGCTACAAGATCGGCGAGCTGAAGATCGAGGAGCTGCGCGACCGAGCCAAGGCGGCCTTGGGCGACCGGTTCGATATCAAGGACTTCCACGCAGTCGTCCTGGGCTCCGGCTCGGTGCCGCTGGACGTGCTGGAAGACCAGGTGGACGGATGGATCGCGGCGGGCGGCGGGGCGCCGGCCGCATGAACGACGACTATGCGCTGACGGCGGAGACACCATCGATCAGAGACTATCTGCGGCTCAGGGTCAGCGCCGGGCTGAGCCCTAAGGCTGAGGCCAATGCGACCGCAGGCCTGCCGAACACCTGGTTCGCCGTCGTCGTTCGCAAGGACGATCAGGCTGTCGGCATGGGCCGGATCATCGGTGACGGGGGTCTGTTTTTTCAGATCGTGGACATCGCCGTCGAGCCCGCACACCAAGGGCGAGGTCTCGGAAAGGCGATCATGACGGCCCTGATGGACCAGCTGCACCGCGACGCCCAAGGCGCCTACGTCAGCCTCATCGCGGACGGGGAGGCGAACCGACTCTATGCACAATACGGCTTCGAGCCGACGGCGCCGAAGTCCATCGGCATGGCTCAGGTGATCCGCTGACGCGCATTTCGCTCAGGTTTGTTGTATGAGCCGCCGCCATGCCCTTCACCGCGACCGTCCTGACCATGTTTCCCGAGGCCTTTCCCGGCCCGCTCGGCGTGTCGCTGATCGGCACGGCCTGGCGCGAGAAAGGCTTGTGGAGCCTGGGTACGGTTGACATTCGCGCCTTTTCCACAGATACGCGCGGCTTCCTGGATGACACCCCTGCGGGTGGCGGCCCGGGAGCTGTGCTTAAGGCGGACGTGGTGGCTCGGGCGGTGGATAGCCTTCCGGGACCGAAACGGCCGCTTGTGTACATGAGCGCCCGGGGTCGACCCCTGACCCAGGCGCGCGTCAAGGAATGGGCGAAAGCCGACGGGATCGTCGTGCTGTGCGGCCGTTTCGAGGGGGTGGATCAGCGGGTGCTGGACGCACGCGGGTTCGAGGAGGTCTCGGTCGGAGACGCGGTGCTCGCCGGCGGCGAGGCGGCGGCCATGGTCGTGATCGAAGCGTGCGTAAGACTGATCCCCGGCGTACTCGGCGCGGCAGACAGCCTGTCGTCCGAAAGCTTCGAGGACGGGCTTCTGGAACATCCGCAGTACACGCGACCGCGGACGTTCGAGGGGCTTGAGATACCCGAGGTGCTGCTGTCGGGCGACCACAAGAAGGTCGCCAAATGGCGCGAGGCGCAGCGGGAAGAGACCACGCGGGAGCGACGACCAGACCTCTGGGAAGCGCATCTCGCCAAATCACAGGCAAAGAGCGCAAAGCTCGAGGAGAAATGAAATGAACATCGTTCAACAGCTGGACGCCGAAGAAAAAGCCCGCGTTCTGGGCGAACGCACCATCCCGGTCTTCCAACCCGGCGACACCCTGCGCGTCAATGTGAAGATCAAGGAAGGCGAGCGCGAGCGCGTCCAGGCCTTCGAAGGCGTCTGCATCGCCCGTGACGGCGGCGGCATCAGCGAGACCTTCACCGTCCGCAAGATCTCGTTCGGCGAAGGCGTCGAGCGTAAATTCCCCATTCTGTCGCCGAACATCGAATCGATCGAAGTGAAGCGCCGCGGCGTCGTGCGTCGCGCCAAGCTCTATTATCTGCGTGATCGTCGCGGCAAGTCGGCCCGTATCGCCGAACGCCAGACGGTCCGTCCCGTTAAGGGCGTCGTGGTTCCGGAAACCGGTTCGGCCGCCAAGGCTGACGAATCCTGATTCACCTCAGGATGCGCTGAGGCGCTTCGCGCGGCTTGAGCGCGGATCGTGCTGAAATGACGAAGGCCCCGGCGATTGCGCCGGGGCCTTTTTCAATGGGCGGGGATTGCGCCTACTGCGGATACAGCGGGTTGGACGCGTCCCTCTGGCCTTCCAGGCTGCGATTCAGGTCGTGAACCTCGTCATGGTCGGCCTTCACCAGAGCGTAGGCCCGGCGGATCGTCTCGCGGGTCGTGGCTGAGATATTGGGGTCTTCAAGCGCCTTTTCGAACTTGGCGGCGATGAAGCCTTCGCCGCTGTCGATGGAGCCGACGACGGTGTCGTCGTTGCGCAGCAAGGCGTGTTTGACGTCGAGGAAGGCGCGGTGGGCCTTGGCCAGGATCGACCCCTTGGATTCCGGGTCGCCGCCCAGACCCCGCACGGCTTCCGACAGGTCGTCGGCAACCTGCTGCCTCTCGATGCTGCGGCGTTCGAACAGGCTGGTGTAATCGGGGTCGCGGGTTTCCGTGGCGGCTTCGCCATAGCCGTCGGCGCTGTCCAGGGTCGTTTCGATCAGGCCGTTCAGAACCTTGATGTCGTGGGCGTTGGGATTGCTCATCTCGTCCGTTCCTTCCGCTGTGGCGGTCAACCGGCGAAATGGCCCGGAGCGGCGAAGGTTGCCGCCTGCGACATCAAAGTTTGGTGCGCAGGGACCACAGTTCCGGGAAGCAGCGCTTGGTCAGGGTCGAGGCGAGATAGGCCGCCCCCTCGGTGCCGCCGGTGCCGCGTCGTCGGCCGATGATCCGCTCGACCGTCACCACATGCTTGTGGCGCCAGGTCAGCAGGGCGTCGTCCAGATCGACCAGCTTCTCGGCCAGCTGATACAGGGCCCACCAGCGCTCGGTGTCGCGATAGACCTCCAGCCAGGCCGCCTCGACCGCTTCGGACGGTTCGTAGGGCTGGGTCACGTCGCGGTTCAGCACCTCGGCCGGGATGGGCAGGCCGGCCTTGGCCATCTGGGCCAGGGCGTCGTCGTACAGGCTGGGGGCGGCGATGGCGGCCTGGAGCGCGGCCAGGGCCTCTGGCCGATCCGCGTGGAACTTCAGAAAGCTGGAATCCTTCAGGCCCAGCATGGCCTCGAACCGACGGAACTGATCGCTCTGGAAGCCTGACGACGAGCCCAGCGAGCCACGGAACCGCAGATAGTCCGACGGAGTCATCGTCGAAAGGATGTCCCAGCTGTGGGTCATCACCGCCTGGATGCGCGAGACCCGAGCCAGGCTCTTGTAGGCCGGGACCAGGTCGCCGGCGCGAACCAGCTGCTGGGCCAGGGCTGTCTCGTGCAGGATCTGCTTCAGCCACAGTTCCTTGGCCTGATGGATGACGACGAACAGCATTTCGTCGTGCTGATCCGACAGCGGATGCTGGGTCGAAAGCAGGTCGTCCAACGCCAGATAGCCGGCGTAGGTGATGTCGCTGGATTGGGTCATGCGCCGCTATCGCCCGCGAGGGTCCGGCGCGCAAGCCGAGCTAGTGCTGACCTTGGCTCGAAGCGTTCGAGGCGATCTGACGGCCGGCGTCGAAGGCGTCGCGGGCGCCTTTGTAGATGAAGCCGTAGGTCGGATAGACGGTCGTGCCCAGGCCGTTGATCGGATTGTACCAGACCTTGACCTGAGACCAGTCGTTGGACGGCGAGACGTCCACGACGGTGACGTTTTCTTCGACCTTGCCGCGGCTGCCGCCCCAGTTGGCGTGGGTCACGCGGACCACGCGATCAGTCAGAATGTCGGAGACGACGGCGACGTGGCCCCGGTTCATGCGGCCCTCGGGACGGAAGACCAGGACCGAACCCGTTTCCGGGGCTTTCCCGGTGCGGAAGCTCTCTGAGGCCTGACGCCACCAGGTCCAGGCGTCGCCGAAGATGTTGATGCCCGAGAACATGCGGGCGAAGGTGACGCACTGCCAATACGGCTCATCGGCCTTTGCGGAAACGGGCGTGACGCCCAGCGCAAAAAATCCGAGGGTCGCCGCAACCGCGGCGGCTTTGAGCCGTTTCATCATGCTTAGGTCTCGTCCCGACTGCCGATGGTCTTTTTAGACCATAGGAAATTAGGATTGAAAAACCCTTTTCGGCGTATCGCCGTCCTGCGGTTTGTCGCTTGACGCTGTTTTCCGTCCTTGCGCCATCCCTCTCAAAGCCTTGCGAGCCGGGTGTTCCACCAGGTGGTACGACACGGCCGCAACGACCGGCAAAAGCGCCAGAATCGCCAACCACACGAAAAGTTGAAGCTGCTTGTCCGGAGCATCGGTCAGCTTGGCCGCGAGGTTAACGGCCAGCAGTTTCCACGGTACGCAGACCATATAGACCGAATAGCTGATCTCCCCCAGATAGACCGCCGGCCTGGAGGCCAGCCATCCGGCCTGCTCGTTCGGCAGGGAGGCCAGGGACAGGATCAGGGCGCCGGCCAGCAGAACGGTGATCCCGTCCCACAGGCCCAGGGCCGCGCTGAGCACCATCAGGCAGAACGACACGGCCGAGGCGGTCCAGGGCGCCTTCAGCGGCGCCTTGCGGTAGACGAGGTACAGGGCGCAGCCCAGGGCGAAACAGGGCACGATCCGCAAGGCGCCCCAGCGGATGGTCGCCTCGGTCAGCGGGAAGCCCGCAACGCGCTCGAACCCGTAATAGAGCACCGCCAGAAAGGCCGCCGCACCGACCACAGCCGCCACCGGCTTCTCACGCGCGCGCCAGAAGACGAAGGCGAACAGGGGGAAGCACAGATAGGCGAACCATTCCGCCGAGATCGACCAGGACGGATGGTTCCAACCGGCGACGGGGGCCAGGCCCCAGGCGTGGACCATCAGCAGATTGGCCGGAAGCGAGGCCCAGGACAGCACATTGCCGTCCACGCTCATGCCCGCGACCAGGGCGGCGGCGGCCAGAAGGCCCACCCCGACCAGGGTCGCGATATGCAGGGGATAGACCCGCGCCACCCGCGCCCAAAGGAAGCCGCGATACGAAAACCGCTTCTCGCCCGCCGACTGAAGATAGACGTGGCTGAGGATGAAGCCCGACAGGACGAAGAACAGTTCGACCCCCAGATAGCCCTTGTCCACCAGACCGGACGACCCGGCGCCGGCCAGGTTTTCCCAGAAGGTGTAGACGGCCACCCAGATCGCCGCCCCGAAACGCAGGGCGGTGATGGGGCGCAGGTCGGCAGGAGTCTGGACGGGGGTCATGGTCTCACCTTGGCACGTCAGGCTTGTCGAACCGTGAAGGCCCGCAAGCGCCGTGCCTCCGCCGCCCTATCCCACCCAGGTCCCGTGGAAGCCTGCGGGCAGGGCGATGTCGGCGGCCCAGGAGGCGACCGGCCCGTCCTCGACATGGGCGGCGTCATAGACGTGCAGTTCGGTGCGGCCCTCGCGCAGATTGATCGACGGCCCGACCAGCCAGGCCTCCGCTTCGGCCGTCGCGCCGGACTTGGGTACGAAGACCGTCTCCTCGACGATCTTGTGAAGACCGAAGTCGAAACCTTGCGATCGGCCGGTCTTCCAGTCCTGGACCGCCAGGCCGGTCGGCAGGGGGCGGCCGCGCGTCTCGCCCGAGGTGTGAGCGGTCAGGCTGCGGACCAGGCCGGCGCGGCGCGGATCCGACTTGGGAAACTCGCCCACCGTCTCGCTGGTGAACATCTCCGCCGCGCCATCGGGGCGAAGGGTGATCAGGGCCAGTTTCGCCGGGTCGCCCGGCACGACGCCATGGCCTTCGACCAGCACCCGCGCCCCGTCGACGGCGAAGCGCGGATCGCCGCTGGCGGCGACGTCGAAACGGATCGTGCCGTCGCGTTCGGCCCAGGCGTCGCCCAGATGAAAATGGAAGAAGCCGGGCAAGTCGTAGATCCGGCGCTGCGTCAGGTCGTCCTTGTCCAGCACCATGACCTGGGTTCCCGTCTCGGGTCGCCATACCAGGCCGTTGATGATCGGCATGGCCTGGCGTTCCTGGATCCACGGCTGGAGCACCAGAATCAGGTGCCGGTCGGTGGCGGTGAAGTCGTGCATATAGCTGGCGCGCGGCAGACGGATGATCTCGGCGTGCTTGAGGCCGCCATCAGGATTCAACCGCCAGATCACGGCCTGGTCTCCGGCCGTGCCGACATTCCAGATTGAACCGTCGGGCGCGCGGCGGGGGTGGGCCTGGAACGGCATGCCCTTCAGGTCGTCGCGCAGGGTGACGAAGCTTCGGGTCGACAGGTCGGACGCATCCATGGCCAGCGGAGAGCCGCCTTCCCACAGAGCCCAGATCTGGTTTCCCGCCGCCATGACGGCCGTGTTGGCGGCGTTGGCGTCGTCGTTCGAGCCGACGCGAGCGCGGGCGTCGCCGCGCGTGCCGAAGCCGGGCGTGACGACGGCGTCCAGTTCGGTCTCGGCCCGGCGCTTGGGCGTATCGGCGAACCGGGCCTCCAGCGTGGCCTGGCCGTCGTGGATGCGGAACGCCCGCATCAGGCCGTCGCCGTCGAACCAGTGGGTGACCGATCCGCCCGGACGCCGGAACCGGCCCGGTCCGTTGCGGAACAGGGCGCCCTCAAGCCCCGCCGGCGCCCGGCCGTGGATCAGGCGCATCGTCTGACGCGGCAGGTCGCCCTCGACGTCGCGGGTGGCCAGGGCCCAGTCGGCCGTGGCGGCGACGTCGAGGGCTGCAGCGGCGCGGACCATCTCGGGCGTGGCGACGGCGGCCGACAGGGCGGCGGCGCCCATCAGGAAGGAACGGCGGGACGGGGTCATGGTCTGGCTCCGGACAGGGTCTGATTATTTCAGGGCGATGGTTTGGACGACCGCGCCGGTCGCTGTGAACTTCGCGCGCGCCCAGGACGCCGGACCCATGTTTCCGGCGGCGTTGTTCGAGAAGGCGAAGGGCTCGATCGGCATGCCGAATGGGTTGGTGTTCATCTTCCCGTCGCCATCGATGTCGTGAAAGGCGCGCATGGCGTAGTCGCCGTCCGGCAGGTCCTCGAACCGGACCTGTTTGGAAGCGGCTGCTGCGTCCACCATGGCGTAACGAACCGGCTGGCCCTCGCCGCCATAGTTGGCCTCGCTGTTGAAAAGGGCGACCATGATCCGCCCGGTCGGCGCAGCGACGTCGAAGTCGAAGGTGATGTCTGCGGCCAAGGCGGAGGTCGACGCCAGGGCGGTTGCAAGAGCGGCGGAAGCACAAAGGGCGGAAAGGGTCTTCATGGCGGGCGTCCTGTTCATGCCGGGCCGACGACCGGCCCTCGATGACCTGACCCTGAAGACGAGGGCACGCCTTCACCATCGGACATGCGGGAATGGCCACCCGGCCTTCGTGAATGACCGTCTCCGCCGCCGACGATGCGCGTGTCGCCGCCCACTCAAGGCGTTTTTGCGCCCCATCTCGCTGCTACAGCGCGTTACATGTCGAAACGCGCGCGACATCAGTCCCAGCCGGGCCTGTGGCAGTCTGTACGCGTTACGGCCTGGTGGCGGAGTGGCTACGCGGCGGGCTTGCAAGCCCGAAAACCCTCCGTTCGACTCGGAGGCCAGGCCTCCATCCTCTCCTTGCCGTCAGAGAAAGGAGTAGGGGTCGACGTCAACCGTCAGCCGGACAGAGGCGGGGATCTTCACTCGCGCCAGCCAGGCGCGCAGGAAGGCCTGAAGGTTCACATCGCGGTCGGCCCGCACCAGCAGCCGCTTGCGGCGCCGTCCGCGCACCAGGGCCAGGGGGGCGTCGGCGGGGCCATAGACCTCCAGCCGTTCGGCGTTGGGAATGGCCTGGGCCAGGTCGGCGGCGACCTTCTCCACCGCCGCCGCATTCTCGCTGGACAGGATGATCGCCGCCAACCGGCCGAACGGGGGCAGGGCGGCGGCTTCCCGCTCGGCCATCTCCGCCTCGACGAAGGCGTCCCGGTCGCCGGCCGCCAGGGCCTGAAGCACCGGATGTTCGGGGGTCCAGGTCTGCAGCAGGGCGCGGCCCGGCCGATCCGCTCGGCCCGCCCGCCCCGTCGCCTGGGCCAAGAGCTGATAGGTGCGCTCGGCCGCCCGCAGGTCGCCGCCCCGCAAGCCCAGGTCCGCATCCACCACCCCAACCAGGGTCAGGCGGGGGAAGTTGTGCCCTTTGGCGGCGGCCTGGGTCGCGACCAGGATGTCGATCTCCCCGTCGGTCATCCGCTGGATCAAGGCCCGCGCCGACTTTGCGTCGGGCACGGTGTCAGAGCTGAACACCGCCGTCCGCGCCTCGGGGAACAGCTGGCGCACCTCCTCCTCGACCCGTTCGACGCCGGGTCCGACCGAGACCAGCGAGTCCTCGGCCCCGCACGAAGGGCACAGTTTCGGCCGCGCCATGGAGAAGCCGGTCAGGTGACAGACCAGACGGCCGGTATAGCGGTGCTCGACCAGCCAGCTGTCGGTATCCGGCGCCGTCAGCCGGTGCCCGCAGACGCGGCACAGGACGACGGGCGCATAGCCACGCCGGTTCAGGAACAGCAGGGTCTGCTCTCCCCGCGCCAGGGTCTCGGCCACCGCCAGACGCAGCGGTTGCGACAGCCAGGTCTGGGGATCGGGCGTGTGCTGGCGCAGGTCCAGCAGTTCGATATCGGGCATCACCGCAACGCCGTGACGCGCGCCCAGCTTCAGCCAGTCATACCGCCCAGCCTGGGCGTTCCATAGGGTCTCCAGCGACGGGGTTGCCGAGGCCAGAACCACGGCCGCCTTTTCGATCCGCGCTCGCGCCACCGCCAGGTCGCGCCCGTGATAGACCAGACCCTCTTCCTGTTTGAACGAACTGTCGTGCTCCTCGTCCACCACGATCAGCCGCAGATCGACGAAGGGCAGGAACAGCGCGGACCGGGCGCCGACCACGATATTGCACCGGCCGGCGACCACCGCCTCCCACACCTGACGGCGGCGGGGCGGGGCGACGCCGGAATGCCATTCGGCCGGGGCGGCGCCGAACCGGGCCGTGATCCGCTCGATCAGGGCCTGGGTCAGGGCGATCTCGGGCAGAAGTATCAGGATCTGCGCCGCCGGGTCGGCCCGCAGCACCCGCGCGATCGCCTCCAGATAGGCCTCGGTCTTGCCCGACCCCGTGACGCCGTCCAGCAGGAAGGGGCGAAAGCCGCCGCCGGTCACGCCGTCGGCCAGGGCCGCCGCCGCCGCCGCCTGGTCGCCGTTCAGGGTCGCTGGCGCGTGGTCGGGGTCGGGCCGGTCGAACGCCGCCTCGGCCGCGATCTCGACGATCTCCAGAACACCCTCGTCGATCAGGCCCTTGACCACCCCCGACGACACTCCGGCGGCGCGCGCCAGATCGGCGCCCGCCATGGCGCGCTCGCCCAGGGCCTCCAGCACGCCCGTCCGGGCCGGGGTGGTGCGTGACGGCTGACGGTCGCCGACCCGCCGCACCTTGCGTTCCGGCCGGGGACGCGGCGCGCGCAGCCCCTTCAGCGCGGTCGCCGCCATTTCGCCGGGCGGAGACAGGGTCCAGCGCCCGGCCCATTCGACGAAGTCCATCACGCCTGCGGGCAGGGCGGGATCGTCCAGTCTCGACTCGACCGATTTCAGCCGTCGGTTGGAGCCGGTGGTCTCGAACACCTCGGCCACCACGCCCCGGATCAGCCGCGGCCCCAGCGGCACGGCGACCTGATCGCCGCGGGCCAGCGTCATGCCTTCGGGCGCCTCGTAGTCGAAGGCTTCCGGCACGGGCAGGGGAATGAGGACCGAGGCGACTTTCACCGAACTTCGCCCTCGGCTATGAAGCCGTCCATGAAACTCTTTCTCGATACCGCCGACGTCGCCGTCATCAAGGACATGATCCCCACCGGCATGGTGGACGGCGTCACCACCAATCCGTCGCTGATCGCCAAGTCGGGTCGGAACATCGCCGAGGTCATCGCCGAAATCTGCGCCCTGGTCGAGGGGCCGATTTCCGCCGAGGCCGTCTCGCTCGATTTCGAGACCATGGTCAAGGAGGGCGACAAGCTGGCCGCCATCGCCCCGAACGTGGTCGTGAAACTGCCCCTGACCTGGGACGGCCTGCGCGCCTGCCGCGTCTTCACCGACAAGGGCATCAAGACCAACGTCACCCTGTGCTTCTCGGCCGCCCAGGCGCTGCTGGCCGCCAAGGCGGGCGCCACCTTCGTTTCGCCCTTCGTCGGCCGGTTGGAAGACAATGGCGCCGACGGCATCGCCCTGCTGGAAGAAATCCGCGTCCTGTATGACGTGCACGGTTTCGAGACCCAGATCCTGGCCGCCTCGCTGCGTAACGTCGCCCATGTGGCCGCCGCCGCCGTCGCCGGATCGGACGCCGCCACCTTCGGCGCCGACACATTCAAGGCTCTGGTAAAGCACCCGTTAACCGACAGAGGTCTTGATGCCTTCGTGGCGGACTGGGCCAAGACCGGTCAGTCCATCCTGTAAATCGCGCGTCACGGAGAGGTCTGTTTGAGCGGCTCATTGGACCTTTTCGAAACCTCCGAGGCGGAGGCCGTCCCCCACCTGGGCGACGGCCTGCACTGGCCCGAGGTGCGCGGCTGGCTTCAGACCCATCCCCAGACCCTGCTGGACGATCGCTCCCTGCTGGAGGAGATCGGCCTGCGTCCGCACGGCCGCAATGTGGTCGAGTTCGGCGCCGCCGCCCTGACCCGGCTCGAAGCCGTGGTCGAGCGCGAAACCGGCGCCCGGCGCGAGGTCGAGACCATCGCCCGCGCCAATTTCGCCGCCCAGACCCAGACACACGTCGCCGCCCTGGACCTGATGGAGGCGCGCAATCATTCCGACCTGGCCCGCCGTCTGGATGCGGCGGCCCAGGGCCGGTTCGGCCTGGCCGGCGCCGCCATCGCCATGGAAAAGCCGGGCGGCGTGCCCTTCGGCTGGCGTGCGCTGGAGACCGGCGCCGTGGACAATCTGCTGGGCGAACACGGCCTGACCTGGCTGGGGCCGGGGTTCGAGGGGCTGGACCTGTTCGGCGCGGCCGGGGATCAGGTCAAGTCGGTCGCCCTGATCCGCATGACCCCGCATCTGACGCCGGGCGAACCGCCGCGGTCCTGCCTGTGCGCGTTCGGCTCGCCCGAGGACGCGGGTTTCACTCCCACAATGGGCTGCGAACTGGCCGCCTTCCTGGCCAGGGTGGTGGAGCGGATGGCCGAGCGATGGCCGGTGTTGAACTGACTTTCCGCACTCCGCACACCGTCACCCTCGGGCTTGACCCGAGGGCCGGGCGCCCCGTCGCAAATGCGTATGGGTCGGCGCACGATCACCGCCGCACGTCTCGCTCAACGCCCGATCCTCGGGTCAAGCCCGAGGATGACGGACAGGAAACGGGCGGATGACCGCCGCCGAGGCCCTGCTCGCCTGGCTCGAGCATCTGGCGCATGAGCGGCGGCTGTCGCCCCGCACCCTGGAGGCTTACGGCCATATCGGCCGGCTCTATGTCGCCTTCCTCGAACGCCATCGCGGCGAGGCCCTGACGTTGAAGACTCTGGGAACCGTCACCGCCGCCGAGGTCCGCGCCCATCTGGCGGACCGCCGATCCGGCGATAATCCCCTGGCGGCCCGGTCCCTCAGCCAGACCCTGTCGGCCATTCGCGGCTTTCACGCCTTTCTGGACCGACGACTGGACACGCCCGCGCCCCAGCTGGCTTTGGTGCGCGGTCCCCGGATCAAGCCGTCCCTGCCCCGGCCGGTGACTGAGGACCAGGCGCGCGGCCTGTTGGCCGAACCTGACGCCGATCCGGACGCCGAGCCGTGGGAGCCCGCGCGCGACCGCGCCGTCCTGACCCTGCTCTACGGCTGCGGTCTGCGGATCTCCGAGGGCCTGTCCCTGACCCTGGCCGATGCGCCCTTGGGCGAAACCCTGCGTATTCTCGGCAAGGGCTCCAAGACCCGGATCGTCCCGGTGCTGCCCGCCGTCCGCGCGGCGGTGGACGCCTATCTGGCGCTCCAGCCCTTTCCGCTTCAGCCGTCCGACGCCCTGTTCCGCGCCCGGCGGGGCGGGCCGCTCAGCCCGCGTCACGTCCAGGCCTCGGTCCAGCGGCTGCGCGGTCGGCTGGGCCTGCCCGAACGCACCACGCCCCACGCCCTGCGCCACAGTTTCGCGACCCATCTGCTGGGCGCCGGCGCCGACCTGCGCTCGATCCAGGAACTGCTGGGCCACGCCAGCCTGTCGACGACCCAGAAATACACCGGCGTCGATGCGGAACGCCTGCTGAACGCCTATGCGGCGGCCCATCCGCGCGCCTAGACAAAGCGAAACGCGTCTTTACAGCCGGGCGCAACGACGCCTGCCGACCGACCATCACGGATTATGGATTACAGGCCGGGTCGTGCGGGTTGCGCCGGACGGTTCAGCCCCTCAATCCGGGACGGGCCGAACTCGCGCCCCAGGGCGCGTGGCTGGTCCGGCACGGCAAAGCTGATCGGAGCGGGGCAGTTGTTCTGGTCGCGGCGCTCAAGCAGCAGGTAGCGCCGCACCTGACCGTCATCTCGCGAACGATCCAGCAAGGAGGCCGCAGCGCCCGCCGACGAAGGCGAAGCCGCCTCCGCCTGAAGAAGATAGTCGCTGCACCGGCTCATGGCCTGATCCACGACCGGAGCGATCCGCACCATGGGCTGATCAACCGGGGGCGTCGGATGAACGATCACGGCCGCGTCCGACAGGGCCAGAATCAGCAAACTCAGCATCGGAGTCCTCCAGGTTCTGGCTCCATCCTAAACCTGCAACTGCGGATTGACTAGATCGCCTTCACCGCCCCGCCGTCCAGTCGGATCAGGGATCCGGTGACATAGGCGGCCAGGGGGCTGGCCAGGAAGGCGGCGGTGGCGCCGAACTCCTCGGTCGCGCCGATCCGGCCGACGGGGACGGATTTCACGGATTCGGCGCGGGCCTCCTGCGGCGTGACGCCGGTGCGTTCGGCCGTCGCCTGGTCCAGGCGTGCGATGCGCGGGGTGTCGATCCGGCCCGGCAACAGGGTGTTGACCGTCACCCCGTCCGGCCCGACCTCATTGGCCAGGGTCTTGGCCCAGGCGGCGACCGACGCCCGCAGGGTGTTGGACACCCCCAGGGCGGCCGACGGCTCGACAACGGTGATCGAGGCGACGTTCAGGATCCGCCCCCAGCCGGCAGCCCGCATGCGTGGCAGCACCCGATCAGTCAGGCGGAAGACCGACAGCACCATGGATTCGAAATGATCGCGCCAGACCGACGGCTCCAGACCCGACACGCCCGACGGTGGCGGCCCGCCGGTGTTGTTCAACAGAATCTCGATATGTCCGCCCAGGAGTTCCTCCGCCAGGTCGGCGGCCCGCATCAGGGCCTCGTGGTCGGCCAGGTCCGCCGTGACCACCGCCGCCTTGCCCGGCCCCATGGCGTTCAGTTCGTCCGCCACGGCCTGAAGCTTGACCGCGTCGCGCGACAGCAGGGCCACATGGGCACCCTCGGCCACCAGGGCCGTGGCCACGGCCCGGCCCAGACCGGACGAACCGCCGCAGATCAGGGCGCGTTTGTGCGCGAGTTTCAGGTCCATGGTCGGCTCCTTGCGTCGGTTCAGACGGCGGATATCGGGTTTCCGGGGCGTCAGCGCAACGCGGCGTTAACCGACGCGGCGCACCATCCTCTCCATGTGGCCGCCGGCACCCGTCCGGACCGGCCGTGGAGGGCCGGCCCATGTCGACCAAGATGACCTCGAGCGTGCGTCGCCACAGCGACCATTTCGAGCCGCAGGACACCGATCCGCACGAGCAGCGCCGCCTGCGCGGCCAGCTGGAGCAGATCGACTACGCCGCCTATGTCGCCAACAAGGAGCTGATCGGCCACACCCTGACCGGGCTGGACGCCGCCTCCTTGCAGAAACTGGCCGTCCTGACCGCCAGCGCCCGCGCCAAATGGGCCGCTGAGGCCCTGCGCCTGGCCCACTCCGGCTCCCCCGTCACCGCCGACCAGGTCGCCCGCCTGACCGCCGCCCGCACCGCCTTCGACGAACTCGCCGAGGTCTATGAAGCCCTGCGCCGGATGGTCGAGCGCGGGTATGTGGTGTTGAAGTAGGGTCAAGCGGCCGTTCTGTCGCTCCGGAACCGCGAGGGGCGTCGTTCCGTTTGAAGCGCCATGTCCCTTAAACGCTCTCTTCCAATCCTTGCCCTGGCAGGCGCAGCCGTCGCCCTGACCGCCTGCGCCACCTTCCAGCGCGGCCCTGTCGGCAACACCGCCGTTCCCCAACCGGCCCAAGCCGTCGATCTGAACCGCTACGCCGGTCTCTGGTACGAGATCGGCCGCTACGAGAACGGGTTCGAGCGCGGCTGCGAGGGCGTCACCGCGCGATACGTCGTGCGCGATGACGGCCTGGTGGGGATACTGAACTCATGCCGCCAAGGCGGGCTGAACGGCGACGAGAAGACCGTCGAGGGCAAGGCCAAGATCGTCGAGGGAAGCCTGAACGCCAAGCTGAAGGTCTCGTTCTTCGGTCCCTTCTACGTGGGCGACTATTGGGTGCTCGACCGCGCTGACGACTATTCGTGGTCCATCGTAGGTGAACCTTCTGGCCGCTATCTTTGGCTTATGAGCCGTACGCCCCAGCCGTCTCGCGACGTCCGCGACACGATCCTGCGCCGGACCCGAGAACTGGGCTATGATCTGTCCATTATGCGTGAAACGCGGCAGCCCTAGGCCGCAGCCCCAGAATATAAGTCATTGTCTGATAACGCCTGGTGGAGCCGAGGGGAGTCGAACCCCTGACCTCGTCATTGCGAACGACGCGCTCTACCAACTGAGCTACGGCCCCGTTTCCAGTGCTGGATCGGGCCTCCAGGCGAGCGCGGGACATAGAAGGCGGGCAGGCGTGGTGTCAACGGGCTTGTGCGCGCAATCGAAGCAGGCGCGCGAGGGGCGTTGTCGGAAGGGGGCGGGACAGGCTAAAAGCGCCGCTCGCTCAAGCAGGAGAAGCGTCCATGGGTTTCGCCATCGTCTGGCTGGTCAACGCCGTCATCAGTCTGATGATCTGGTTCATCATCGCCCAGGCGATCCTGAGCTGGCTGGTCGCGTTCGACGTGATCAACTACCGCAACCGTTTCGTCTATTCGGTCGGCACCTTCCTGGACCGGATCACCGCGCCCCTGCTGGAGCCGTTCCGCCGCATCATCCCGAACCTGGGCGGAATCGACATTTCGCCCATCGTGGTGATCCTGCTGCTTCAGTTCGCCAGCGTCCTGTTCAACCGCGCCGCCGCCCCCGCCCTGATCGGGCTTCTGGGCTGAGACGGGGCGTCAGGCCGCACGGTCCGGGCGGACACGGTGCGCGGGATTCTCATGGGCGGGGACGATTCCACCCTTGCGCCGCGCCGCCACCTTCCTAAAGGTGCCCGCCCCGACCATTTTTGACCACGGTTCATGAGCACGATCACCACAGTCGCCGTCCTGGGCGCCGGACAGATGGGCGCAGGCATCGCCCACGCCGTGGCCCTGGGCGGCTATTCGGTCCGACTCTATGACGTGGCCGCCGCCCGGCTGCCGCTGGCCCAGGGCGAGATCGCCGCCAGCCTGTCGCGCCATGTGGCGCGCGGCCTGATCGGCCAGGCCGAGGCCGACGCCGCCCTGGCCCGCATCACCGTCACCGAGGCCATCGCCGACGCCGTGACCGGCGCCGACCTGGTGATCGAGGCCACGCTGGAGGACGAGGCGGTCAAGAAGAGCGTCTACGCCCAGGTCGCGCCGCACCTGGGGCCGCACACCCTGCTGGCCTCCAACACCTCCTCCATTTCGATCACCCGCCTGGCCTCGGCCTCGGACCGGCCCGACCGGTTCATCGGCCTGCACTTCATGAAGCCGGCGCCGGTGATGAAACTGGTCGAGATCGTGCGCGGCATCGCCACCTCGGCCGAGACCCATTCGGCCGCCGTCGCCTTCGCCGAGAGCCTGGGCAAGACCACCACCGACGCCGAGGACTTCCCCGCCTTCATCGTCAACCGCATCCTGGTGCCGATGATGAACGAGGCGATCTTCGCCCTGTACGAAGGGGTCGGCAATGTCGCCTCGATCGACAAGGCGCTGCGCCTGGGGGCCAATCATCCGATGGGGCCGCTGGAGCTGGCGGACTTCATGGGGCTGGACGTGGTCCTGGCCATTATGAACGTGCTGTACGACGGGCTGGCCGACAGCAAATACCGGCCCTGCCCCCTGCTGGTGAAATATGTCGAGGCCGGCTGGCTGGGCCGCAAGAGCGGACGCGGCTTCTACGACTATTCCGGCGATACGCCGGCGCCGACGCGATGAGCCGGTTCGAAAGCTATAACGATCTGCCGGGCCAGGCGACGATCCATTCGCGCCCGGCGCCCCTGTATCCGATCCTGGCGTCCGTCGCCGGCGCGGCCTGGCCGCCGCTGCTGCTGACCCTGCCGCTGTGGCCGCCCCACGCCGTCGCGTTCGGCCGCGATCTGGACTGGCGTCTCATGGTGCTGCTGATCGGCCTGGTCGTGGTGCCTCTGGGCCTGTGGCGCATCATCGTCGAGCGCCGTCACAGCGGCCGGCCGGGCTCGCGCCTGGGCGTGGTGTGGCGGTTCATGCTGTTCGGCGGACTGGCGGCGGCCGCGCTCCAGGTGGCGATGGCCCTAGGGATGGTGGTCTCGGGTTGGCTCGAGGCCGGCGACGTGATGCAGGCCCTGGGCGCGACCGAGACGACCCTGCTGATCTACGGCGTCGGGGGCCTGCCCATCGCCATGATCGTGGGCGTCAGC
>NZ_JAUSOE010000061.1 GCF_030656255.1 Brevundimonas sp. | reverse complement strand
CGACATGTCGGTGACGTGCAGCAGGCCGTCGATGCCGCCCAGGTCCACGAACGCGCCGTAGTCGGTGATGTTCTTGACCACGCCTTCGCGGACTTCGCCCTCTTGCAGCTGGCCGACCAGCTCGGTGCGCTGTTCGGCGCGGGCTTCTTCCAGGATGGCGCGACGCGAGACGACGATGTTGCCGCGCGGGCGGTCCATCTTCAGGATCTGGAACGGCTGTTCCTTGCCCATCAGCGGGCCGACGTCGCGCACCGGACGGATGTCCACTTGCGAGCCCGGCAGGAAGGCCGAGGCGCCGCCCAGGTCGACGGTGAAGCCGCCCTTGACGCGGCCGACGATGGCGCCGTTGACCGGCTGGCCTTCGGCGAACACGACTTCCAGACGGGTCCAGGCTTCCTCGCGGCGGGCCTTGTCACGGCTGATGACGGCTTCGCCCAGGGCGTTTTCGACGCGCTCGAGGTAGACTTCGACGTTGTCGCCGACCTTCGGCAGCTTGGCGTCTTCGCCCTGGCCGAATTCGCGCATCGAGATGCGGCCTTCGGTCTTCAGGCCGACGTCGATGATGACGATGTCTTTTTCGATGCCGACGACGCGGCCGTGAACGACCTGGCCTTCGCCGAAGTCGCGACCCTGAAGTTGTTCTTCGAGCAGCGCGGCGAAATCGTCGCGCGAGGGAGTGAGGGTGTCAGTCATGAAGCTTTGAAGCATTCCGTAGGGGCTATGGCGCATGACCGGACGGCCCCGCGCGAGGTGGAAATGAGGGATAGGCAGGTCGTCAGGATGCGAGGCCGTTCAGAACGATCAAAACGCCCGCGGAAGCCGAGGATGGACGCGTTGGATTTGCAAGACCGGTCAGAGACCGTGTTTCGCGCGCGCCGCCTCGACGATACGGCGGGCCGCATCGAAGGCCGCCTCTATACCCATGTCGGTGGTATCCAGCAAGACCGCGTCTTCAGCCTGGACCATCGGGGCGGCGCCGCGACCGGCGTCGCGCTCGTCCCGACGCTGGATATCGGCCAGCATGTCGTCGAAGGCGATGTCGAAACCGCGCGCCGTCAACTGTTTCCAGCGGCGGTCGGCCCGGACCTGGGGCGTGGCGGTGACGAACAGCTTGGCCGGGGCGTTCGGCGCAATGACCGTGCCGATGTCGCGCCCGTCCAGAACGGCGCCCCCGGCCTGGGCGGCGAAGGCTTGCTGCAGCTCAAGCAGGGCGGCACGGACGCCGGGGTGACCGGCGACACGGCTGGCCGCCTCGCCCGCCTCGCCGGTGGTCAGGCGGGGGTCTTCGGACACGTCGGCGGCGTCCAGGGCCCGGGCGACCTGGGTTGCGGCCGCCTCGTCGTCCAGCGAACCGCCGGCCTCCAGCAGTTTGACGCCCACGGCGCGGTACAGCAGGCCGGTGTCCAGATGGGGCAGGCCATACGTCCGCGCCAACCGCGCAGCGATGGTGCCCTTGCCCGAGGCGGCGGGGCCGTCGACGGCGATGATCAGGGGCAAACGGCGGTTCCGAAAAATAGAATTCGATCTAGTCAGGCTGTAGCGGTCGGCGCACCGCCTTGTCCAACGCCGCGTCGGCATTGAAGCGGCGAAGGATCAACCCGTCGCTGATTTCGTTGGATCGGCACATCACAACCAAGCCATACGCGGTCACCGGCGCCATCAACAGCATGAAGACGCGTTGCAAAACCTCGAACCAGAAGGTCGCCGGGCTGTCGATCAGATAGATGATCCGTTCCGCCCCCTTCATCTTCGGGATCTCGCCCCCGAGGGCCGGGATGAGCCCCTGCAGCCCGATGAAGGCGCAGAGGCCGCCGACCAAAAGGGCGGGCAGATAGAGCGCAATGTATCGTTTCAGACGCGCCAAGACAGACATGGCCAAAATGTCGCAAAATCGGCGCCAGTCGGGAGAGCGAGGGCGCTCATGGGGCGTCAGGCGGCGGTGTCCACGCGGACGGGCGCCAAACGAAGCCCCAGGGCCTGCATCACCTTGAAGATGGTCGAAAGCTCGGGCCGCCCCTCCTCGCTGAGCGCGCGATACAAGGCTGTGCGAGACAGTTCGGCGTCCCGCGCCATCTGGGTCATGCCCTTGGCCCGGGCGACAACGCCCAGGGCGTTGGTGATCAGACGAGGATCCCCGAGCTCGGCGGCGGACTCGAACGACGCCACCAGAAACTCCTCGACCGCCTCAGGCGTGTCGAGAAAGTCGGCGGCGTCGAAGGGAACAGTCTCAATCGGCATGTCTCAACTCTCTCGCCAGAAGCAGGGCCGCCTCGATGTCCCGCTTTTGGGACGACTTGTCGCCGCCTCCGAGCACGACGACCCAGGTGCGGTTCCGCTGAAACACATACACCCGATAGCCGGGACCGACGTCGATCCGCAGTTCGCTGACGCCCTCCCCGACAGGTTTGACATCGCCCCAGTGTCCGAACTGAATCCGGGCCAGCCGGTCGGCGATCTTGGCCAGCGCTCGCGCGTCTCGCAATCTTGAACGCCAGCTCACGAACTGCGGCGTCAGTTCTACCGCAACACGCCCATTGTCGTCTACAGGCGACATTTCGTCAAGCGATCCGCCCGCCCAAACCGTTCATCATCTCGACGAAGCCGGGGAAGCTGGTGGCGATCATGCCCGGTTCGTCGACGGAAACCGGTTGATCGGCGGCTAGGCCCAGGACCAGGTGGCTCATGGCGATACGGTGATCGTGGGCGGTGTGGACGGTCGCGCCGCCCGGAACCGCAGGGGCGCCCGTGACGATAAAGCCCTCGGGCTCTTCCTCCACCTGGACGCCGCAGGCGCGCAGGCCCTCGACCATCAGCGAGATCCGGTCGCTTTCCTTGACCCGCATCTCGCCCACGCCGCGCATGACGGTGACGCCGTCCGCAAAGGCCGCCGTGGCGGCCAGGATCGGATATTCGTCGATCATCGAGGCGGCGCGCGCCTCGGGCACGACCACGCCTTTCAGGGCCGAGTGACGGGCTGTGATATCGCCGACGTCCTCGCCCCCGGCCTGACGCCGGTTCGATATGGTCAGGTCGGCGCCCATTTCGAGCCAGGTGTCGAACAGGCCGGTCCGCAAGGGGTTCAGCATCACCCCCTCGACCGTCACCACCGAGCCCGGAACCACTAAGCCTGCGGCCAGGGGGAATGCGGCCGAGGACGGATCGCCCGGCACGGCGACGAAGGTTCCGGTCAGCGGCTGTCCGCCCTTCAGCGTGACCTTCCAGCCCTCGTCCATCTCCTCAACGCCGACCTCCGCGCCGAAGGCGCGCAGCATGCGTTCGGTGTGATCGCGACTCTTCTCCGGCTCCGTCACCGAGGTGACGCCCTGGGCGTTTAACCCGGCCAGCAGGATGGCCGACTTGACCTGGGCGGAGGCCACGGTCTGCACATAGTCGATGGCGTTCAGCGTCCCGCCCGTCAGGGCCACCGGCAGCCGGTCCTCGGCAGCCAACCAGCCGAAGCGGGCGCCCATGTCGGCCAGCGGGCCGGTGACGCGCTTCATCGGCCGCTTCCGCAGCGAGGCGTCACCGTCGAAGGTCGCCGTCAGCGGATAGCCGGCGGCCGCCCCCATCAGCAGCCGCACGCCGGTGCCGGCGTTGCCGCAATCGATCACCGTCAAAGGCGTTTTGAAGCCCCCCGCCCCCTCGATCCGCCATTTGCCGTCGCCGGTCCGCTGGACCTTGGCGCCGAAGGCTTCGACCGCGCGGGCGGTGGCCAGGACGTCGTCGCCTTCCAGCAATCCCTCGACCTCGGTCACGCCCGAGGCCATGCCGCCCAGGATCATGGACCGGTGGGACATGGATTTATCGCCGGGCGCGCGCACGGCGCCGACCAGGGCTTCAGAACGGCTGGAAGTCAGTTGGGACGGCATAATCACCCGCTAAAGGCTGCGTTCGCGAAGGGGCCGCGCGGGCGGCGCGAAAGATGGCTTTTGACAGCGGCTCCTAGGGGTGGCAAGGGACCGCCCCGAATTCAACCCGTTGAAGGTTCCAAACGTGGCCAATCCCGAACTGGGCGCCAAACAGGTTTGCCCGAACTGCCAGGCTAAGTTCTACGACCTGAACCGCCGCCCCGCACACTGCCCCAAATGCGCGACCGACTTCGATCCCGAAGAGGCGCTGAAGCTGCGCAGCCGTCGCGTTCGTCCCGGCTATCCCGCCGACGACGAGGACACGGAAGACCAGGTCAAGGACAAGAAGGCCGAGTCCGACGAGGACGAGGAAGAAGAAGTCCGGGCCCCGGAGATCGACGAGGAAGGCCATGAGCCGATCCTGACGCCGGACGACGATGACGACGACGCCCCCGCTGACGCTTCCGAGGAAGCCGGCATGGGCGCCACCGACGGCGACGACGACCTGGCCGACGACGATGACGACTCCGTGCCGTTCATCGAAGACGACGATGACGACTCCATCGAGGACGAGATCGCCAAGCCGTCGCGCGACGACGACTGATCTTTCTTGTTGCGTCCGCCGCATTTCCCGCTAGGAACTGCGGCGGACGGTCGATTTCAGCCCCCTTTTGGTTTGAAATCGCTGTGCTTTTTCGCTTCCGGAACCGATGCGAAAATAAATGTCGAAACGGGCTTGATCGTAAAAAAGCTCTGACATAGGTTCCGCCGCCTCGCCGGGGGCCATCGCAAGATGAACCGGGCGAACCAGACCGCAAGGTCCGGGGCTTTAGCTCAGTTGGTAGAGCGCTTGCATGGCATGCAAGAGGTCAGCGGTTCGACTCCGCTAAGCTCCACCAGATTCCAGAAGCCCGGCTGTGAAAACAGCCGGGCTTCGTTGCTTTCTGGAACCTGAGCCGTTGGCCGCGCGCTTGCGCCCTTATGACATCTCCCATCCAGGCCGGCCTCGAATCCCTAGACGCCACCCAGGTCGTTCGCGTGGCGGGCGCCAGCATCACCGTCGGCGGCCTGGTCAGCGCCCTGATCATCCTGTTGGTCGCCCTGATCGTCGCCCGTTTGGTGACGCGCGCCCTGCGACGGGTGCGCGAGCGGTCGGAACGCAGCCGACAGGCCCTGTATCTGCTGGAGCGGCTGTCGGGATACGCCGTCATCATCGTCGGCGTCATGTCGGCCCTGTCGGCGGCGGGGCTGAACCTGTCGTCGCTGGCGGTCTTCGCCGGCGCCGTGGGCATCGGCGTCGGCCTGGGGCTGCAGGGGGTGGTCAAGGAGTTCGTGTCCGGCATCTTCCTGATCTTCGACCGGATGGTTTCGGTCGGCGACTATATCGAGATCGAGGACATCGATATTCGCGGCGCGATCATGGAGATCGGACCGCGGGCGACGCGGGTTCGGACCAATGACAACGTCAATGTCCTGGTGCCCAACTCGCGCTTCATCGAACAGCCGGTGACCAACTGGACGCTGAAGGGCGACACCCGACGCATCCACGTGCCCTTCTCGGTCGCCTATGGGTCGGATCGGGGCAAGGTGCGCGACGCTGTCCTGGCGGCGGCGCGAGCCAGCCCCTTCACCCTGCCCGAGACCGAGGCGCGCAAGAGCCAGGTCTGGCTGGTGGCGTTTGGCGACAGGGGCCTGTCGTTCGAGCTTCTGGTCTGGCCGACGCGCGAGGCGGTGAAACGGCCCGCCGCCATGCACGCCGCCTATACCTGGCTGATCGCTGACGCCCTGGACGCCGCGGGCATGGAGGTGCCCTTCCCCCAGACCGACCTGCGCATCCGCAGCGCCTTCGGACTGGAGGGCGACGAAGCCTTGAAGCGGCTGGGCTATGATCAGGGCGCGGCGACGCCCCACCGCGCGACGGCGTCCTCGCCGCCGCCCCTCAGGTCCAGCGCCAACGACGCCGCCGACGACGTCATGTCGGCCGCCGAAGGCGAAAACGGGCTGGAGCCCGCGCCCCAAACGCCGCCGGACCGGCTGGGCGGCTAGACGGCGGCCTTGGCCCTCAGCCGGAAGGCGTGCAGCAGAGGCTCGGTGTAGCCGTTCGGCTGGGTCGTCCCCTCGAACACCAGGGCGCGGGCGGCCTGATAGGCCAGGCCGGCGGTGGGGCTGGCGTCCGGATCGGGCGCCATGGGCCGATACAGGGGGTCGCCGGCGTTCTGACCGTCCACCTTGGCCGCCATGCGCCGGAAGGCCGCGTCCACCTGATCGGGGGTGCAGACGCCGTGCAGCAGCCAGTTGGCGATATGCTGCGAACTGATCCGCAGGGTCGCCCGGTCCTCCATCAGGCCGATGTCGTGGATGTCGGGCACCTTGGAACAGCCGACGCCCTGGTCGATCCAGCGCACCACATAGCCGAGGATGCCCTGGGCGTTGTTGTCCAACTCGGCCGCCACCTCGGCCTCGGACCAGTTGACGCCGTGCGCCAGGGGCGGGGTCAGCAGATCGTCCAGGCCCGGCGTCGGTCGGCTCGCCACCTCGGCCTGGACGGCGAAGACGTCCACAGCGTGATAGTGAAGCGCGTGCAGGGTCGCGGCGGTCGGGGACGGGGTCCAGGCGGTGTTGGCGCCGGTCCGGGGATGGGCGATCTTCTGCTCCAGCATGTCGGCCATCCGGTCAGGCGCGGCCCACATGCCCTTGCCGATCTGGGCCTTGCCGGACAGGCCGCATTTCAGGCCGATGGCGACGTTGCGCGCCTCATAGGCGGCGATCCAGGCGCTGGACTTGATGTCGGCCTTCCGCACCACCGGCCCGGCCTGCATGGCGGTGTGGATCTCGTCGCCTGTACGGTCCAGGAAGCCGGTGTTGATGAAGACGATCCGGTCCTTCACCGCATGGATGCAGGCCGCCAGATTGGCCGAGGTGCGGCGCTCCTCGTCCATGACCCCGACCTTGATCGTGTGCCGCGCCAGACCCAGCAGGTCCTCGACCGCGTCGAACAGCCCGTTGGTGAAGGCGCACTCTTCCGGGCCGTGCATCTTGGGTTTGACGATATAGATCGAGCCTGCGCGGCTGTTCCGGACACGCCCGAGCCCCTTGATGTCATGCATCCCGATCAGCGAGGTGACGATGACGTCCAGCACCCCCTCGGGCGCGTCGGAACCGTCGGCCAAC
>NZ_JAUSOE010000057.1 GCF_030656255.1 Brevundimonas sp. | reverse complement strand
GCGCCGGCGGGCGAGGTCTTCTTGATCGAACCGGCCGGGCTGATGTGGTCAGTGGTGATCGAGTCGCCGAAGATGGCCAGCACCCGGGCCTCGACGATGTCGACGATCGGCGCCGGCTCCATCGACAGGCCCTCGAAATAGGGCGGGTTGGCGACATAGGTCGAGGCCTCGTCCCAGGCGTAGGTCTGGCCCCCTTCGACCTTGATGTTCTGCCAGTGTTTGTCGCCCTTGAAGACGTCGGCATAGCGTTTGGCGAACATGGCCGGGGTGACGCATTTTTTCTGGATGGCGGCGATTTCGGCCGAGGTCGGCCAGACGTCCTTGAGGAAGACATCCTTGCCCTTCTTGTCCTTGCCGATCGGATCCTTCGAGATGTCGATCCGCATCGAGCCGGCGAGGGCGTAGGCCACGACCAGCGGCGGCGAGGCCAGATAGTTGGCCTGGACGTCGGGGTTCACCCGGCCCTCGAAATTGCGGTTGCCCGACAGCACCGAGGTGGCGACCAGGCCGTTGTCGTTGATCGCTTTCGAGATGCTGTCCGACAGCGGGCCCGAGTTGCCGATACAGGTGGTGCAGCCGTAGCCGACCAGGTTGAAGCCCATGGCGTCGAGGTCGGCCTGCAGGCCGGCGGCGGTCAGATAGTCGGTGACCACCTGCGAGCCGGGGGCCAGCGAGGTCTTGACCCACGGCTTGACCTTCAGGCCCAGCTTGTGGGCCTTGCGCGCCACCAGGCCGGCGGCGATCAACACCGAGGGGTTGGAGGTGTTGGTGCAGGAGGTGATCGCCGCGATGACCACATCGCCGTCGCCGAGGTCGAACTTCTCACCCTCGACCTTGACGCGCGGGGCATCGACGGCGCGGCCGAAGACCTCGCCCAGCGCCGTTTCGAAGGACGGCGCGGCCACGGTCAGCTCGACCTTGTCCTGCGGACGTTTCGGTCCGGCGATCGACGGCACGACCGAGGCCATGTCCAGTTCCAGCACGTCCGAGAACACCGGATCTTCCGAGGTCTCGTCGATCCACAGGCCTTGCGCCTTGGCATAGGCCTCCACCAGCGCGACGCGGGCCTTGTCGCGGCCGGTGGCGGTCAGATAGCCGATGGTCGCCGCCGAGACGGGGAAGAAGCCGCAGGTGGCGCCGTATTCCGGGGCCATGTTGGCGATGGTGGCCTGGTCCTCGATGGTCAGGCTGATGACGCCGGGGCCGAAGAACTCGACGAATTTGCCGACCACGCCCTTCTTGCGCAGCATCTGGGTGACGGTCAGCACCAGGTCGGTCGCGGTCGTGCCTTCCGGCAGGCGGCCGGTCAGTTTGAAGCCGATGACCTCGGGGATCAGCATCGGGATCGGCTGACCCAGCATGGCCGCCTCGGCCTCGATGCCGCCGACGCCCCAGCCCAGAACGGCCAGGCCGTTGATCATGGTGGTGTGCGAGTCAGTGCCGACGACGGTGTCGGGATAGGCGACGGTCTTCTTGCCTTCGTCCAGGGTCCAGACGGTCTGGGCTAGGTTCTCCAGGTTCACCTGGTGGCAGATGCCGGTGCCGGGGGGCACGACGCGGAAGTTGTTGAAGGCCGACGAACCCCAGCGCAGGAAGTTGTAGCGCTCAATGTTGCGCTCATATTCGCGCTCGACGTTCTGGCCGAAGGCCTTGGCCGTGCCGAAGTGGTCGACCATGACCGAGTGGTCGATGACCAGATCGACCGGGACCAGCGGATTGATCTTGGCGGCGTCGGCGCCCAGGGCGCTCATGGCGTCGCGCATGGCGGCCAGGTCGACCACGGCGGGCACGCCGGTGAAGTCCTGCATCAGGACGCGGGCGGGGCGGAAGGCGATCTCGTGCTCGACGGAGCCCTTGTTCTCGACCCAGGCGGCGACCGCCTTCAGGTCAGCTTCGGTGACGGAAACCCCGTCCTCGTTGCGCAGCAGGTTCTCGAGAAGCACCTTCATCGAGCGCGGCAGACGGGAAATCCCGGTCAGACCGGCTTCCTCGGCGGCGGGAAGGCTGTAATAGGCGTATTTCTTACGCCCGACGGAAAGGTCCTGGCGGGTCTTAAAGCTGTCGTTCGACGGCATGGAGTCTTCCTCTGGTCAGCGCCGCCCGACAATCCGGTTGCGCCTTCGCGCGGCAGACGCAGCGGCTCACAGGGCCCCTGCGCGCGCGGCGAAAGCCTGCTGCGGCAATCGTGCCTATAGTCCGCTCATCGCGCACCGTCCAAGTGTCCACACCCTCGACGCGGACATTGAGAAAGGTTCTCAAAACAATGCGTATTTTCTCCCTCCCCGTTCCGGGGAGGGGGGCTGAGCGGAGCGAGGCCGGGTGGGGCGGGCCGCATGACCCATCGCTCGCCTTGTTTCCAAGACATGCGCCCTCGCCGGGCCGCCCCCGCCCCGTCGCTCCGCGACGCCCCTCCCCGGAACGGGGAGGGAGAGTGTCGCCGTCATGATCCACACCCTCTCGATCTCCGACCTGACCGTCACACGCGGCGAGCGCCTCCTGTTCCAAGGCCTCGACCTGCGCCTTCAGGCCGGGGAAGCCGTAGTGCTGACGGGCGCCAATGGCGCAGGCAAGACCAGCCTGCTGCGCACCATCGCCGGCCTGTTGCGCCCCGACGCCGGCGAGGTCGCCTTCCATGACGGCGACGGCAATCCGCTGGACGAGCGTCTGGCGCGCGGCCGCGAAACCCATTTCCTCGGCCATCAGGACGGGCTGAAGACCGGCCGCACGGCGCGCGATGAACTGGGCTTCCAATGCGACTGGCTTGGCCACGTCCAATGCGGCATGGACGATGCGGTCGAAGCCTTCGGCCTCGCCCCCCTGCTGGACCTTGAAGTCCGCCGCCTGTCCGCCGGCCAGCGCCGCCGTCTGGCCATGGGCCGGCTGGTCGGCTCGCCGCGCGCCCTGTGGCTGCTGGACGAGCCGATGGCCCCGCTGGACGCCCGCTGGCGCGTGGCCTTCGCCGACCAGATGCGCCGCCATCTCGACGCCGACGGCCTGATCCTCGCCGCCGTCCACGACCCTCTGCCCCTCCCGGCCCGCACCCTGGACCTGGGAGGCCTGACGTGAGCCGTCCTGTCGACGCCGAACCCCGCCCACCTGGCCTGCGCGGCGCGACGCGCGTGCTGCTGGAGCGGGAGCTGGACCTGGCCTGGAGCGGCGGGGGCGGCCCCCTGCTGGCCTGCGGTTTCTTCATCTGTCTGACCGCCGTCCTGCCCCTCGCCGTAGGCGGCGATCCGCGCACGCTTTCGCCCGTCGCCGGCGGGATCGCATGGCTGGCCCTGGCCCTCGCCTCGCTGCTGTCGCTGGAGCGGCTGTTCGAGCGGGATCTGGAGGACGGGGCGCTGGACCTGTTGGCGCTCGGCCATCTGCCGCTGGAATCGGTCGTCCTGATCAAGGCTCTGGCCCAGTGGATCGCCGTCGGCCTGCCCCTGGCCCTGACCGCCCCGGTCGCCGCCCTGGCCCTGGGCCTGCCGCCGGCTTTGATCCCGCTCACGGCCCTGTCGGCCCTGATCGGCGGCGCGGGCTTCGCCTGCACCGGAACCCTGGGCGCGGCCCTGGCCCTGGGGGCGAAACGCGGCGGCCTGCTGATCGCCGTCGTGGTCCTGCCCCTGTTCATTCCCCCGGTCGTCTTCGGCGCCGGAGCGCTGGAGCGCGCCGCCTCGGGCCAGTCGCCCGGCCCGGCCCTGGCCTTCCTGGGCGCCTACGTCCTGTTCGCCGGCGTCATCGCCGCCTTCGCCGGGGCCGCAGCGGTTCGCAACGCCCAGGGATGACGCGATCCGCCGCTTGCCCGCCGTCCCGACGCCGCGTAATCGCTGAAGCCATGTTCGGCCTGTCCAACCCGCAGCGTTTCATGGCCTTCACCGGCCCGCTGACGCCCGTGCTCTGGACGGTCGCCGCTGTGCTGCTGGCCGTAGGGGCATGGCTCAGCTTCACCGTCCCCGCCGACTATCAGCAGGGCGATACGGTCCGGATCATGTTCGTCCATGTCCCCGCCGCCGTCTGGGGCCTGGGCGTCTATGCCGCGCTGGGCGTCTCCAGCTTCTTCGCCCTGGTGTTTCGCCACGCCCTGGCCGACGCCGCCGCCCGCGCCGCCGCCCTGCCCGGCGCCGCCTTCACGGCCCTGGCCCTGTTCACCGGCTCGCTGTGGGGCCAGCCGATGTGGGGGACCTGGTGGGTGTGGGACGCGCGCCTGACCAGCGTCCTCGTCCTGTTCCTCTTCTACCTCGGCTATATGGCGCTCAGGGCCTCGATCGACGACGAACAGAAGGGGGCGCGCGCCGCCGCCGTCCTGGGTCTGGTCGGCCTGATCAACCTGCCCATCGTCAAGTTTTCGGTCGACTGGTGGAACACCCTGCACCAGCCGGCCAGCTTCCTGACGCCGGGCGCATCGGGCCTGGACCCGGTCTATCTGCCGCCCTTCCTGACCATGCTGGCCGCCTATGGCGTGCTGTTCGCGGCCCTGTGGCTGACGGCGATCCGCACCGAGATCCGCCGCCGCCGCGTCATCACCCTGCGCGCCCGCCAAGCCCTGGAAGCGTAAGATGCTCGACCTCGACATGGCCCCCTACGCCGCCTTCGTCTGGCCCGCCTGGGGCGTCAGCGCCCTTGTGCTGGCCGCCCTGGTCATCCGCGCCGTCATCGCCTCGCGCCGCTGGAAGCGCGAACTGGCGCGGCTGGAAGCGGACGCGCCGTCAGAAGCCGCAGACACCCCGCGTCCTCAAGCAGCGCGACGCGCGGTAGGACAACAAGAATGAACCGCTGGCTGGCCCTGCTGCCTCTGGTCGTTCTGACCGGCCTCGCGGCCCTGTTCATCGGCTGGTCCCTGAAGCGCGACCCCGCCTTCAAGCCCGACGCCATGGTCGGCCAGCCCATCCCCGAGACGGTCCTGCCCATGCTCACCGGCGACACCGCTGGCCCCGGCAATCTGGACCTCAAGACGGCGGGCGTCGGCAAGCCGATGCTGGTCAATGTCTTCGCCTCCTGGTGCGCCCCCTGCCGGATCGAGCATCCGAAACTGCTGGCGTTGAAGGCCCGCGGCGTCGCCGTCGTCGGGGTCGCCTACAAGGACGAGCCGGTCGCGACGCGCGCCTTCCTGGACGAGCTGGGCGATCCCTATTCCATGGTTCTGGTGGACCGCGAGGGCCGGGCCGGACTGGACCTGGGCATTTCCGGCGTGCCCGAGACCTTCGCCGTGGACGCCCTGGGCCGGATCACGGCCAAACAGTCCGGGCCGCTGCTGAACGAGGCGGACATCGAACGGCTGGTCGCCTCGATGCAGGCCCCGCCGCGCGCCGCGCCTACGGCCGAATCCGGACCGCGTTAACTTTCTTTCTAGAGACCGCGTTAATGATTGTTAGGCCGTGATGCGTTAACGATTGCGCATGAGCGCGATTCGCCCCGGTTTGCCGCAGCCCGTCCCGTCGCAAGGTCTCGACCTGCCGACGGCGCGAAACGCGCAGGCCGCCTTCTTCCGCACCGCCTTGGATCAGGCCTCACGGGTTCAACCCCGTCAGGCCCAGACCGCGCCGGCCGCCGCCGTCATGTCCACCGTGCGCACCGCCAATCCCGCCCGCCCCGTCGAACCGGCCCCCGCTCCGCCGGAACGCGAAGAGCCCCGGATCATGCGTCCCGGCTCCTATCTCGACATCAAGGTCTGATCGGCGTCGCGCCCAGCAACAGCCGGCAGGCTTCCGCCTCGGCCGCTAACGCGGCGCGCTTCGCCTCTCCGAAACCGTCCAGGGTGCGATAAGGCATGGCCAGGCGCACATTGTCCCTCAGCCGGGGTCGGTTGCGCTCCAGAAAGCCCCAATACAGCCGGTTGAAGGGGCAGGCGGCGTCGCCGCTCTTGCTCTTCACGTCATAGCGACAGCCGCCGCAATAGTCGCTCATCCGGTCGATATAGGCCCCGGACGCGGCATAGGGTTTGGACCCCACGATCCCGCCGTCGGCGAACAGGGCCATGCCCCGGGTATTGGGCATCTCCACCCATTCATAAGCGTCGGCGTAGACGGCCATATACCAGTCGTCCACGGCGTCGGGATGGACGCCCAGCAACAGGGCCAGATTGCCCGTCACCATCAGCCGCTGGATATGGTGGGCATAGGCGTTGTCGCGGCTGGTGCGCACCGCGTCGGCCACACAGGCCATGTCCGTGTCCCCGGACCAGTAGAACCAGGGCAGGCGCCGGTCGGCGTCCAGGAAGTTCCGCGACCGATATTCGGGCGTCTTCAGCCAATAGATTCCGCGCACGAACTCCCGCCACCCCAGGATCTGGCGGATGAACCCCTCGACGGCGTTCAGGGGCGCCCGCCCGGCGCGATAGACCGCCTCGGCTCGGCGACAGACGTCCAGCGGATCGAGCAGACCCAGATTGAGCGAGGTCGAAATCAGCCCGTGCCACATCCACGGCTGGTTCTCGGCCATGGCGTCCTGCCAGTCGCCGAACGACGGCAGGATGGCGTCAAGGAAATGCGCCAGGCCCGCCTCGGCCTCCGCCGCCGTCGTCGGCCAGCCGAACCCCTCCAGCGCCCCGAAATGGTCCCCGAACAGCCGCTCCACATCCGCAATCGCGCCTTGGGTCGTCGCATTCGGCGGGGTGCGCAGCCGCGCCGGCGGCGTCAGGCCCCGCGGCAGTTTCTTGCGGTTCTCGGCGTCATAGTTCCAGCGCCCGCCCTCGGGCTGGGCGCCGTCCATCAACAGGCCCGCCTCGCGCCGCATCTCGCGATAGAAGAACTCCATCCGCAGCTGCGACTTGCCCGTGGCCCAGCGCCGGAACCGGTCGTGCGAACAGACGAAACGCCGATCCTCGCGGATCTCCACCGGAACCCCCGCCCCTGCGGCGAAGGCGGCCAGATGTTCGGCCAGGCGCCAGTCGCCGCATTCGGTCATCACCACCCGGTCGCAACCGCCGCCCTCCAGCGCCCGAGCCAGTTCGCCGGTGATCGAGCCGCTGTTGTCGGGATCGTCGATCCGCACATAGCGCACCCGAACGCCCCGCGCCGCCAGCCGCTCGGCGTGACCGCGCATGGCCGCGAACACCAGGGCGATCTTCTGCTTGTGATGGCGGACATAGGTTGCTTCGTCGCGCACCTCGGCCATCAGGACCGCGTCGATCTCAGGCTCCAGACCGTCCAGGGCCGACAGGTCGTCCGACAGCTGGTCGCCCAGCACCAACCTCAGAACCGACATGGCTCATCCTCCTTACGCGCTTCATACAGACACCCCCGGCTGGAAGCGCAAACGGCGCGCCCCAGACGTCGCCGAAGGGTTCGAACAGGGCAGGAATACTCCTTATTGTGCGCGTCTGGGCTTTCGGGGACTCTCGACTTCGAAAACGAGAGGCCACGATGGTAGAGAGCGTCGAAACCGTCGGCTGCTGGGACAAGACGGCGTGCCAATGCCCCAAGTATGGCGGCGTGCGGACCTGCGGACCTGCCGATCACCACGCGGTGGGGACCATGCTGCGATCCGCCGTCATCCTGCTTGCGCGTCGATGGACGACGCGGGTGGACGAGGTGCTGGCGGAAGGCGGCCTGACCGCGGGCCAGCTGGCGGTCCTCAATCTTCTGACCCAACGCCCCTCCGGCCTGACCCAGAGAGAGGCGGCCGATGCGCTGGCGCTGTCTGAGGCCGTCATGTCGACGCGCGTGTCCGGCCTCCTTGCTGCCGGCCTGGTGGAGCGCCAGGCCCTGAAGGGGGATCGCCGCGCCCACCTCCTGCGTCTCACAGACCGCGGGCGAGAGGCCGCCCACGTCTGGTCGGCCTGTTCCTCATGCGTGCAACACAGCGTCGAAAGCGCCGTCTCGCTCCAGGACCTCTCGACCGCCCTCGCCGTCCTGTCCCGGATGAACGCGGCCCTGGGCGAGCACGATTGTTCCGTTACGACGGATGCAGACACGGCGCCGCAGCCCCGAGGCTTCGCACCCAGGCCCGAACAGGCCCCCACGCTCGGCGTGTGAGCCTGCTTCCCCTCCGTTCCTGAATCGCGTCCATGCCGTTCCGAAGGATCGCCTTCAGAACGCCTCCCAGTCCGATGTCGCCGGCGCAGCCTGGGCCCGTCCGCCGCCGACGGCGACGAGGCGGACCGGGCGTGGGGCGGGCGAGGCCTTGGGCCGGGGCGAGGTTTCCGCCGTTCCCAGCTCGAACCGCCCGATCATCGCCATCAGGCCTTCGGTCTCCTGACGGAGCGAATGCGAGGCGGCCGTGGACTCCTCGACCATGGCGGCGTTTTGCTGGGTGACCTGGTCCATCTGGTTGACCGCCACATTCACTTCGCTCAGGCCCGACGACTGTTCGCGGGCGGAGGTGGCGATCTCGCTGATCAGTCCGTCGATTTCCGCCACGCGCTCGACAATGATCCCCAGAGCCTCTCCGGTTTCACCGACCAGTTTGACGCCCTTGGCGACCTGCTGCGTGCTGCCCGCGATGAGTCCCTTGATTTCCTTGGCGGCTTCCGCAGATCTCTGGGCGAGCGCCCGCACCTCGGAGGCGACAACGGCGAAGCCGCGGCCGGCGTCTCCAGCGCGCGCCGCCTCGACGCCCGCGTTCAGGGCCAGAAGATTGGTCTGGAAGGCGATCTCGTCGATCACCCCGATGATGTTGGTGATTTCAACGGCGGATCGCTCGATTTCCGACATGGCGGAGATCGCCTCGCCCATGACGTCACCCGAGCGCTGGGCGTCCCCCCTGGCGCCGAGCGCGACGGCGGCCGCCTTCTGTGCATTGGCGGCGCTGCTGTTGACGGTCGAGGTGAGCTGATCCAGCGCCGCAGCGGTCTGTTCCAGGCTTGAGGCCTGCTGTTCGGTCCGGCGCGACAATTCGTCGGACGCGACGCCGATCTCGTCGGCCCCCGCGCGGATCGCACCCGCCGTCGCGCCGACGCTGGTCATGGCCGACTGGAGGGTTTCAACGGCGCTGTTGAAATCAACGCGAAGCTTGTCGAGCTCCGGTATGAATTTGGTCGTTATCCGCCGTTGGAGGTCGCCCCCGGCCAGCGCCGTCAGCGCGTCGCCGATCACGCCTACGGCCTCCACGCGCTGCGTCACATCCGTAGCGAACTTGACTACCTTGGCCACCTTGCCGTCCGGACCGATGATGGGATTGTACGAGCCCTGGATCGTGACGACGCCCCCGTCCTTGCGGACCCGCCTGAACTCGCCGGATTGGTACGCTCCGCTCTCGAGCGCCGCCCAGAACTGCTGATAGTCGGGGCTGTCGCGGTATTCCTGTTCGGCGAAGATCTCGTGTTTGCGGCCCACGATTTCATTGAGCTGGTAGCCCATGACATCGAGAAATCGCTCATTGGCGTTGACGACCGTGCCGTCCAGCTTGAACTCGATCATCGCCTGGGATCGACCGATCGCCTGAATCTGGGCCGCGAAATCCTCGCTGGCGAGACGGTGGTGAGCGTCCGACCACTCGACGACAAAACCGGCTGGCTTGCCGCGTCTCTTCAACGGGCTGACGTGGAGGTCGAACGCCAGTTCGCCGATGCGAATGGTCGCCGAATGCGGCTTGGTCAGGGCCGCCAGCATCCCGCGCTGATGGGCCGGGTTCTTGTGAAAGATGTCGATGTTGCTGCCGACCAGTTTGGCGACGCTGAAGTTCGGAAGTTCCTTGCGCAGATCCGCCTCGGCCGTCTGCAGCAGTTCCTGAACCGCCGGATTCAGATAGGTGATGTTCAGATCCTTGTCCGCGATCATCACATTGGTTCGCAGGGCCTCGACGGCTTCTTCAAGCACCAGCGACGCCGATCGTTTTCCCTTGCCCAACATTGCGTCCCGGTCTTTCCCCGATTGATTTCCTCGTTTGAATATCATCCAATCGCTACCAAGACGTGTGGAGATGCTCAGCCCCCGAAGCATCTGAAGCGACACGGTGTTTCATCCGACGGCGGCAAGGCTTTCGGCGCCTGTCGGCCGGCTGGCGCCGCTTCTTCACCAGCGGATTGATCAGGACAGGCGGCGCGCCATGACGACGTAGCGCATCGGCCCCCTCACATCTGAATCGAACGGCCAGCATGTGCTCAGGGCCAAGATCGGCGTCGTCGCGTGGCGGTCGATGCCGAACCGGTCGTTACGGACGACATCGCCGCCTTCGACACGATAAGAGGTTCGCGCGCCGTGGATGTCCTCCACCCGTAGGAGATCGCCCTGGCGCAGATCCTTCAGGAAGCGAAAATGCGTGTCGCGGTGGGCCGCGAAGACGGCCGTGCCGCGCTGGCCGGGCGTGGCGCTGCCGGGAAGATGGGTGGGTCCGAACGCCATGGCCTCGCCCGATCCGCCCGACAGAACAATCTCGCTGACGCCCAGTCGCGGCGCCGTAATCCGGGCGACCGGGGCTGTGTCGGCCCACGGCCAGGCCTTGACCGGCGAACCGCGCTCCAGGGCGCGAGAGAAGGCGCGATCCAATAGGACCTGCGCGAGGGCCGCCTTGGCGGGAATGAACAGGCCCTGGCCGGCAAGCCCCAAGCCGAGGATCAGGGTCACGACCAAGGCGAAGGGGGCGGCGCCCGACGGGCGCCGTCCTTTCATCATCGTCTTGATCGCGGCGCTCACACCAGCCTCCGCCGACGGACGATCCATAGACCCAGGCCGGCGATCATCATCAGGCCCAGCCCGCTCCACAGCGTGCGCTCCCACGTCGTGGCGGTTTGGGGCAGGTCGAAGGGCTCCAGCGGATCCCCGGCCGCTGCGTCTCCGGCCGCGCCGGCGGTCGCAACGGGCCCGCCGAACAGGGCGTCAAAGTCCCACCCCTTGGGCAGGTTCAGCGGCAGTTCTTCCTCGGTCAGACGCGCGCCCTCGGGGCGGCGGGGCGTGGTGTCCACGGCGACCAAACTGGTTTCGCGGGTGACGATCGAGAAATCGAGACCCAGCTGCGCGATCGCCTCTGCGGCCGCTTCATCGGTCGTCTGGCCCAGGCGGTTGGCCACCTCGATGTCGGTGATCCGGCGCTTGCCCCAAAGCTTGCCGATCCCCTGGCCATCGACCGCCTGGCTGAGGTCGATGCGGCGGGTCCACGGACGACCGTCCAGCATTCCTGACACCGTCATCCGGCCCAGCCGGGCGCCGCTGCGACCCAGGACGACCAGCGGTTCGCCCTCGTACAGGTCGGGCAGGTCCACGGGCGTGAACTCGGCGTCCCCGCCTTGACCGTAGACGCGCAGGTCGGTCACGACCGGGCGGGTCAGGCGATCCAGCAGGGCGGACATCCGGGCGATGACCTCACGCGTGTCGCCGATATGGGTGTATGTGCCCCGCCCGACCTCGGCCATTCGGCTCATCAGGAAGCTGTTGGGGGCGCTGCCGATCCCCACCATGAAGACCCGGCTGCGACCGCGATCCGCCCCCAGAACCCTCAGCATATCGTCCTCGTTGCTAATCGAACCGTCGGTCAGGAAGATGACCTGGCGCACGCGGCGGTCCGATGGCGTGTCATCGACCAGCGCGGCCCTCAGCGCCGGCAGCATCTCGGTGCCGCCCTGGGCCGCCAGCTGGCCGGCGAAACGCAAAGCCAGATTGACCTGATCGGGCGTCGCCGAGACGGGCTGATCGAACAGCTCCGTCAGACTGTCGTCGAACCGGATGACATTGAACCGATCGGCGGGCGTCAGGCTGCGCAAGGCCAGCTTCAGGCTCTCGCGGGCCTGGTCCATCGAGTCGCCCGACATGGAGCCGCTGTTGTCGATGACGAAGATCAGTTCGCGAGGGGAGGGCGCCGCACGACGGCGACCCGCAGCCGGCGGTTCGATCACCGCCATCAGATAGTCCTGGTTCCTCAGGCGTTCGCGGAACAGGCTGACCGACGGGTCGGTCTGGGCCGAGCGCCAGCGCAGCTCGAAATCGCGATCGGCGGGAACCGTGGTCTGGGTCAGCGAAATGGTGCGCTCCGCGCCCTTTCCGTTCGCGATGCGGATCGGATGATAGGGGCTGACGACGCCCGTGGGCGTAAAGCCCGGGTTCAGATGCACGGTGATGGACACTGGATTCGTCGGCGCATGACGGCGCGGATCGAGGACCGGCGCGCCGACGGCGCGGGCGGTCGCGACATCCGGGGCGCCTCCGGCAGTGGCGGGGACATAGCGGGGGCCGACGACCAGAGGCAGGCGGAAGCTGTATTCGCCCGAGACCCGCCGGACCGGAGCCTGGTATTCGATCTCGATCAGGACCGTCTCGCCGGGCCCGATGTTGGCCACGCGATTGGTGAACATGTTCGGTCGTTGCTGCTCGACCAGTCCGGCCCCGCGTCCTTCGGCCTTGGCCTGCTCATAGATCTGACGGGCGGCCTCCCGGCGGTTGATCCGGCCGATGATGACCCGCTGGCCGATGACCATCTTCAGGCTGTCGACCGCGCCGTCTTCCGGCAGGGGATAAAAATAGGTGGCCTCGGCCCAGTCCCGGCCGGTGTTGCGGAAGGCCTGGACCACCTTCACCCGTGCGGTCTGGCCGGTGATGGTCACGTCCATGTCCGTGCCCAGTTGAACGGCGGCGGGCGTGGCCCCCGAGCGGGTCTTCAAGACCAGAACCCCGGAGGTGATGTCATCCGCCGGCGCCGCCTGCCGCGCGCTGACGGCGGGCGCGAGGCTGAGCACCAGCATGATTGAAATCAGCAGCAGGGACACCGCCCCGATCAGCGGTGACCCGCTTCGACGCTGGGTGGGGAAGGGGGACGAATTCATGGGCCAGGCTCCTTGATGGAGCCTTTTGACTAGGCCTTGGATCGTGCGCACAGCCACGCGAAAACCGGGCAAATGTCCGCCATTTTCCGCCCGGCTTTTCGCGTCCTGTCCGTGACTTGACGACATGTGCGGAAATGTGCGCATTCCCTCACATCTTCAGGGACGAGGGACGGCGTGATCGACACCGAGGCCGAGCGGATATCGCATTGTGTACGCGAGGAATTGGCTCGGCGCCGTCTGTCGCGACAGGCGCTGGCGGACATGGCGCGGATCAGCATCTCGACGCTGGAGAAGGCCCTGTCGGGCCGCCGCGCCTTCACTCTGGCGACCGTCATTCGTCTGGAACAGGCGCTGGGCGTGGCTTTGCGACCGAGCCAGCCGACATCTCATAGTTTTGAGGCGCCAGTGGCTTCTCCGGACGCCATGGGGTCTTATTCCCGCGGCGCCGTGCGCTGGCTCGAAGGACGCTATCTGACGCTGCGACCGTCATTCGGCTACCCGAACCACATCTACGCCTATCTGACGGACATCGTCTGGAACGTCGGGGAGGCGCATCTGGTCTTCTCGGAATCCGAACGCCTCGACAGCGCCTTTTCGCAGCGAGGCAACGTGTCGGTCCCCCACCTGTCCGGGCATACCTATCTGGTGACCAATGTCGATGGGCAGTATCGGATGGCGGTGCTCGGTCGCCCCACGATCAGGGGGGCGCTGTACGGAATTCTGACCACGCTGATGGTCGGCCACGGATCACAGCTGGTGCCGGCGGCGGTTCCCATCGCCCTTGTTCCATCGCCGCCAGCAGCGGAGTGGGCGTTCGGCCTGATCGCACCCGAAAACCCTGCCTACGCCCGCTACCGCGCCGAGCTGGACAACGTCACGACCGACGATTTCGCCCGCTTTCCCCGATAATGAGCCGAGCCAATTTCGATATCGAAATGCAGAGATCGCCCCGGCGTTGTTAGCTCGGCAAATTCTCCAGGGGGCGAACATGGCAGGCCCCTCGCGCGGCGCGCTGACGCAAGGACGGCCCTCACTGTCGCAGAGCGATGCGAGGCCCCTCTCTCGAACGGCCCGCCCACAATCCAACCAAGAGGGAAAGCTCATGGTATGGCCTCACCTGACGTAACAGTCATCGAGCGGGTCAAGCCGCTTGAACTAGGCCAAGGGATGGACGGCGCCATGCCGCCTTCGCCGACCGCACCAGCGGCGTACGCGACCCGAATAGAGGACCCAATCTGCGCCAAACAGGAGCGCCAGATGCCGCTCCTCGCGGCGGATGGCGAGCGTGTCGGTCGCCAAGGCGGCGATCGGCGCGGCGATAAGGAACCAGGCGTTGTCGAGGAGACCGCCGAGGCCGAGCAGCAGCAGGGCGTTGGCCAGATAGATTGGATTGCGACTCCAGGCGAACGGGCCGGTGCTGACCAGAGCGGTCGCCGGACGGTGCGGCAGGATGTTCGCACGCCGCCGCCGCATCTCCAGCATCGCCCAGAGGTCGAGGCCAAGAGCGAGTGCGACAAGAAGGACGCCGACTGCAAAGGCGCCGGAAGTCAAAGAGTGGGGCGTCCATATCCACGACAGGACGACCGCGACGACAGCGGCCCCGCCGGTGATGAGCGGGGGCCAGGGCCAGCGGTTCGGCGCAACAATGCTCATCCGCCCGCCAGCTTCGGGACGCGCCAAGGCTGCGCGCACGACTTCGCTGGCCGGGTCGCGGATGGGGTCTTGTGATTGCGAGGACATGGATCGTCTCGTTTCCGAGAGCGATATATACACCTTCATAGTTTTTGCAGATATGTATTTTGTGGTGGCGAAATGGATTGGAAATTTCTAGTTTCCGCTCATGGATTTGATTGAGACCGCCCCGCAAAACAGCCCCGGCGCCCTGCGCGCCCTTCGTATCAATGATCCGGCGCCGGACTTTATCGCGCGGACGACCCAGGGCGAGAAACGGCTCAGCGACTATCGCGGGCGTTGGCTGGTGCTGTTCTCGCACCCGGCCGATTTCACCCCGGTCTGCACCAGCGAGTTCATCGCCCTGGCCGGGCGGGCGGACGCCTTCGACGCCCTGGGCTGCGACTTGATGGCCCTGTCGGTCGACAGCCTCTATTCCCACCTGGCCTGGCTGAAGGACATCTATCGCCGCTTCGGCGTGAAGGTGGCCTTCCCGATCATCGAGGATCCGTCCATGGCCATCGGTCACGCCTTCGGCATGGTCGACGCCGGCTCCAGCGACAGCGCCACGGTGCGGGCGAGCTTCGTCATCGATCCGACCGGGATCGTGCGCGCCATCAGTTGGTATCCGATGAACATCGGCCGATCGGTCGATGAACTGCTGCGGCTGGTGACGGCGCTGCAGACCGCCGACCGTGAGCAGGCGTCGACGCCGGCCGGATGGTCGCCCGGCGAGCCCCTGCTGGAGCCGGCCGCCACCACTCTGGATGCGGCCCTGGCACACGGCGACGGTGATGCGCCCTGGTATTATCGCGAGCGCCGCGCATGAACGACGACCAGGCCGCGGCCATGGGACGGCTGAAGGACAAGGCGCCCGAGGCCGCCGAACTGTTGCGTCAGTTGGCGAACGCCAATCGGCTGCTGATCCTCTGCCACATCGCCGCAGAGGAGCGATCGGTCGGGCAGCTCGAAGCGGATCTGGGCATCAAACAGCCGGCTCTGTCGCAACAGTTGGCGGAGCTGCGCCAGTACGGCCTGGTCAAGACCCGGCGGCAGTCGCGGTCGATCTATTATTCGATCGCCGACGATCGGGCTCAGGCGGTCATGGGCATGTTGTACGAAATCTTCTGCGGCGACGGCGAGGCGGTCGCCGCCCGTGCCCAGCCCCCTGCCGGGGTTTCGGTGCGGACCGCCGATGCGTCCGCCCGGCCGCGCGGCGACGCCGCCCAGTTCGCCCGCGTCACTCCGGTCGCCCGTCGATAAGGCGAGGCGGAGGGGCCGGGGTCCTTTCGTCTAGTCAGGGCTCCGTGGGCGGCCGAAGCGGTCACATAGAATGTCGATGAGCTGACGAACCTCATCGTCGGCAAGGCTATAATAGATGGTCGAGCGGTCACGCCGGGTCTTCACCAGCCCGCCTTCGCGCAGCCGTCTCAAATTCTGAGAGACGCCGGACTGGGACGGGCCGCACAGCGCCACGAGCTGCCCGACCGACCGCTCCTCCTGCGTCAACCGGCAGAGCAGCAGCAGGCGATGCTCATTGGCCAGCAGCTTCAGCACTCCGGCGGCTTCGTGGGCGTGTCTGGCCAGATCCGCCAAGGGGGCTCGGTGCGGCGTCATCGGGTCGCGGGTTTTCCGTCATCCCGCAGCACCACATAGATGGCCGGAATGACCAGGACGGTCAGCAAGGTCGAGGAGGCCAGACCGAACAGGAGCGAGATCGCAAGACCCTGGAAGATCGGATCGGTCAGGATGACCGCCGCCCCGATCATGGCCGCCAGGGCGGTCAGAAGGATCGGCTTGAACCGGATGGCCCCCGCCTCGATCAGGACGTCGCGCAGGGGTTTGTCAGGCGAGGCCGTGTGCCGGATGAAGTCCACAAGAAGGATGGAGTTGCGCACGATAATGCCCGCCAGGGCGATGAAGCCGATCATCGAGGTCGCGGTGAAGGGCGCGCCGAACAGCATATGGCCGATGACGATGCCGATCAGGGTCAGGGGGATCGGGGTCAATATCACCAGGGGCAGTTTGAAACTGTGGAACTGGGCCACGACCAGCACATAGATCCCCAGCAGGGCGACCATGAAGGCGGCGCCCATGTCGCGGAAGGTGACCCAGGTGATCTCCCACTCGCCGTCCCACAGCAGGGTGGGAACGGATTCATCCTCAGGCTGACCATTCAGCCGGATGGCGGGTTTTTGCAGGCCCAGGGCGTCCCAGTCATGGGCCTCGATGGCGCGATTGACCGCCAGCATGCCGTAGATGGGCGCCTCGTATTCGCCGGCCAGTTCGGCAGTCACCATGTCGAGCGGTCGTCCGTCGCGACGGAAGACGGCGTAGCTGCCCGCCTCGCGGCGGCCGTCCACCACTTCGCCGAGTTCGATCAGGCGCGGGCCTGAAGGGCCGGTCGTCACCGCCACCGGCGTCGTGGCCAGGGTGCGGCTCCAGCTGCGCGCGGATTGCGGCAGGGCGACAGTGATCGGCAGGGGCGAGCGGCCGTCGCTGCGCGGGGCGTAGCCGACCGTGGACCCGGCCAGGATCGCGCCGATGGAATCCTGCAGCTCGCGTTCGGACAGGCCGTAATAGTCCAGACGATCCCGCACGGGGACCAGCCGCAGTCGCGGCCGTTCCTGGCCGAAACTGTTGTCGACATCTACGATATAGGGAACCGAGCGGAACAGTTTTTCGACCTCAAGCGCGGTCTTGCGCCGGGTCTCCGCATCGGGGCCGTAGATTTCGGCCAGCAGGGTCGCCAGCACGGGCGGGCCGGGCGGGGTCTCCACCACCTTGATCGACGCCCCGGCGGGCAGGGCTAGGGCCTTCAGCTTGTCGCGCAGATCCAGCGCGATGGCGTGGCTGGACCGACTGCGCTCATCCTTGGGCAGCAGGGAGATCATCAGATCGCCCATCTCGGGCCGGTCGCGCAGGAAATAGTGCCGCACCAGACCGTTGAAGTTGAACGGCGCCGAAGCCCCCGCATAGGCCTCCATGGCGTCAGCCTCGGGCAGGGTGCGAATTTGGGCCGCCGCCTCGTCGAGGGTGCGGGAGGTGGCTTCCAGGCTGGTCCCTTCGGGCATGTCGACCACAACCTGAATCTCCGACTTGTTGTCGAAGGGCAGCAGTTTCACCGTCACCGCCTTGAAGTAGAACATCGAACAGGCGACCAGGGTGGCGACGCCGACGCCGATCAGGAAGTTGCGGGCCGAGGACCGGTTGTCGATCACGCGATGCGCCACACGGGCGTAAAGCCGCCCCAGCTTGCCGCCGCCGTCTTCGTGAGCCTGATCGTGCTGGCCGTGAGCCAGGGTCTTTCGCGCAAACCGGATCATCAGCCAGGGCGCGATCACCACAGCCACGAAGAAGGAGAAGATCATCGCCGCCGAGGCGTTGACCGGGATGGGGGCCATATAGGGCCCCATCAGTCCCGACACGAACAGCATGGGCAGCAGGGCCGCCACGACGGTCAGGGTGGCGACGACGGTGGGATTGCCGACCTCGGCCACCGCCTCGACGGCCGCCTCCGTCCGGCTGCGGCCGTCGCGCATTCCCCAGTGACGGGCGATGTTCTCGATCATGACGATGGCGTCGTCGACCAGGATGCCGATGGAGAAGATGAGGGCGAACAGGCTGACGCGATTGATCGTGTAGCCCATCACATAGGAGGCGAAGAGGGTCAGCAGGATGGTGGTGGGGATGACCACAGCGGTGACGCCGGCCTCGCGCCAGCCGATGGCGAAGCCGATCAGCACGACGATCGACACGGTCGCCAAGGCCAGGTGGAACAGCAGCTCATTGGCCTTTTCATTGGCCGTCTCGCCGTAGTCGCGGCTGACGGCGACCTCGACCCCCTCGGGGATCAGCTTGCCTTCCAGGTTTTCGACGCGCTGACGCACGGCTTCAGACACCACCACCGCATTGGCGCCGGCGCGCTTGGCGATGGCGATGCTGACGGCCGGCGTGCTGGCCCATTGGCCGTCATGCCGGGCCCAGCGCCAGACGCGGGCCTGATCCTCGCGCGGTCCCTGGGCCACGTCCGCGACATCGCGTAGATAGACCGGCGCGCCCGTGACGGAGCGGACGGTCAGCAGGCCGATGTCCTGGGCTGACGACAGGGTCTGGCCGGAGGTGACGGCGACCGCCTGGCCGTCCTCGCGGACATTGCCGACCGGGAAGCTGCGGTTGGCCTGAGACGCCGCCTCGATCACGCGGCCCAGCGGCACGCCATATTGATTCAGTTTTGCGGGATCCGGGGCGATGCGGATCTCGTCGGGCCGGCCGCCGGTGATGAAGGTCAGACCGACGTTATCGACCTTTGCGATTTCGGTGCGCAGCTTGTGCGCCAGATCATACAGGGCCTGGTCGGTCCACTGGCCCGCCGCGCCCGGTTTCGGGGTCAGGGTCAGGACGATGGCCGGCACGTCGTCGATCCCGCGCACCGTCACCTTGGGGTCGGGGACGCCGACCGGAATCCGGTCCTGGTTGGCGCGCAGCTTTTCTTCGATCCGTATGGCGGCGTCCTCGGGATTCGACCCCACCAGGAAGCGCGCCGTCACCAGGACCCCATTGTCTTCGGCCTGGGTATAGACGTGTTCGACCCCGTTCACGCTCTTGACGATGGTCTCAAGCGGAATCCCGATCAGTTCGACCGCATCGGCGGCCGCCAGGCCGGGCGCCGCGACCTGGATATCGACCATGGGCACGCTGATCTGCGGCTCTTCCTCGCGCGGGATCGAGAACAGGGCCAACAGGCCGACCGCGATGGCCGCCAGCAGGAACAGCGGCGTCAGCGGCGAGGTGATGGTGAAGCGCGTCAGGCGCCCGGAAAGGCCCAGTTTCATCCTTGCGTCCTCGTCGCGACCAGCCTGTCGCCGGCCTTGACGCCGCTCAGGATTTCGACCGTTTCAGGGTCGTTCGTGGGGGCCGTCTGGACCGGGACCGCGCTGGATTTCCGGTCAGGCGACATCACCTCCACATAGTCCAGGCCGTAGCGCGTCGTGACGAAACGCCGGGGTACGGTCAGGGCCTGACGTTGGCCGATCTCGATCGAAGCGGCGACCCTGCGGCCGACCAGTTCGGTGGTCAGGCCCGGAACAGTCGCGTCGATCTGAATCCGGCCGCCGACGATGGCGGGATAGACCTGCGTCACCTGTCCCTGGCGCGCCTCGGCCGGCAAGTCGTCCGCCGTCAGCAGGACGCGCGCGCCGGGCTTGACCTGGCCGGCTAGGGATTCGGGCAGTTCGAGACGAAGCACGGGCGGGCCTGCTGTGATCGTCGCGACGGACATTCCGGGGCTGACCACGGATCCAGCCGTGACCTCGACCTTCAGTACCCGGCCCGCAGCCGGCGCCAGGATCGCGCCCTGGCCGGCCATGCTGGCGCTGGCGCCGCGTTCGGCCCGGGCGGCGGCGGCCTGGGCGTCTGCGGCGCGTGACGCCGCGACGGCCTGATCCAGGCGCGCCTTGGCGTAGACATTGTGGTCATACAGGTCCTGGATCCGTCCCAGGTCGGCGCGGGCGCGCGTCGCCTCGGCCTCGGCGGCGGCGACCTGGGCGCCATAGGCCCTGGTCTCGAACCCGATCCGGTCATCGACGACCCGTCCGATTTGCTGGCCGCAGCTCACCATATCGCCCTCGCGCACCGACAGGACGACCAGGACGCCGGAGATGCGCGCCCGGGCTTGCGACTGGTCGCGGGTGGTGATTTCGCCCGCCACCGTCTTGGTGTCGGCGAGGAGGTTCGAGGCCAGGACGAGTTGCTCGCCGGCGGGCGCCGCCTTGGCGGCCGGCTCGCGCTTTTCATCCGCGCCGCCGCACGCCGACAGCGTCAGCGCGGCCGCAGCCATCAGGGTCCACATCTTCATCGCCGTCGTCCTTCCACCATCCCCGCCGATCAATCGCACGTCAGCCGCGCTCGACCGGAAGGCCCGCCGACTTCCATGCGCCGAGTCCGCCCGCCAGATGCGTATCGATCGCGGCCTGGGCCTTGGCGCAGCGCTCCAGCGCCATGCCCGACCGCTTTCCGCCCGCGCATTGCAGGACGACCGTCTTTCCGTCGGGTGGGGGAAGGCGGGCGGGGTCGAAGGACGACAGCGGCAGGTTGACGGCGCCGGCGATATGCTCGGCGGCGAACTCTCCCGGCTCACGCACATCGACCAGCACCACCCGATCCTGGGCGAGCATGGTTTTCAGATCGGCCGGGCCGATCTCCCGATGGGCCTTGGGCTTTCCAAATCCGAACATTTTCGACCTCCATGGACCCGCCGAATGCGGTGTCATACTTTTATTATTGTGTATATCATGTAATCATTATATTCGGTCAAGCCACATAAGGGCGATGGAAACGCCTGCGGGAGGGAAAGATGGCCAAGCCCAAGATTGTGATCATCGGCGCCGGACTGGGGGGCACCATCGCCGCCTATGAGATAAGAGCGGCCGTCAAGGGTCGCGCTGAGGTGATGATGATCGCCGAGTCCGAGACCTATTCTTTCGTTCCTTCAAACCCTTGGGTCGCGGTTCGCTGGCGAGAGCCGGAGGAGATCCAGGTTCATCTGCCGCCCATTTTCGCCCGCAAGAAGATCGGCTTCACGGCGGTGGGGGCGAAACGGCTGCACGCTGCGGAAAAACGCGTCGAGTTAAACAACGGCGACAGTGTCGATTACGATTATCTTGTAATTGCGACAGGCCCGGACCTGGCCTTTGATGAGATCGAAGGGCTGGGGCCGGATGGCTACACGGTGTCAGTCTGCCAGACGTCGCACGCCTCGCACGCCGCCGACATGTTCGACGCCTATGTGGAGAACCCCGGTCCGATCGTCGTGGGCGCCGTCCAGGGCGCGTCCTGCTACGGCCCGGCCTATGAGTTCGCTCTGATCCTGGACACCGAGCTGCGACGTCGGAAGATCCGCGACCGGGCGCCGATGACCTTCGTCACCGCCGAACCCTATATCGGCCATCTCGGCCTGGACGGCGTCGGGGACACCAAGTCCCTGATGGAAAGCAAGCTGCGTGAGCGGCACATCAAATGGATCACCAATGCGCGCGTCGCCAAGGTCGAGCCGGGCCTGATGCACGTCGAGGAGATCGCTGACGACGGCGCCGTCGCCAAGACCCATCAGCTGCCCTTCGGCTATTCGATGATGCTGCCGGCGTTCCGAGGCGTGCCTGCGGTGCGCGACATCGCGGGCCTGACCAATCCGCGCGGCTTCATCCTGATCGACAAGCACCAGCGCAACCCCGTTTTCCCGGAGATCTTCGCTCTAGGCGTCTGCGTCGCCATCGCCCCGACGGGCCCGACGCCGGTCCCGGTGGGCGTGCCCAAGACCGGCTTCATGATCGAGAGCATGGTCACCGCCGTCGCCGCCAATCTGGCCGCCCTGATCGCCGGCGAAACGCCTGAGGCCGAGGCGACCTGGAACGCCGTCTGCCTGGCGGACTTCGGCGACGGCGGCGTCGCCTTTGTGGCCCAGCCGCAGATCCCGCCGCGCAACGTCAACTGGGCCGCGAGCGGAAAATGGGTCCACCTGGCCAAGGTCGGCTTCGAGAAATATTTCCTGCGCAAGGTGCGCAGGGGCGAAAGCGAACCCTCCTACGAGCGGCTGGCGATGCACATCATGGGCATCCGCAAGCTTCGCATGTGACCCCTCCCTCTAAATCTGGAGCCTACCGATGAACCTTGATCGTGCTGTTGTGATCTTCGCCGGATGCGTCGTGCTGGCGGGCGTGGCGCTGTCCTACGCCGTCCATCCGTGGTGGATCGCCCTGACCGTCTTCGCGGGGCTGAACATGATCCAGTCCGGTTTCACCGGCTTCTGCCCGGCGGCCATGGCGTTCAAGGCCCTGGGCCTGCGTCCGGGAAACGCCTTCCGATGAGCCTGCGCCGCGCTGCGCCCTGGGCCTTGGCTCTTTTCCTGGCCACGCCGGGCCTGGCCCAGGCGACGACGCTGGACGAGGCCATCGCCGCCGCGCTCGCCCACGCGCCCGAGATCGCCGCCGCCGACGCCGAGGGCGACGCCGCGAAGGGCCGATTGCAGCAGGCGCAATCGGCCCGCGCCCCGTCGCTAAGTTTCAGCGGCACGGTCGGCCAGGGCCGGCTGGACCCGAAGGAATTCTTCGGTCTGGGCGCGGCGGACGTCACGCCTCGGGCGGCCCAGTTGACGCTGGAACAGCCCCTGTTCACCGGCGGGCGTGCGGCGGCCGGGATTGCCCGCGCCCGCGCCGGCATGGCCGCAGCCGACGCCGGCGGCGACGCCGTTCAGGGCCAGGTCGTCCTGGCGGTGGTCCAAGCCTATGGCGACATGCTGGCGGCCGATGAAGTCCTGAGGCTTTATCGCGCGCTGGCGGCCCAGACAGTGGAAATCGAGCGACAGGCGCGCGAGCGCTTCCGGGCCGGCGAAACCCCCAGCACGGACGTCGCCCAGGCCGCGTCACGCGCCGCCGAGGCCCGCGCCGACCTGGCCCGTGCGGAGGGAATGCAGGTGTCCGCCCGCGCCCGTTACCGCAATCTGACCGGCCTGGAGCCGGTCGATCTGCAACCGATTCCGCCCAATCCGCCTCTGCCCGGCTCATTCGACGAGGCGATGGCGGTCGCCGTCGGCGGCAGTCCCGCCCTGCGTCAGGCGCGGGCCGATCTTGAGGCGGCCGAGGCCGCCGCCCGCGCCGCGCGCGGCGAACGCCTGCCGACCGTCAGCGCCTTCGTCGAGGCGGGTTCGGTTCGGGATCAGTTCTTCCCCGACTATCGCGCCGACAGCGCGACTGTGGGCATCCGCGGCCGCTGGACCCTGTTCAGCGGCGGCCTGACGTCGGGCAAGATCGCCGAGACGAGCGCCGATGTGCGCGCCGCCTCCGCCCGTCTGCGCGCCGCCCGCATGGGCCTGGAGGAACAGGTTCTCGCCGCCTGGCAGGACATCCACACCGCCGAACTGGTGGCCAAGGCGTCCGACGAACAGAGCGCCGCCGCAGTCCAGGCCCTGACCAGCGTCCGGCACGAAGTCCGCGTCGGCCTGAAACCTCAGATCGACCTGCTGAACGCCGAGCGCGAAGCCACGGCCGCCGCCGCTAACGCCACCCAGGCCAAGACCGCCCGAATCGTCGCCGCCTATCGCCTGAAGGGCCTGATCGGATCGGTGTGAGTTTGAAAGGCCCTCTGATGTGCGGCGCTGATTCGCTCGGCGTTTTTGAGCATTGCCCCCGTCTCTGCGCCGTGGCGGCGAAGAGACCGAACGCTCCTAGTCGGAGGCTGCGATTATCCTGTCGAACGCCGGGTTCGTGAGGCCGTCCGCCGATTTGTTCCGCCGCCCGTTCATCGACGATAAATGGACTGAAGGCGTCCTGCATCCAAGCGGTAGATAATGCCAGAAGCGAGATCCGCTTTGAGTTTCCTGCTCATGGAGGATCGTTCAGTAAGCGCCGGAGGCGCGCGTAATCCACGTCCGACGCCTCATCGTCGCGCGCCCAGACCTTGCGAAACCAATTCAGGGCCTGCACCAGTTGCATCGCGGGCCGACCAACCCGGAACAAAGCCAGGGGGCGGTCGGCTTGAAGCTGATTTCCATGTCGCCAAGTTCGATCGACCAAAGCCTTGCGTGATTCTGGCTGGCGGCGCTCCAGTCAGCACATTTGGCACGCACGGCCGACGAGGAAGGCGCGGCCATTTGGCGAGCCATCGACGCGCTGAACAAGGCGCGGAGCATCACCCTGGCTCAGGCCTCCTTCTTTCGCCTCCTGATGCTGACCGGTGCGCGGCGAGGTGAAATCCTCGGCTTGCGGTGGGCGGAAGTCGATCTGCAACGAGGCTTGCTTCTGCTCCCTCCGGCTCGTCACAAGACCGGCGGCGTCTCCCGGCCCAAGACCCTGCATCTCTCGCCGGCCGCGCTCGGGCTACCTTTTTGATTTTGGACTTTTCGCAGTCTGATCAGCGAGGATAGTTCTAACAATGTCGCCCGCCCCCAGCAAAGGCAACGGCTGGCCGAACGCCGCTCGCCACCTTGCATCCAGAGTAGCATCCTCTGAGGAAAGCGGAGCCCTGTACCTTAACACGGCGGCTTGGCCCTTATTCGACGCCTTGAGGTCTTGCGCCTCGTCACTCCCTGCAGAAGCGGTCGATCTGCGGCTTGAGGCTTTTTGACGCCGGCGACGCCGGGAATGGCACGGACGACCGTTGGCGGTCCCGTGACGCCCGCAGTAAGCCGATCCGGTAAGCCACTTTCGCACCCAGCCGCGCCGATGGGTCGACATCGCATCGACGTTCATCCCGACATGCGACGATGACGATACCGAGGCTTGGGCCGCGCTCGGCTACCGCCACTGCAAGGTTAAAGAGCCGGGTAGCATCGCTGGCCGATGGACGCATTGCTGAGAAGGCGCTCTCGATCAGCATTTCAGCTCGCTGCCCGGATCACTCGCCGCGCGGCGCGCCGCGATAGTCCAGTTGGGGCGGCCCATCCCCGACCAAGGGGCGGTAGACGAAATCGGCCCCGCGCCGTTGGTGTAGTTCCTCGGTCGCGGCCGTTATCGTCTCGGGGCTGACGAACAGTTCTGCGGCGGTCAGGGCCAGGGTCTTGGTCGCGACCATAGTTCCCTTGACCCCGATGCTGGAGCCGGCGGCCGCCACGTTCTGCCAGCTGTGACCGGCCGATCCGGGGACGAAGGTGGCGGTGGACAGGCCTACGGTCGGCACGACCCAACTGACGTCCGACACATCGGTCGAGCCGCCGGCGCCGTCGAACTTCAGCTCCGCCTTCTCGATCTCACCGACACTGGACAGCGGCGGCTGGCTGGTCAGGGTCTTCTGGATCTCGGTGGCGAAAGCGATTTCCTCGGGCGTCCAGGTAATGCCGCCGACATGATGCAGGTTGCGATCCATGACGGCCATCAGAGCGCCGTTGGGCATCATACTATAGACACCGCCGATCTGCTGGAACTCGAACCGCGTGCCTGTGCCCAGCGCCGCACCCTCGGCCGCCTTTTTCACCCGGTCGATCACGTCCAGGACCGTCTGCGGGTTACCATCCCGAACATAGTAGTAGGACTCGGCGAAGCTGGGCACCACGTTTGGCGCCTCGCCGCCATTGGTGATGACGTAGTGAATGCGCGCGCCATCCGGGATGTGCTCTCGCATCATGTTGACCATGTTGTTCATGGCCTCGACTGCGTCCAGGGCCGAACGACCGCGATCCGGCGCGCCCGAGGCGTGAGACGAGACGCCGTAGAAGCGGAATTTACCGCTGATATTGGCCTTGGTCGTACCTTGGCTGGCGCTGTTGGTGCTGCCCGGATGCCAATGCAGGGCGACGTCAACGTCGTCAAACAAACCGTCGCGGACCATGAAAGCCTTGGCGGATCCCCCCTCCTCCGCCGGCGTGCCGTAGAGGCGCAACTCGCCCTTGATGTTGTTGGCGATCATCCATTCCTTGACCGCAATGGCGGCGTAGCTGGAGGCGGTGCCGAAGAGGTTGTGGCCGCAGCCGTGGCCGGCGCGATGTCCCAAGGACCGCTGTGTCGGGGCCACGGCCTGGGAAAGACCCGGAAGAGCGTCAAACTCCGCGAGGAGCGCGACCACAGGACCGTCGCCGTTCTTGAAGCTGGCCACGAAGGCGGTCGGCTGACCCGCGATGCCGGGGGTGACGGAGAAGCCGGCCTCGGTCAGCTCCTTCTGCAGCAGGGCTGAGCTCTGGGTCTCCTGATAGCCGACCTCGGCAAAGCCCCAGATTGCAAGAGCGGTCTCGCTGATCTGGGCGGCGTCCTGATCGACGGACTGAAGGATGGCGGCCTGTTGGGCCTCGGGCAGTTCGGCGGCGAAGGCGGCGGGCGCCGCCAGGGCGGAGAGCACTAGGGCCGTGGCGGTCATAATTTTCGATTTCATCGGGTTTCCAGTGTGAGGCGAACTGAGAAAAGGACGGGCTGGCGATCGCGCGCCAGCCCGGTTACGCGGTCAGAAGCTCTTGGTGACGGCGACGGTGAAATAGCGGCCCAGGGTGTCGTAGTTCTGGGTGTCGAAGTTGCCCACCGTGTCGCCGGCCTGCGGCGGCTCTTCGTTCAGCAGATTGGTCACCGTGAAACGCAAACTCGTCTCCCCCGGCAGGGTCACACGCGCGTTGAAGTCGAACACATCATAGGCGTCGACGCCGCGGCTCGTGCTGGTGGGAGAAGTCACCAGGGCGCTGTTCCTCATCTCGGACAGGTGACGCCAGCGCAGGCCGGCGCTCCAGTTCTCGCGAGAATAGGTAACGCCACTGACCGATTTCCATTCCGGGTGCGCGGAGCCGGCGTTCGATTCGATCGCCGTGCCCCAGGTGCCCGCATAGTCATAGGTCGGGGCGCCCGGCAGGGCCTGGATCTCGAAACTGTCGAGATAGCTGACC
>NZ_JAUSOE010000055.1 GCF_030656255.1 Brevundimonas sp. | reverse complement strand
GATGGTGACGGTCAGCACCTTGTACAGGGCGTAGAAGACCGGGATCTGTAGCACCAGCGGAAGACAGCCGGCGACCGGATTGATCTTCTCCTTCTGGTACAGGGCCATCGTCTCCTGCTGCTGCTTCTGCGGATCGTCTTTGAACTTCTTCTTGATCTCCTCCATCTTGGGCTGGAGGTTCCGCATCTTGGACATGCTGGCGTAGGCGTTGTTGGCCAGCGGGAACATGATCAGCTTGACGATGACGGTCAGGGCCAGAATGGCGACACCGAAGCTGCCGACCAGGCCATAGACGTTTTCCAGGATCCAGAAGATCGGGCGCGTCAGGAACCAGAACATGCCCCAGTCGATCGCATAGACGAAGCGCGGCAGCTGCAGGGTCTCTTCATAGGTCTTCAGCACCTCGGCCCGCTTGACGCCGGCGAACAGGCGCTGGGTCTCGGTCGCGGTTCCACCGGGCTGGATGGTGCGGGCGGCGCCGAGGATATTGGCTTCCAGCTGCTGGCCGCCGTTGATGTCGCGGACGCGGAATTCGGTCTCGACCGCCTCGTTCTGCTGGGGCAGCAGGGCCGCCAGCCAGTATTTGTCGGTGATGCCCAGCCAGCCGCCGGTCGAGGCGTTCTCGATCCGCGGCTCCTTCAGCCAGTCCTTGTACTTCTTCTGCTCGGTCCGGTACTCGCCCGGCTTGCCGAAGGTGCCGATGGCCCCCTCGTGGACGATGTGGGACGATCCGGCCAGCGGCGGCACGCCCAGGCGCTGGACGCTGCCATAGGGGGCGATGGTGATGGCCTGGGTTCCCAGGTTCTGGACCGTGTCCAGGATCGAGAAGACATAGCGGTCATCGACCGACACCACGCGGGTGAAGCGCAGGCCCTGGCCGTTGTCCCAGGTCAGGGTCACAGGCGTCGTCGGGGTCAGGGTCGAACCGGCGGTCAGGCGCCAGACGGTGTTGGGCCCCGGAACCCCGCCGACCACATTGGGACCGGTCCAGCCGAACTGGGCGAAATAGGCGTTCTGCATGCCCTGCGGGCGGAACAGCTCGACGGGCTCAGGCTTGTCCTGCGTCTCTTTGTAGTCCGTCAGGAACAGGTCGTCGATGCGGCCGCCCTGCAGCGACAGCGAGCCCTTCAGCGTGCCCGACTGGATCGGCACGCGCGCGGCCGTGCTCAGCGCCTGGCTGCGGTCGGTCACGAAGGTCGGCCCCTGCGGGCTCAGCGCCGTGCGGGCGGCGTTCTCGGCCGTCTGGGACTGCTCGGCCTGGGCCTGCTGCTGGACGGCGCGGCGCTCGGCCTGCGGACGCAGCACGGCGAACCAGTAGACCCCCAGGATCAGGGCCGAGCACACGATGAAGATGATCGTGTTGCGCGAGTTCTCGTTTGTCATGGATTCGGGCGGTCCTGGCCGGATGGGGCGCGGGCGGGCGAGGGCCGGTCGGCCTTCGGTGTCGCCAGCCTTGTAAGCGTCGATTTCACGTCGTCAAGCAGACGGTCCCACGCACGCTCGGTCGTGCCCATTCGGGCGATGAAGACATAGTCGCTGCCGGGCAGGCCGTGAACGGGCAACATGGCCCGCGCAGCCTCGCGCAGCCGGCGTTTGGCGCGATTTCGCACCACGGCGCCGCCGATCTTGCGGGTGGCGGTGAAGCCCAGGCCGATGTGCGGCGAACCGTCGCCGCGCTCCAGCCTTTGAATCACCACGCCGCCGCGCGCCTCGGAAACGCCTTTGGCGGCCGCCAGGAACTGGGGCCGCCGCAACAGACGTTTGATCTGTAAAGGCTCGCTCATGCGTCCAAGGTCCGGACGCGCAAGCCGCTTACGCCGTCAGGCGCTTGCGGCCCTTGGCGCGACGGCGCGCAACAATCTTCTGGCCGTTCTTGGTGGCCATCCGGCTGCGGAAGCCGTGACGGCGCTTGCGCACGAGTCGCGACGGCTGATAGGTCCGCTTCACGGTCGGCTCCTGACGTTAAAAGGTTGGGCGACGGGGCAAGAGGCGTCCGTCGCAGGAAGGGCGGGCGTATAAGTCGCATGACCGCGCGAGTCAACGCTCGGTCGGCAATTCGGGAATGACGAGCGTATGGCGAAACGAACGGCGAAGGACTGGGCCCTGCGGCTGACGCCGCTGGCGGTCATCGCCGGCCTGGTGGCCGTCTTCTTCGCCCTGGGCTGGAACCGCTATCTGTCGATGGATCTGATCCGCGAGCACGGCCTGAACCTTCAGGCCTATGCCCAGGCCCATTGGTGGATCGCCCTGGTCGCCTTCGTCGCCGTCTACGCCGTGGCCACCGCCTCCACCATCCCCGGACCCGTCTTCCTGACCCTGCTGGGCGGCATGATGTTCGGCCCCTGGGTCGGGGCCCTGGCCCAGGCCGCCGGGGCCACCATAGGCTCCGTCGTCATCTATTCTGTCTATCGCACCTCGATCGGCACCTGGCTGCGGGCCAAGTTCGAGGCCGACGCCGGTTTCATGGATCGGATCGCCAAGGGGATCGACCGCAACGCCTTCACCACCCTGTTCACCCTGCGCGTCATTCCCAGCGTGCCCTTCGTCCTGGTCAACGCCACGGCGGGGATGATGGCGGTGCCGCTGCGGCCCTATGTGATCGCCACCTTCATCGGCCTGCTGCCGTCGACCTTCATCTACACCTGGATCGGATCCCAACTGGGCGGCCTGCTGCGGGCCGGGGTGCGGCCGGACCTGCCGATGCTGCTGCGCCAGTTCTTCTGGCCGCTGATGGGGGTGGTCTTCCTGTCCCTGCTGCTGCCCATCGGCATCAAACTGGTCCAGATGGCCCGCGCCCGTAGCGGGCGTGCGGCCTCGGCGAACAGGGCCGAGGCATGACCCCCCTGTTCGACAAGGTCGCGGCGGCCCTGAAACTGTCGCCTGAGGCGATTGAGGTGTGGCGCGAGCGGCTGCGCCCCCGGGCGCCGGACGGCCTGTCGGCGCGCCTGCTGCTGCTGACCGTGGCCTTCACCCTGGCGGTCGAGGCCCTGATCATGGGGCCGAACCTGGCCGCCTTCCACGAACGCTGGCTGCGCGACCGGCTCCAGGCCGCCGAACTGGCCTCGGTCGGGGTCGAGGCCCTGCCCTATAGCGCGGTCGAGGACGACACGGCGGCCGAGCTGATGCGGATCGGCGGGGTTCAGGCCGTGGCCCTGACCGAACAGGGGGTGCGCCGCCTGCTGCTCCAGGCCCCCAATCTGCCGCGCGCGCCCGAACTGATCGACCTGCGCCAGCAGAACAGCTGGGCGCGGCTGACCGACCCCTGGCGCACCCTGTTCGGCCATCCGGATCGATCGCTGCGGGTCCAGGCCAAGCCGCGCTATCGCTCGGGCGACTTCATCGAGATCGTCACCCCGGCCCAGCCGTTGAAGCTGGAACTGAAATCCTTCCTGCTGAACAGCCTGCTGGTGTCGCTGCTGGTGTCGGTCACGGCGGGCGCCCTGCTGTACGGCGGCCTGGCCCTTCTGGTGCTGCGGCCCTTGCGGCGTGTCACCCGGTCGATGGAACGGTTCGCCGCCGATCCCGAGAGCGAGGCCGAGGCGCCGTCCGACCGCCACGACGAGATCGGCCGGGTCGAGCGCGAGCTGTCGCGGATGCAGGAGGAGGTGCGCCAGTCCCTGCGCTCGCGCGCCCGTCTGGTCGCCCTGGGCGAGGCGGTGGCCAAGATCAACCACGACCTGCGCAACATGCTGACCTCGGCCCAGATGGCGTCCGAGCGGCTGGCGACCTCGGCCGACCCGCAGGTCGCCAAGGCCCTGCCCCGGCTGGAGCGGGCGCTGAGCCGCGCCGCCAGCCTGTCGCGCAATGTGCTGGAATACGGCCGCAGCGAGGAGCCGGCGCCCCAGAAGACCCGCGTGGTCCTGACCAAGGCCCTGACCCTGGCGGCCGAGGATGCGGGGCTGGAGCCGGACGGGGTGCGGCTGGTCAAACAGCTGCCCGCCCGGTTCGCGGTCGAGGCCGACCCGGATCAGCTCTATCGCATCCTGGTCAATCTGATGCGCAACGCCCGTCAGGCCATCGAGGCCGACGCGGGCCGACCGGCCGAGCGGCGCGGTCGGGGGGCCATCACGGTCAGCGCCTTCGGCGAGGACGGGGTCTGCGTGGTCCGGATCGCCGACGATGGACCGGGCATTCCCCCACGCCTGGCCGAACGCCTGTTCGAGCCCTTCGTCAGCTCCAAGAGCTCGGACGGATCAGGCCTAGGCCTGACCATATCGCGCGAACTGGCGGCCCTGCACGGCGGCGATCTGAGGCTGGTCCCCAGCGAAGGGGCCAATGAGGGAAGCGGGGCGGTTTTCGAACTGCGCCTGCCGGCCTAGACCTTCAAATCCGGAGCCTATTCCAGGCCGTCGTCCGAGACGATGAAGGCGCGGTTCGCCGCCTTGGCCTGGGCCGCCAATTCATCCTGCACCAGGTGCCAGCGCCGCAGCCGCTCATAATCGATGGCGTGTTCCGGCGAGGCGTCCAGCCAGTGGCGGAAATCCTCGATCTGCAGCCGGGCGTTCGGCGCGGCCGGATCGGGCAGGGCCGGAACGTTCGGCAGTTGACGCGCGACGTCGGCGGGGATCGGATAGTCTCCGGACGAGGTGCTTAGGATCATGAGGTCTGCTCGGTGGCGGGTTTGGCGTCAGAGAGATCACGACCATGACGTGAAGCGGCGTCGCGCGCCACCTTTTCGTCACGTCTGCGTTGTTGCGGATCGGCGCCGTTACGGCGAAGGTTGGTTGATAGGCCTTGAGCGAAGGATAGCTGCATGACCATCCGCATATCCCTGGTCAGCGCCCTGCTGGGAGCGGCCGCCCTGGCGGGCGCGGCTCACGCTCAGACGGCGCCCCAGACGCCCCCAGACCCCTATAGCGCGCCGGACCCGTACCGCGACCAGCGCGCCCTGCCTGATCCCAATGATCCAGCCGCGCGCGAGGCCTTGGAGCGGGCGCGGGGCGAGGCCTATCACCGCGCCGACGACTCCAAACAGACCGAGGAAGAGTTGCGTCTCACTCGAGCCCTGAACGACGAGATTGCGGCCCAGAACGCCCTGGCCGACAGCGCGGACGAGGCGGCCCGGCTGGACTATGACGCCGCCGTGGCCCGTCATCAGATCGAGGTGCGTCAAACCGAGGAACAGGCGCGGGCCGCGGCTGAGGCCACCCGGGCGGCCCAGGACCAGTACGACCGCGACTACGCGGCCTGGCGCGAGCAGGTGCGGCTATGTCAGTCGGGCTTCCGCGAGGCCTGCACGGCCCGACCCGCCTGGGTCAGGCCGCAGCAGTAACCAACAGGGCTCAGCCGGCGACCAGGCTCATGTCGCGGCGGGCCATCATCCGGTCGAACTCGGTCCAGACGCCGTCCGAACCGTGCCAATTGCCTTGCGTCGCCGCCTTCGAATATTCGGTGGCGCGGGCCTCGAAGAAGTTGGCGTGTTCGACGCCGGACAGCAGGGACTGCAGCCAGGGCAGCGGGTTTTCCTTCACCCCATAGACTTCGGGCAGCTTCAGCTGGCGCAGGCGCCAGTCGGCGATGAAGCGGATGTACTGCTTGATGTCCTCGGGGGTCATGCCGTCGACCGCGCCCATTTCGAAGGCCAGGTCGATGAACTTGTCCTCCATCTTCACCACCGTCTTGCAGCAGTCGACGATGTCGTCGGCCACGGTCTTGGTGACGGCCCCCGTCTCCTTGTTGAAGGCGTGGTACAGCTTGATGATGCCCTCGCAGTGCAGGCTTTCGTCACGCACCGACCAGGACACGATCTGGCCCATGCCCTTCATCTTGTTCTGGCGCGGGAAGTTCATCAGCATCGCGAACGACGCGAACAGTTGAACCCCTTCCGAGAAGCCGCCGAACATGGCGAGCGTCCGGCAGATGTCGGCGTCTGAATCCACCCCGAACTGGCCCATATAGTCGTGCTTGTCCCGCATGGCCTCGTATTCCATGAAGGCGCCGAACTCGCTCTCGGGCATGCCGATGGTCTCGAGCAGCAGGGCGTAGGCCGCGATATGGATGGTCTCCATATTGCCGAAGGCGGCCAGCATCATCTTGATCTCGGTCGGTTTGAACACCCGACCGTAGCGTTCCATGTAGTTGTCCTGAACCTCGATGTCCGCCTGGGTGAAGAAGCGGAAGATCTGGGTCAGCAGGCTGCGTTCATTGTCGTTCAGGGTCGAGGCCCAGTCCTTGACGTCCTCGCCCAGCGGCACTTCTTCCGGCATCCAGTGGACCTGCTGCTGCTTCTTCCACATGTCGAACGCCCACGGATAGCGGAACGGCTTGTAGGCGGCGGACGGGGTCAGAAGACCGGCGCGGTCGGGGCGGATGATCGGGGTGATGGCGTTCATCGAACTGGACCTGAAAGAGCGATTCCGGAGAGGGGTTCACCATGCGACTCAGCGCGCCCGGCGCCAAGCCGGAAATCACCTATATGGTGATCAAAATTGTCCTACCCGCTACATGTTGTGGTTTGGATTGAGGAAACTGGGGACGGGCCTGGGGATGGCGCGGAGAGATCAAGCTTGACCGACCAAACACCGGGCCTTGATCGCAGACTCCGCTGGAGACAGCATCTGACGGACTGAGCGTTGACGATCGAGATCAAGGGAACGCCGCTATGAGTTTCACCGTCTATGGCGCCGCCGGGTCCGGATCGGATCCGGTCGAGGCGGCCCTGACCCTGCTGGGTCTGGACTACACCGTCGTCGAGGCCCCGACCTGGGAGGGGGAGGCCGAGCGGGACAAGGTGGCGCCGGTCAATCCGATGCGGCAGTTGCCGGTCCTGGTCACGCCCGATGGCGAGATCCTGACCGAGAGCGCCGCCATACTGATCTGGCTGGCCGACCGTCATCACCCCGCCAGTCGTGCCGGGGCGGGGCTGGCGCCCGGGGCGGACGACGCCCGACGCGGCCAGTTCCTGCGCTGGATGAGTTTCGTGCCGGCCGCCATCTATTCGATGTACTGGGTGCGGGACGTGCCTTCGCGGCTGGCGGGCGACGATCTGGAGGATCAGGCGCGCATCCTGCAACGCACCGAGGACCGGATCGCCGAATGCTGGGGGATGATGGACAGCCAGATCGAACCGGGGCGGTTCCTGCTGGGCGAGACCCTGACGGTGCTGGACCTCTATGTGGCCGTGGCCAGTCGGTGGACGCCGAGACGCGCGCGTTTCTATGAGGTCGCGCCCAAGATGGCGGAGGTGGTGAAACGGGTGGATGAGTTGCCGGAACTCAAGGCCATTTGGGCTGAACGGTTTCCGTTCGAACCCGGCTGATCGAGGGGCGCGCTCTCGCTCACCTCCCCGTCGGCGAAGGCCGGCGGGGAGGACAGGCGGGAGCGTCAGCGAACGCCAGGAGGGGGCGACTCGGTGTCAGAAGCGGGCAAGGGTCATCACCACCGTCGGAGTCGCCCCCGCCTGGTCGCAAGCGCGACCTGTCCTCCCCACGCGCCTTCGCGCGCGGTGGAGGTGATGCGGACCTGTCCCTTTCGTCATTCCGGGCGAAGCGAAGCGGAGACCCGGAACCCAGCGGCGCCGAAGGCGAAATCTGTCCGCCACACGATGCTGGACCCGCGAGTCCGCGACAGGTTCGCGCTCTCGCGCGCCGCTGGGTTCCGGGTCTTCGGGCCAAGCGGCCCTTCGCCCGGAATGACGAAAGGGAGGGTGTAGTTTTTCTACGCCCTGCCCTCAGCAAACATGGCCCCTCCCGCGCATTGACCCGCCGCATCTCCGCCCTGATATGGCCATGACCGCGAGGCGCTCCCCCTGACCGCGCGGTCGGAGACGACGATGTCCACAGTCCTGACACAGGCCGGCCTTTATCGGCGCGGCGGACGATGTAGCGGCTGAAGCCGCCCAATCCGGCACATCCAACCCCATAGGCCGGACGTCGAAGACGCCGGTTCCGCGCGCCCGTGCGCGCCAAGAAACAATCATCAGGAAATCTCTCAATGCGCACCGCCTTCCGAGCCGCCTCGCCGGCTCTTCTCGCCACCGTCTCCGCCGTCGCCCTGCTGAGCGCCGCGCCCGCCTTCGCCCAGGAAGCCGCCGCCCCCCAGACCACGGATGACGCTGCGACCGTGGACGAGATCGTCGTCACCGGCACCCGCGCGCCCAATCGCTCGCGCCTCGACACCCTGGCGCCGGTCGATGTGGTCACGGCCCAGAGCCTGCAGAACCGGGGCACGACCGAGTTCGCGACGGCCCTGGCCCAGTCGGTGCCGTCCCTGACCTTCCCGCGCCCCTCGGCCAATGACGGCAGCGACTCGATCCGTCCGGCGACCCTGCGCGGCCTGTCGCCGGACCAGACCCTGGTCCTGGTCAACGGGACGCGCCGCCACGCCTCGGCCCTGGTCAACACCAACGGCGTCGTCGGCCGCGGCTCGGCCGCCGTCGACCTGAACGCCATTCCGACGGCGGCCCTGGACCGGGTCGAGGTGCTGCGCGACGGGGCCTCGGCCCAGTATGGCTCGGACGCCATCGCCGGGGTGGTGAACCTGCGGCTGAAGGAGGCCTCCAGCGGCGGCGGGGCCAGCGTCACCTATGGCCAGTATCTGACCACGGTGAAGACCGCGCGCGGCGAGCGCGACGAGGAGGACGGCGCCACCACCACCGCCTCGGCCTGGCAGGGTTTCGCACTCGGCGAAGACGGCTTCCTGACCCTGTCGGCGGAATATCTGAACCGCGAGTCCACCAACCGCTCGGACTATGACCCCCGCGCGGCCGCAAACGGCGCGGTGACCGCCCGGTTCGGCGATCCGGACGTCGAGCAGTGGACCGTCTTCGCCAACGCCGGCAAGGGACTGGGCAATGGCTGGGAGGCCTATGGCTGGGCCGGTTATCAGGACCGCGACAGCTCCGGCGCCGCCTTCCCGCGCCTGTCGGACAACGTCAACAACGTCACGAGCGTCTATCCGAACGGCTTCCTGCCCAAGGTGGCGGTCAATTCCCAGGACGCCTCCCTGGCCGGCGGCCTGCGCGGCGTGGTCGCCGGATGGGACGCCGACGTCAGCCTGGTCTATGGCCGCAACGCCCTGGATTTCCGCACCGAGGATTCGCTGAACTCGACCTATGGGGCGGCGTCGCTGACCAGTTTCGATTCCGGCAGCCTGATCTATGACCAGCTGGTGCTGGGCGCCGATTTCAGCCGTCAGTTCGAGGCCGGTCTGGCGGGCGGGCCGCTGAACCTGGCCTGGGGTCTGGAGCAGCGCTGGGAGAATTACCAGATCGAGGCGGGCCAGCCCGAGAGCTATAATCGCGGGCCGCTGGGGTCGAACACGGCCCTGTCGGGCGGGGCCCAGGGCTTCCCCGGCTTCCAGCCGTCGAACGAAGTGGACGTCGACCGCGACAATTTCGCCGCCTACGCCGACATCGAACTGCCGATCACCGACAAGCTGACGGTCGCCGGCGCGGTGCGGTTCGAGGACTATTCCGACTTCGGCGACACCCAGACGGGCAAGCTGTCGGGCCGGTATGACTTCACGCCCAACTTCGCCCTGCGCGGCTCGGTCTCGACCGGCTTCCGCGCCCCGTCGCTGCAACAGTCCTATTTCACCTCGACCTCGTCGGTGATCCAGGACGGGGCGGTGGTGGAGACCGGCACCTTCCCGTCGGTCAGCCCGGTGGGGACGGCCCTGGGCGGACGGCCGCTGAAGCCCGAGACCTCGACCAACTATTCGCTGGGCGCCGTGGTGCGGCTGGGGGCCTTCGACCTGACGGTGGACGCCTACAAGATCGACATCGAGGACCAGATCGTCCTGTCCGAGCTGATCCGCGACCCCGCCCTGCTGACCCCGCTGGGGGTTCAGGCGGCGCGCTTCTTCCTGAACGGGGTTTCGACCTCGACCGAGGGGGTGGACGTGGTCGGCCGCTATCGCCTGCCGACCGACAGCGTCGGCGATTTCGACTTCACCGTGGCCGCCAACTTCAACGACGTCTCGGTGGACAGCAACCTGTCGACCACCCTGTTCGGTCGCCAGCGGATCCTGACCATCGAAGAAGGCACGCCGGACGTGAAGGTCTCGGCCGGCGCCGACTGGAATCTGGACAAGTGGGGCGCCACGCTGCGGGCCACCTATTACGGCGACGTGCTGCAACCGGGATCGGTCGCGGCCAACGACTATCGTACCGGCGACAAGACGGTGATCGATCTGGAAGGCCGGTATCAGCTGACCGACCGGGTCGGCCTGGCGGTCGGGGCGGACAATCTGTTCGACGAATATCCGGACGCGACGCCGGCGTCGCTGAACTCGAACGGGGTGCTGGGCTATCCCTACAACTCGCCGTTCGGCTTCAACGGGCGGTTCGTCTATGCGCGGGTCAACCTGACCTGGTAGGCGGATTTAGGCGGCCTGGGCGTCGTCGCTGCGCACGGCGGCGGCGTCCATCGCGTCGTTCATGGCCTGATATAGACGCGCCTGGGTGATCGGCTTGGCGACATGGGCGTCCATGCCGGCGGTCAGGCAGCGGGCCACGTCCTCGGGCATGGCCTCGGCGGTGACGGCCAGGATGGCGGTTCCGGCCGCAGGCCCGTCCATGGCGCGTATGGCGCGGGTGGCGGCGACGCCGTCCATCACCGGCATGCGGATGTCCATCAGCACCAGGTCAAACGCTGCCGCCGCGACGGCGTCCACGGCTTCGCGACCGTCGCAGGCCTCGGTGGTCTCGCAGTCGGCGGCCTGCAGCATGATCCGCAGAAGATCGCGGTTGGCGGGATGATCATCGACGATCAGGACCCGCATGCGGCGCTCCTCCAGCGGCGTCGTCTCGGCCGCCGGCGCGGCGGCCACCGCCTGGGCTGGAATTTCCACCGTGAAGGTCGTCCCCTTGTACGGCGCGCTTTCGACGGTCACGATCCCGCCCAGCCGGTCGATGTGGTTCTTGGCCAGGGCCAGGCCGACGCCTGCCCCCTCGTGGGCGCGGCTGGTGGTGGCGTCCGCCTGCTCGAACAGGCTGAAGATTCCGGCGAGAACATCCTCGGTCATGCCGCAACCGGTGTCATTGATCGCGAAACGCAGCCGGTCGCCCACTCGCTCCACCCCGATGCGCACGCCGCCCTTGCCGGTGAACTTCACCGCATTGCTGCCCAGGTGGTGCAGAATCTGACGCAGGCGCCGTCCGTCCGTCAGGACCAGGCCTTCCGTACCGGGAGCGAGGGTCACAGCGAAGTTCAGCCCCCGGACAGTGGCCCATTCGCGTGCAGGCCCCACGGCCTCCTCGATCAGGGTGGAAAGGTCCACCGGCTTCAGGTTCAGCGCAGAACAGCCGTTCGACACCTCCAGCAGATCCTCGATCAGACGCAGCATGGCCTCGCCGCACTGATGAACGGCTTCGACCTGACGCCGGCCCTCGGCGTCCAGCTCGGGACGTCGCGACAGCAGGTCCGCATAGCCGGTGATCCCGGTCAGGGGGGTGCGCATCTCGTGGCTCATCATGGCCAGGAACCGGGACTTGGCCGCGTCCGCCCGTTCGGCGCGCTTCAAGGCGGCCACGGCGGCTTCGGTGCGGACATTCAGACGGGCGACAAGGCGACGCCGTTCGGTCGACAGGGCGGTGATCGGCAGGGCCGTGCCCACCACGGCCAGGAGAAACAGATGAAGCACGTTCATCTGTCGCATCACGCTGGGAACCCCCTCCAGAGCCGGGTCGAAGGCCAGCCGGGTCAGGACCACGGGTCCATGGCCGGTGACGGTGGCTCCAGCCCCGATGACGGAAACCAGGATCACTGCGCCGGCGGTCCACGGGGGAGACAGGCGGAAGGCCAGCAGGATCAGCGGCGGGAAGATGACGAACAGAATGGGCGCCATGTTTTGACCGAAGGCCCACAGGGCTGCAGCGGCCACGAGACCCATCAGAATGACGAACTCGGCGGGCGAGGCCTGGGCGTCCTTTTGGAAACGATGATTGCGCGCGACCAGCAACAGGGTCGGCGTGACGATCATCATCGCCAGCAGTTCCATGTCGAACAGATGGCGCATGCGGAAGCCGAGGCTTTCCAGCGGCGGGCGCCCGGCGAGGACGGCGATCAGACCTGCGAGCAGGGTGGTCACGGCGACGGCCGGAACCCCTGCCCCGACGGCGAAGCGGAACAGGCGGAGGGGGCGCCGCATATCGAGGGCCGCGCCGCATAGGCGTCGGGCCAGCAGGGCCGCGATCACCACCTGCAACAGGTTCAAGGCGACATTGCTCACCGCGAACAGGAGGGGGTCGCCCCGGACGATATTGCTGGCCAGATTGATCAGGACGCAGCCGAGCATAACGCCCATGGCCTTGTCCCGGCGCAGTTGCAGAACGGCGGCCAGGAGTACGGCGTTGGCGGGCCACATGACGGTGGCCTGCAGGGCCGCGATGCTCCACTGGCCCAGCAGCTGGCTGGCGACGAACAGCACCACATAGAGCCAGGGCGGCGGCCCCGCCTCCAGGCCGGCGTCGTGGCGGAAAAATCGCCAGCGCCCGCGTCCCAAACTCGATCTGCTCCGACCCATACCATAAGGCTGGACCAAAGCCCTTAGAATCCCGTTCTTCAAAACCTAGGTAGAATTGCGGATTCAGATCGTCGACGCCCCAGCGGCCTTCAAAGGTCTTGGCGCCCTTTTACTGTGTTGCAGTCCGGCGCGTGCAAGCCTTATCGATGTTGAGGATCTGACACGGCGACGGCTTGTCCGCGCCCTTGTTGGAGCAACTGTGCGGCGCCCGCCGCTCTTTTGGAGTTTCCGCCCATGCGTCTTCTGTCTTGCGCCGCCGCCCTGATCCTGGCCGCCGCCCCCGGCCTCGCCGCCGCCCAGATCGGGCTCGCCCCCGCCACGCCCGCCCCGACCGAGGCCCAAAGCCCGGACGAGGCGGCGTTCGAGGCCCGCGCCAACGCCTTCGGCGAGACGATGGGGACTATGGCGGCAGAGATGCAGGCCGCTGCGGCCCAGACGGACACGGCCAAGGCGAAGTCCGACCTCGATGCGATCCAGGCGCGCTATCAGCCCCAGGTCGACGCCTTCGCCGCCGAGGTTCAGACCTTTGCGGTCTCTCAAGGCGCGCCGGCGGAGCAGATGGCGGCCGTCGCACAGCAGATCAAAAGCATCCCGGCCCAGGCGCGGGCCGAGGCCGAGGCGGAGGCCGCCGCCCCAGCGACCCCCGCGCCCGCCACGCCGCAATAGGCCGCCTTACCGCGATTTCACTTGAGGCGAGGCGGGCTTGGGCGGAGTTTGTGCGGGTCATCAACGGGGAACCTCCCATGATCCGCGCGCTCAGCCTGACGGCCGCCCTGGCCCTTCTGCCCCTCTCCTCGGCGCTCGCGCAGAATGCGTCCCAGGAAGCGCCGGCCACAGGCGGGGCTCACCGCCCTGACTCCGCCGAGGCCCGGCTCGAAACCGCCGCCGAGGCCTTCGAAGCGCGGATGGAGGCTTTCGGCAAACGCGCCGAGGCCATTTCCGAAGATCAGAGCCTGAGCGAGAGCGTACGCGGCCAGCGTGTCGCCGCGCTCTGGTCCGAATACGCGCCCGACGTCGCCGCCTTCACCGCCGAAGCCACCCGACACGCGTCCGAACTGGCCGCCGAGGCGTTGAAGGACATCGATATCGACGCCCTAGTCGAGGACGCCCTGAACGACCCCGAGGTCAAACAGGCGATGGAAGAGGGGCTGCAACAGGGCGTCGCCGCCGGAACCGGCATCGCCCGCAACAGCGCCTGGACCAATCCCGATCCCGAACAGATGGTGACCTACGGTCTGATCGCCCAGTATGCGATGGACCAGGCGGCGGACGCCGTGGTCGCGGAAGAAGAGGCGCCGGAAACACCGGAGGCCCCAGAAGCGCCCGAAGCCCCGGAGCCGCCCGAAACGCCGGCCGCCTGACACTGCTCCTAGGGCTCTTTCGTCATTCCGGGCGCAGCGCAGCGGAGACCCGGAACCCAGCGGCGCCGAAGGCGAAATCTATCCGCCGCACGCTGTTTGAAGATCGGGTCCGCGACAGGTTCGCGCTCGCGCGCGCCGCTGGGTTCCGGGTCTTCGGGCCAAGCGGCCCTTCGCCCGGAATGACGAAAGAGAGAAGAAACAGGGCCTCTTCTTGACCGCGCGCGCGATCACAGCGACATCGCGCCGCATGTCCGCCCTGCCCGTCGATCCGCACCTCTATTCGACCTTCCTGGGCGTCATGGTGGTGATGGCCATCACGCCCGGCCCCGCCAATCTGTTCGCGGTCGCGACAGGTGTGGAAAAGGGCCGAGCCTCGGCCCTGGTCGGGGTGGTGGGCATGAACTGCGCGACCCTGGTCTGGTTCGCCGCCGCCGCCCTGGGCCTGGGCGCCCTGGTCAAGGCCTTCCCCGACGCCTTCCACATCATCGCCATACTGGGCGCCCTCTATGTCGCCTGGCTGGGGATCAAGGCCCTGCGCGGCGCCTTGCAAGACACCGCCCCGACCGACCCCCAGCAGCCCGACCACGCCGTCGTTGTGCGCAAAGGGCGCAGCGCCTTCGTCGACGGTTTCGCGGTCCAGATCGCCAATCCAAAGGCCATCCTGTTCTTCACCGCCGTCCTGCCGCCGTTCCTGGACGTTGATCGGCCCGTCGTCCCGCAACTGGCCCTGTTCGCCCTGGCCGTCATCGGCATGGATATGATGTCGATGAGCGCCTACGCCCTGTCCGGCGCCGCCTTGTCGCAGCGCATGCAGCAGCCTCGGTTCCGGCGCGGCTTCGGCCTGTTCGTCGGCATCCTTTTGCTGACGGCGGCCGTACTGATTGTATTGCGGCTCTAGACGCAGCCGGGCTTCGTCCTAGATTGGTTGGGAACATGGCCGTTCATGCGCCGTTCAGCCGCCAGCGCGCCCGAATGGGCGATCAAGGAGTCGATTCATGAAAGCCCTATCCAGAAAGACGCCGGCGCTCAGAGCCCTGGCGATGACGGCTGTCGCGGGGCTGGCCTTGGCCGCCTGCGCCACCGCCACCCCGTATCAGCCCGCCGGCTTCAACGGCCAGCGCGGCGGCTATGCCGAACAGCGGGTCGAGAACAACCGCTACCGCGTCAGCTTCGCCGGCAACTCGGTGACCTCGCGCGAACAGGTCGAGATGTCCCTGCTGCTGCGTTCGGCCGAGCTGACGGTCGAGAGCGGCTATGACTGGTTCGCCACCGTCAACCGCGCCACCGACCGCGACACCCGCTTCGTCACCACCCCGGACCCCTTCTACAGCCGCTACAACAGCTTCTACGGCCCCTACTGGGGTCCGTCGTGGCGCTATTACCGCGGCGGCTTCTGGAGCCCGTGGGACCGTTGGGGCGCCAATGACGTCGATGTTCGCCAGATCGACCGCTACGAGGCCAACGCCGAAATCATCATGGGCCGCGGCCCCAAACCCGCCGGCGATCCCAACGCCTTCGACGCCCGCGAAGTGATCCAGAACCTGTCCTCGCGCGTCACCCGCCCGGCGGCTTAAGCCGCCGCAAGCGCCAACAGAAAAGGCCCGGAACCACGGTTCCGGGCCTTTGTCGTTTCAGGGCGCGCCCGCCTATTGCATCGCCGCCAGGGCGTGGCCGGCGATCAGGGCGTCGGCCAGACCGTGCGGATTGCGGACATTGTAGTTCTCGGTCGTCACCACCACGACCGTGTCCAGGTCCGGAACGATCACCACCTTGTTGCCGCCGGTCCCCGCCATCGCCCAGGCGGGATGGGCCACGCCGCCGACCTGATAGGTCGGCAACCAGACCAGATAGCCGTAGTCGCCCCGTTCGGGATCGACCGTGGAATGCGGGGCGGTCATGGCCTTTGCAAAGGCCTCCGGCAGCACCTGACGGCCGTCCCAACGCCCCTGGTTCAGCAACAGCTGGCCCAGGGTCAGCAGGTCGCGACTGCGCAGCCCCAGGCCGCCGCCGCCCTGGGCCAGACCCGTCGGCGACGTCTGCCATTGCTCGCCCTCGATCCCCAGCGGGCCGAACAGGGCCTCGCGCGCAAACGCCTGAAGCGGTTCGCCCGTCGCCGACTGGACCACGGCGCCCAGGGTGGTCACGCCGGCGGTGCAGTAGCTGAAGGCCCGGCCATAGGGCTGGTCCGCCGGTTTGGGGATCCAGGCCGGGAACCCCCGGATCGGCAGGTCCAGGGCGAACTTGACCCAGTCCTCGATCAGATACATCCGCTCCTCGTTGCCGCGCGAGAAGGAATTGTCGTCGTCGCATTCCAGCAGCGAGCTCATGGTTAGAAGATCCTCGACCGTGATCGCGGCCTTGCGCGGGTCGGGATTGTCGAACGGCCCATGGTCGGCGACGAAGGGCAGGATCGGGGCGTCGACGCTCGCGATGTCGCCGCGCGCGACGGCGGCGCCGACCAGCATGGCGGTGACCGTCTTGGTCACGGAGCGGGTGTTGCGCCGGCTCTCGCGCCCGGCTTCGTCAAAATAGACCTCATGCACCAGCCGGCCGTGCCGGGCGATCAGGACGCTGGTGATCTTCTGGAAGGTCCCGGCGCGGACGGCGGCGTCCATGGCCGCCAGCCCCTCGGCCGAGACGTTCTGGCTTTCAGGCGCGGCGACGGGCCAGGCCGGTTCGGCCAGGACCGGAGAGGAGATGAGCGCGAGCCCGAGGGCCGCGAAAAGCAGGGGACGCATGACAATCCTTGAAGAGAAGCGAGACCCGAGGTGTGGCAGGATGCGCGCGCCGGGTCTTGAACAGGTGAAACCGGCTCAGGCGAACAGGGCGCGATAGCGGCCGGGCGTCAGGCCGTAGATATGACCGAACTCACGGGTCAGATGGCTCTGGTCAGCATAGCCGCCGAGCGCGGCCAGTTCGGCCAGGTCCACGCCCCGGGCCAGACGCCCCGCCGCCCGGTCGGCCCGCGCCTGGCGAATGGCGGCGGCCGGCGAACGGCCGAAATGGCGACGATAGCGGCGCGCCAACGAGACGGCGTGGACGCCGACGATGCGCGCCACGGTCGCCACCTCCAGCCCCGGCTGGTCGGCCAGGTCGTGCAGGACCTCATGGGCCCGCAGCAGCCACTCCGGCGCGGGGTCCTCGTTCAGGTCGCCGGGGGTCAGCACCGCCGCCGCCAGATCCAGGGTCAGCCCCTCCATCGCCACGGCGTCGCCCGCCGCGAACCGGCCGGCCACCCCGATCAGACGTCGCGCCGCGCCTTCAGCCAGGGCGCCGCGCAACCGCATAGGATCGCCGCGCCCGGCGCTCTTGGGCGGATCGAAGCTGATCGACAGGAAGCGGCCGCCGGCGACGGTGAAACAGTCGCGATGTTCGACGCCCGGCGGATTCCACACCAGGGCGCCGGGACCGAAGGCGGCGCCCTTGGGCGTCAGGGGGTCATGCGCCAGGCTGCAATAGCCGTCGTCGAGCGCCAGGATGAAATGGGCGTCGTCATGGGCGTGAAACACGACGCTCTCGGGCGGACGGTCGGCGATCCACAGGCCGACGCGAAAACCCCCGGCCTCGACCGTTCGCGACGCCGCGCCGAAGAAGTCGCCGGACGACAGATGTGGTCTGGCCATGAACCGATCCCCGCGCGGCGTCTCCCGCCACGCTTGGCATCATGCGCGGGACTCGCGCAAAGAAAATGGCCCGGAACCTGGGTTCCGGGCCTGTCTCTGTCGGTGATGTCGCGACCTTGGACTAGTCCAGGGTGCGCTTGATCTCTTCGACCGTGAAGCACTCGATATAGTCGCCTTCCTTGATGTCCTGGAAGCCCTGGAACTGCATGCCGCACTCCTGGCCCGCCGTGACTTCGTTGACCTCGTCCTTGAAGCGTTTGAGCGTGTTGAGCACGCCCAGCTCCAGAACCACCACGTCGTCGCGAACGATACGGACGCGGGCGCCCTTGCGGACCACGCCTTCCGACACCCGGCAACCGGCGATCTTGCCGATCTTGGAGATGTCGAACACCTGCAGGACGGCGGCGTTGCCCAGGAAGGTTTCCCGTTGCAGCGGCGCCAGCATGCCCGACAGCACGCCCTTAATATCGTCCAGCAGGTCGTAGATGATCGAATAGTAGCGGATCTCGACGCCCTCGCGGTCGGCCAGATCACGCGCCTGTTTCGAGGCCCGGACGTTGAAGCCCAGGATCGGCGCCCCGGCCGACTTGGCCAGGTTGACGTCGCTCTCGGTGATGCCGCCGGCGCCGGAATAGACCGTGCGGGCGCGCACCTCGTCGGTGCTCATCTTGTCCAGCGAGCTGACGATGGCTTCGGCCGAACCCTGCACGTCCGCCTTGATGACGACCGGCAGTTCCGAGACCTTCTTGGACTGCAGGCGGGACATCATGTCGACCAGCGACACCGAGCCGCCCGAGACCTGAGCCTTTTCGCGCTTCACCCGCTGGCGGTATTCGGTCAGCTCGCGAGCGCGGGCTTCAGATTCCACCACGGCGAAGACGTCGCCCGGAGACGGGGCCTCGTCCAGACCGAGGATTTCGACCGGGACGGACGGACCGGCTTCGGTCAGCTGCTCGTTGCGTTCGTTCAGCAGGGCGCGAACCTTGCCCCACGATCCGCCGGCCACGACGATGTCGCCGCGCTTCAGCGTGCCGCGTTTGACCAGGACGGTGCCGACCGGGCCGCGACCCTTGTCCAGCTTGGCCTCGATGACCACGCCCTCGGCCGAGCGATCGGCGTTGGCGCGCAGGTCCATGACCTCGGCCTGGACCAGGATGGCCTCAAGCAGGCCGTCCAGATTGGTGCGGTTCTTGGCCGAGACCTCGATGATCTGGGTGTCGCCGCCCAGGCTCTCGGCGATGACTTCGTACTGCAGCAGTTCGTTGACCACCTTCAGCGAGTTCGCGTCCGGCTTGTCGATCTTGTTGACCGCGACGATCAGGGGAGCCCCGGCCGCCTTGGCGTGCTGGATGGCCTCGATCGTCTGCGGCATGACGCCGTCGTCCGCGGCGACGACCAGAACCACGATGTCGGTCACATTGGCGCCGCGCGCCCGCATGGCCGAGAAGGCGGCGTGGCCCGGGGTGTCCAGGAAGGTGACCTTCTGGCCGTCTTCCAGGCGCACCTGATAGGCGCCGATATGCTGGGTGATGCCGCCGGCTTCGCCGCCGGCGACGTCGGTGGTGCGCAGGGCGTCCAGCAGCGAGGTCTTGCCGTGGTCGACGTGGCCCATGATGGCCACGACCGGAGCGCGGGTCTCGGCCGCCTCGGCGTCGTCGGCGTCGCCCAGGAAGCCGAACTCGATGTCGGATTCAGAGACGCGCTTGACCGCCATGCCGAACTCTTCGGCCACCAGTTCGGCGGTGTCGGAGTCGATCACGTCGTTGATCTTCATCATCAGGCCCTGTTTCATCAGGAACTTGATGATGTCGACGCCGCGCACGGCCATCCGGTTGGACAGCTCCTGCACAGTGATGATGTCAGGGATGACCACTTCGCGCGGACGGTTCGGCGCATCGGTCGATCCGCCCTTGCGCTTTTCCTTCTCGCGTTCGCGGGCGCGGCGGACCGAGGCCAGCGAGCGCATGCGCTCGGCGGCGTCGCCGTCGCCGACCACGGACTGGATGGTCATGCGGCCTTCGCGGCGCTTCGGTTCGCCGCGCGTGCGGCTGACCGCCTTGCCGGCGTCGGAGAAACGCTTCTCGCGATCGTCGTCGCGACCGACCGGACGGCCGAAGCCGGCGCCGGGGGCGCGGGCCGGACGCAGAACATTGGCCTCGGCCGGGGGTGCGTTCGGGGTCGGACGACCGCCCGGGCCGGTGCGCGCGCCGCCGGGACGGGCGGCGCCGGGGGCCGGACGCGGGTTCAGGGCCGAATAACGGACGGGTTCAGCCGGCTTGGCGCCTTGCGGACGACCTGCGCCGCCGGGGGCCGGACGGGCGCCCTGGGGACGCTCGGCCTGCGGACGGTCGGTCTGCGGGCGATCCGTATAGGACCGTTCGCCGCCGCCCATGGCCTGTTCCCGGGCCGAACGACCGCCGAAGGCGGGACGCTCGGGCGCCGCGCGCTGCGGATTGCCGGGCTTGGGCACGCGCTGGCCGAAGTTGACGACCGGACGGGCCGGAGCCGCCGGACGCGCCGGAGCTGCAGGAGCGGCGGCGACAGGCGCGGCGGGGGCTGGAGCCGGCGTCGGAGCCGGTGCGACGGGAGCCGGAGCGGCG
>NZ_JAUSOE010000054.1 GCF_030656255.1 Brevundimonas sp. | reverse complement strand
CTCGTCTGGTCGTGCGCGCGGCCGGCCTGGATGAACAGGCGCGCGGCCAGATCGAACAGGCCTGCGCCGACAGCGGTTTTACAGGAGCCGTGGCCTTCCGCGACGAGCCGGGCATGGGGGTTGCGGCCTTCCAGCTGGAATGGGCTGACGGCCGCGCCGACCATGATCCGAACGGTTCCGCCACCCGCGTCGCCGAAGCCCTGACCGCCGCCCTGGCCGCCGAGGCCGGGCACGCTGAACCGCCCCTTTCCACTGACCGGAGTGATTTCTGATGGCCTCCGACGATCTTTCGCTCGAGGAGTTCCCGGACTCCACCGGCCTGGCCATGATCGATGATCACGGCGACAAGACCGCCGCCGATCTGGCCACGGTCTTCGAAGTGCCGGTGAACATCTCGGCCGTGCTGGGCAAGTCGCACATGTCGGTGGCCCAGCTGCTGAAGCTGAACAAGGGGTCGGTGCTGGAGCTGGACCGCAAGGTCGGCGAGGCCATCGACATTTTCGTCAACAACCGTCTGATCGCGCGCGGCGAGGTCGTCGTCGTCGACGACCGGCTGGGCGTGACCATGACGGAAATCATCAAGACCGAGGACTCGGGGGGCTGACGCGACGCCGCGCAGTCTCTGCGCGGCGAGACGACGGCGACCCGGATGGAAGTTTAGAGGAGAAGAACAATGCGTCTTCTGGTGGTAGGCAGACTGAGCGGACAGCTCGCATCGGCGGTGAAGATGGCCATGGCGCACGGCGCCAAGGTCAGCCACGTCGAGCGCGCGGATCAGGCGACCGAGCAACTGCGACGAGGGCAGGGCGCCGACCTGCTGATGGTCGATTACCAGCTCGACATCGCGGCCTTGATCGCCGCGAACGAGGCCGAGCGGATTACGGTGCCGGTGGTGGCCTTCGGCGTCGACGCCGATGCGCGCGAGGCCGCCGCCGCGATCAAGGCCGGGGCCAAGGAGTTCATCCCCCTGCCGCCGGACGCGGAACTGATCGCCGCCGTCCTGGCCGCCGTCGCCGACGACGAGAAGCCGATGATCTCGGCCGACCCGTCGATGAAGGCGGTGCTGCAGCTGGCCGACCAGGTGGCGCGCTCGGAAGCCTCGATCCTGATCACCGGCGAAAGCGGCGTCGGCAAGGAGGTGATGGCGCGCTATATGCACGACAATTCGCGCCGGTCGGAACGCCCCTTCATCAGCGTCAACTGCGCCGCCATTCCCGACAATCTGCTGGAATCCGAACTGTTCGGGCACGAGAAGGGCGCCTTCACCGGCGCCGTCGCGCGCCGGATCGGCAAGTTCGAAGAGGCCGACGGCGGCACCCTGCTGCTGGACGAAATCTCGGAGATGGACGCCCGGCTCCAGGCCAAGCTGCTGCGCGCCATTCAGGAACGGATCATCGATCGTGTCGGCGGCTCCAAGCCTGTGCCCGTCAATATCCGCATCATCGCCACCTCCAACCGAGATCTGGCCCGCGCCGTGTCCGAAGGCACGTTCCGCGAGGACCTGCTGTACCGGCTGAACGTCGTGAACCTGCGCCTGCCGTCCCTGCGCGAGCGGCCGGGCGACATCAGCGTTCTGGCCGAGCATTTCATCAAGAAGTATGCAGCCGCGAACGGCGTGCCGGTGCGGCCGATGTCGGCGCGCGCGCACCAAGCCATCATCGCACACCGCTGGCCCGGCAACGTCCGCGAGCTGGAAAACGCCATGCACCGGGCGGTGCTGCTGGCGACCGGTCCGGAGATCGACGTCGACGCCATCCGCCTGCCGGACGGCCAGCCCCTGACCCCGGCTTCGGGCATGATGGGGTCGGCCTCGACGGGGCATGAAAACCCCTATGGCGGCGGCGTCGCGGCGCGGGCGGCCCAGGCCGCCGATGCGGTGACGCGCAGCTTCGTGGGCCAGACGGTGGCGGCGATGGAAAAGACCCTGATCCTGGACACCCTGACCCACTGCCTGGGCAACCGGACCCATGCGGCCAACATCCTGGGCATCTCGATCCGCACCCTGCGCAACAAGTTGAATGAATACGCCGACGAGGGCACGGCCATCCCGGCGCCCCAGTCCGGCGTCTCCGCCTCGGGCTATGCGGCCTGATCATGAAACGCGGGCTGGACAGGCGGATGATGATCGCCGGCGCCGGCGCGTTGGGCCTGGTCGGCTGTAAGCAACCCAGCCCGGTCGAGGCGGCCGCGGACGAAGGGCCGGACTTCTTTCTGAACGATCTGGAGACCCGCCACGGCGGTCGTCTGGGGTTTGCGGCGCTGGACGTCGGCAGCAGTCGGCGCGTGCTGTGGCGCAGTCAGGAACGGTTCCCTTTCTGCTCGACCTTCAAACCCTTCCTGGCGGCGGCGACCTTTCAACGGGTCGAGCGGGACGAGGAAAGCCTGGATCGCGCCGTCCGCATCACTCAGGCCGACATGATCCCCCATGCGCCGGTGACCGAAAAGGCCGTGGGCCGCACCCTGACCATCCGTGAGCTGATGCAGGCGACGGTGGAGGTCAGCGACAATCCCGCCGCCAACATCCTGATCCGCGAAATGGGTGGAATCGCCGTATGGCGTTCGTGGTGGCCGACGTTCGGCGACACCACCACCGTGATCTCGCGACTGGAGCCGGACCTGAACACCGCCCTGCCCAACGACCCGCGCGACACCTGCCTGCCCGAGCAGACCCTGGCCAATATACGCGAAATGGCGTTCAGCGACCGACTGACGCCCGAGCATGACGCCCTGTTGCAGGGTTGGCTCATCGCCTCGCCGACCGGGCCGAACCGCATCAAGGCCTGCGTTCCCGAAGGCTGGAGCGTGGCGCACAAGACCGGTTCGGGCGCCAACGGCACGACCAATGACATCGCCATGCTGACGCCCCTGACCGGATCTCCGGTCATCGTCGCCGCCTATTTCACCGGCGCGGCTTCGGCGACCGAAGACGCCCGCGACGCCGTGATCGCCGAGGCGACCCGCCGCGCCCTGAAGGCGCTGGGCCATGACTGACAGCCCCATGATGATGAAGGACGGCATGGCGCGCCCCACCGGGCGCGACGTCCTGGGCTGGGTCAACCGCGGCGAAGTGCTGATGGCGGTCGGCGTGATCGGCGTGATCATGCTGCTGATCCTGCCGGTCCCGAAGATGCTTCTGGACCTGTTGCTGGCGATCTCGCTGGTCTCGTCCGTGCTGATCCTGATGACGGCCGTGATGATGAAGCGGCCGCTGGACTTCGCCATTTTCCCGACGGTCCTGCTGGTCTCGACCCTGTTCCGCCTGGGACTGAACCTGGCCTCGACCCGGCTGATCCTGACGCACGGCCAGGAAGGCCACGAGGCCGCCGGCCAGGTCATCAACGCCTTCGGCCAACTGATGATGGGCGGCAATTTCATCATCGGGGTGATCATCTTCTCGATCATCCTGGTGGTGAACTTCGTAGTCATCACCAAGGGTTCGACCCGGATCGCCGAAGTGTCCGCCCGATTCACCCTGGACTCCATGCCGGGCAAGCAGATGGCGATCGACGCCGACCTGTCGTCGGGCCTGATCACCGAGGACCAGGCCAAGCTGCGCCGCAAGGAGCTGGAGCAGGAATCCACCTTCTTCGGCGCCATGGACGGCGCCTCCAAGTTCGTGCGCGGCGACGCCGTGGCGGGTCTGATCATCACCTTCATCAACGCCCTCGGCGGCATCCTGATCGGAACCCTGACGCACGGCATGCCGGCGATGGAGGCCGCCAACACCTATGTGCAGCTGACCATCGGCGACGGTCTGGTGACGCAGGTGCCGGCCATCATCATCTCGATCGCCGCCGGCTTCCTGGTGTCGAAAGCGGGCGTCGAAGGCACGGCGGACAAGGCCATGGTGACCCAGCTGGCCACCAACCCCGTGTCGCTGGGCGTGGTTTCGGGCGCCGCAGGCCTGATCGGCCTGATCCCCGGCATGCCGCTGATCCCCTTCGCCGCCCTGGCCATCGGTTCGGGCTTCATGGCCTGGAAACTGGGCCGCAACCGGCTGAAACCGCAGCCGACGGAGGCCGAGGTCGCCGCTGCGGCCAAGCCCAAGGAGGAGGTCGAAGAGCCGATCTCCAGCATCCTGACCATCGATGAGGTGAAGATCGAGCTGGGCTATTCGTTGCTCAGCCTGATCAATGATCTGGAGGGGCGTCGCCTGACCGACCAGATCAAGGCCCTGCGCCGGTCGCTGGCCCAGGAATACGGCTTCGTCATTCCGCAGGTGCGCATCCTCGACAACATGCGCCTGCCGACCCAGGGCTACGCCATCCGCATCAAGGAGATGGACGCCGGGGCGGGCGAGGTGCGTCTGGGTCATCTGATGGCGATGGACCCCGCCGGCCGCCAGGTGGAGCTGCCGGGCGAGCACATGCGCGAACCCGCTTTCGGCCTGCCGGCCACCTGGATCAACGAGAACCTGCGCGAGGAAGCCACCTTCCACGGCTACACCCTGGTCGATCCCTCGACGGTGCTGACGACCCACCTGACGGAGATACTAAAGGAGAACATGGCCGACCTGCTGTCCTACAGCGAGGTGCAGAAGCTGCTGAAGGAACTGGGGGTCGAGGAGAAGAAGCTGGTCGAGGAACTGATCCCCAGCGTCGTCACCGTCACCACCCTGCAGCGGGTGCTGCAGGCCCTGCTGCGGGAAAAGGTCTCGATCCGCGACCTGCCGGCGATCCTGGAGGGCCTGGCCGAGGCGGCGCCCCACAGCTCCAGCGTCACCACCCTGGTCGAACACGTCCGCGCCCGCCTGGCCCGCCAGCTGTGCTGGCAGCACCAGGGTGGCGACGGCGCCCTGCCCATCGTCACCCTGTCGCCCGAGTGGGAAAGCGCCTTCGCCGAAAGCCTGGTCGGCGGCGGCGAGGACAAGCAACTGGCCATGGCGCCGTCACGGCTTCAGGACTTCATCCGCTCCGTGCGCGAAACCTTCGAACGGATCGCCATGTCGGGCGAAAACCCCGTCCTGCTGACCGGACCCCAGACCCGCCCCTATGTCCGCTCGATCATCGAGCGTTTCCGGGGGCAGACCGTGGTGATGAGCCAGAACGAAATCCATCCCCGCGCCAAGCTGCGCACCTTGGGGCAGGTTTAGGGTCTCGGCCTAGTTCGCGACGGTCCAGCCGCCGGCGGAAGCATTGCGCGCGACGTCGTTGACGGGGCGGGCGACCAGGCCCGACTGGGTGATCCAGACCTCATAGCGAGCGCCGTCGGCCATCGGCATATAGGCGGCGGAGCCGTACAGGGTGTCCGCAGCGTCGATATAGCGGCGATACCGTCGGATGGCGTCCCAGGCCTCGACCTTGAAGGGGACGGCGCCGTTGCGGGCGTTGGTTTCGGCCGCCGCCAGGTCGTAGGCGCTGCGTTCGCCGTGCAACTCCTGTTCGATGGCCCGATACCGGCCGGACAGCCGGTCCAGCCGGTATTGCGCATCCAGCCCCAGAACATTGGCCCAGGGCTTCCACTTCAAGACCTGGGCCTCGATCCGCCAGTCGTCGCCGTGAACCGGATAGAGGGCGCCGGCGGCGGCGGTCTGGCCCTCGCGCGGCGGCTGGACCAGGTTGATCTCGTAATATTGCGGGCCGATCTGGCGCAGGGCCAGGGTGGCGACCGGACGCTCGTAGGTCAGCCGCGCATAGGTCTGAATATTCATGCCGAACAGGGCGGCCAGGCAGGCGGCCCAGAGAACGGCCCCGCCGAAGGCTGCGCCCAAGACTCCGCTCAGGGGCTTGCCCCCGAACAGGGCGCGCAGGCCCTGGATGAACAGAACCAGTCCGATCAGCGCCACCGCCGTCGGTAAAATCCACCACCACCCGATCATCGCGCCGTCCCCGATTAAGCCCCGCCCCCGCAAGGTCATGCAGGGCCATATTAACCACAAGCCGCGAAAAGCCCGCAGGTTTCGTGCACCAGGCGTTTGACGCGCGCCACGGCGCCGCTAATGCTCCGCGTCATGACACCTCGACAAAGCCAGAACTGGTCGCGTTTCAGCAACTTCCTGCGGACGCCGTCGCTTGTGCGGTCCGTTTCAGGTTTGCTGATCCTGGCCTTCGTCCTGCTGCTCACGGTCAATATCTCGACCTTCGTCATGATCCGACGCACCGCAGCGGTGAACGACACGATCGAACATGCGCAGCAGATGCGGCGGGCGTCTCGCACGGTGCTGATCTCCATGCTGGACGCCGAGACCGCCCAGCGCGGGTTTCTGCTGACTGGACGCAGCGACTTCCTGCAACCCTTCGAGGCCGCAAGAGCGGAGCGAGAACCGGCCCTGAGCTTCCTGGAACAAGGCGTGGCCGGCGATCCTGTCCTGCAGGAGCCGGTGGAGCGCATACGCCGTTTGGCGGACGCCAAGCTTCAAGAGATGGAGGGGACGCTGGCCCTGGCGCGCGCGGGTCGCATAGGCCAGGCGATCCAGTCCGTGCGTTCCGGCGAAGGCAAGCGCTATATGGACGAGCTGCGCGTGGCCATCGACGACTTCGACGGCATCAAATCCGCCCGCATCGCCGACCGCACCCATGCGTCCGAGCGGTCCGCCTTCGTCACGGTGTTGATGAACGCCATCACCGGTCTTCTGGTGCTGGTTCTGGCCCTGCTGTCGGCCTGGATGGTGCGTCGCTACGTCGGCGAAATCCAGAGGGCGCGCGAAGAACTGGACGCGGTGAACGCCGGCCTGGAGGACACGGTCCGCGACCGCACCGCCGCCCTGACCCGCGCCAACGACGAGATCCAGCGGTTCGCCTATATCGTCAGCCACGACCTGCGCGCGCCCCTGGTCAATGTCATGGGCTACACCTCCGAACTGGAACAGGCCGGCAAGGTGATTGATGCGGCGATCCGCGAGGCGGAGGCCGAGCGCCCCGCCAGTCCCGACGTCGTCACCGCCGTGCGCGAGGACATGCCGGAGGCCATCGGCTTCATCCGGGCGTCCACCGAAAAGATGGACCGGCTGATCAACGCCATTCTGAAGCTGTCGCGCGAGGGCCGGCGCAATCTGACGCCGGAGCGGCTGGACATGACCGCCATGGCCCAGAACATCGCCGACAGCGTCCACCACCAGACCGAAGCCTCGGGCGCCCGGATCATCGTCGAAACCCTGCCGCCGATCGAGAGCGACCGTTTGTCGATGGAACAGATCTTGGGCAATCTGATCGACAACGCGGTCAAATATCTGGACGCCGACCGACCGGGCGAGATCGTGGTCTCGGGCGAGGAAGTCCCCGGCGGTTGGATCGTCTATCGAGTCGCCGACAATGGACGCGGCATCGCGCCGAGGGACCACGAACGGATTTTCGAACTGTTCCGCCGTTCGGGCAAGCAGGACCGCACCGGAGAGGGACTGGGCCTGGCCTTCGTGCGCAACAGCGTGCGACGGATCGGCGGGGTCATCGATATCGAGTCCGAGCTTGGCAAGGGCTCGACTTTCCTTCTGAAATTCCCCAAACGACTGATCCTGTCGGAACCCGGAGGCGTGCTGTGACGCAACCCGTCAAAATCATCATGGTCGAAGACGACCACGGCCATGCCAAACTGATCGAGAAGAATATTCGCCGGGCGAATATCAGCAACGAGATCAAGCATTTCGATGAGGGCGGCGCGGCGCTCGACTATCTCTTCAGCGCGGAAATCCTGGCCAACGGCCCGCTGCTGATCCTCTTGGACCTGAACCTGCCGGATATGTCGGGCACCGACATTCTGGAAAAGGTGAAATCCGACGATCGCCTGAAGCGCGCGCCGGTCGTGGTTCTGACGACCACGGACGACAAGGTCGAGATCCAGCGGTGCTACGACCTGGGCTGCAACGTCTACATCACCAAGCCTGTCGACTATGAATCCTTCGCCGGCGCGATCCGCCAGCTGGGTCTGTTCCTGTCCGTCATGCAGGCGCCCGAAATCGAGTGACCACAACCTCCGGCGTCATTCGGCTGCTCTATATCGACGATGACCGCGGCCTGTCGCGGCTGGTCGAGAAGGAGTTGAGCCGTCACGGCTTCGCCGTCACCTGCGCCTCCGATGGAGACGCCGGGCTGGCGCTGCTGGCGGCCCATGAATACGACGTCTGCGCCCTGGACCACTATATGCCCAGCCGCGACGGGCTGGACGTCCTGCCGGACATCCTGACCCTGAACGCGCCCCCCCCGGTGGTTTATGTGACCGGCGCCCAGGAGGGGCGGATCGCTGTGGCCGCTCTGCGCGCGGGCGCCGCCGACTATGTCATCAAGGACGTGTCGGAAGACTTCACCTCCCTGTTGCGCTCGGCGCTTGAAGACGCCGTGCTGCGCCGGCGGCTGCAACGCGAGAACGAGATCGCGCAGGAGGAAGTCCGCCTGGCCCGTGACCGGGCCGAGGCCATGCTGCGCGAGGTCAATCACCGTGTCGGCAATTCGCTGCAACTGGTGTCCAGCTTCATGTCGCTGCAGATGCGCCAGATCACCGATGAAGGCGCGCGCGAGGCCTTGCGGGAATGCCAGGCGCGTATCGAGGCCGTGGCCCATGTCCATCGCCGCCTCTACACCTCGGGCGACATGAGCCGGGTGGCCATGGACGAATATCTCGAAGGCCTGATGCACGAACTGTCCAAGTCCGTCGGTCCGGGCGAAGGCTCGCCGCGCCTGGTCGTGGACGCCGCGCCGATGTGGGTGACGACGGATCAGGCCGTGTCGCTGGGCGTCGTGGTCGCCGAACTGGTGACCAATGCGGTGAAATACGCCTATCTGCCGGGTCAGGGCGGTGAAATCCGCATCAAGCTGCAGCCCGATGGCGAACATCGCGCCATATTGACCGTCGAGGACGACGGTCCGGGCCTGGGCGACGGCACGCCCAAGGGCACGGGCCTGGGCGGCAAAATCATTTCGGCCATGGCCTCGGGCCTGCGTTCGGCTGTCGAGTTCGACACCGCTCACAAGGGCGTGCGCGCCAGGCTGGCCTTCGACCTCTAGGGTCGGCACAGTCATGCTTCAGTTCGGCGTTCGCAATCCTGCAATCGACTACCGTCATAGGGCGACGGCGTTCGGCGTCGTCGAACGCGACGGCCTGATCGCCTGTGTGCGGGTCGAGCGGACGACCGGACCCTATTTCGATCTGCCCGGCGGGGCCGTGGACGGGGAGGAGACCGAGGTTCAGGCCCTGGTGCGAGAATTCGTCGAGGAGACCGGTCTGGACGTCAAGCCGCTGAACCGCATCGCCGAGGCGGGTCAGTATCACCTGAAGAGCAATGGCGAACCTCTGTGCAACATCGGCGGTTTCTGGACCGGCGTGGTCACCGGCGAAAATCCGGAGGCCAAATGCGAGGATGATCACACCCTGGTCTGGCTGGATCCGACCGTCGCCCTGTCGCGCCTGCGACACGACGCCCATGCCTGGGCGGTGGCGGTCTGGCTTCGTCGCGCAAGCTGAGCCTTACGGAACAAGCCTGGCGGCTTTCCCGTTTCTTCTGCAAGTCGCGTCGCCATGAGGGCGTCGCTCGAACAGGAGAATTACCATGGCCGATCATGACCGTATCGAAGGCTCCGCCAAGAATATGGGCGGCAAGATCAAGGAAGCCGCCGGCAAGGTGACGGGCGATTCCAAGCTTCAAGCTGAAGGCAAGGCTGATCAGGTCGAAGGCAAGATCCAGAACGCCGTCGGCGGCGTCAAGGACAGCCTGCGCGACAAGAACTGATACCGCTCAGTCTGTAAAATGCTCGAAACGCCGTCCGCGAAAGCGGGCGGCGTTTTACTGTGGGTCAGTCGTCCTTACCGCCCCAGAGACGCAGCGACAGACCCTTGCTTTCAGCCTCATCGACCGGCCGGCATTCGGAACTGAAGCCGCCCTCGACTGGACGGGGACGACAGTCCATCTCCCGCGGGGCGTTGGACGGGGCGGGCGTTCGCGACTGCGGCCCGCACTGGACCGCATAAACCGACCCGCCCGACGCCGCCTGGGCCATCTGGCAATCGCCCGCCATGCCGACGGGGCGCAGGGCGTCTGGAAGATCCGCGCCCATGGCCAGGGCCAGTTGACCCCGCACTTCGGCCTGACAGACCTCGAGCGTTTTAGCGCCGCGTAGTTGGGGGCTGCAGCGCGCCCGCTCATAACCGAAGGGATCCGCCAGGCCCCATTCCGGCACCGTATGTCGGGGCGCCGCGACCGGCGTCTCCGCAGCGGTCTCGGCGGCGGGCGCCTCCCACACGACCGAGGGGGCGGTCTGTTGCAGCAAGAGCAGGGCGAAGGCGGCGGCGATCATCGGTCAGGCCCTTCGTAATGTGGCGCGTTCGCTTCCAACGCGAAAACCTACCTTGTCAGGGCGCGCATCGCCTTGTCGAGACCCTGCAGCGTCAGGGGGAACATCCGCTCGTCCATCACCTCGTGCAGCAGGCCGACCGAGGCGGTGTAGCTCCAGTAGCGTTCCTGCACCGGGTTCAGCCAGATTGACTTCTCCCACTGCTGCCGGGCGCGTTTCATCCACACCGCGCCCGCCTCCTCGTTCCAGTGCTCGACCGATCCGCCGGGCATGGTGATCTCGTACGGCGACATGGTCGCGTCGCCGACGAAGATGGCCCGCCAGTCGCCGGGATATTTGTGCAGCAGGTCCCAGGTCGCGATCCGCTCGGTATGACGCCGCCGGTTGTCCTTCCAGACGCCTTCGTACAGGCAGTTGTGGAAGTAGAAGAACTCCAAGTTCTTGAACTCGGTCCGGGCGGCCGAGAACAACTCCTCGACCAGCTTGATATGGCCGTCCATCGACCCGCCGATGTCGAGGAACAGCAGGACCTTGATCGTGTTGCGCCGCTCGGGCCGCATCTGGATGTCCAGCCAGCCCTGGCGCGCCGTGCCGTCGATGGTGCCGTCGATGTCCAGTTCTTCCGCCGCCCCTTCGCGGGCAAACCGGCGCAGGCGACGCAGGGCCACCTTGATGTTGCGCGTGCCCAGCTCGACCGTGTCGTCCAGGTTCTTGAACTCGCGCTTCTCCCAAACCTTGACCGCCCGGCCATGCCTTCCCGGTCCGCCGATGCGGACGCCCTCGGGATTATAGCCGCCGTGACCGAAGGGGCTGGTTCCGCCCGTGCCGATCCATTTCGAGCCGCCGGAATGGCGTTCCTTCTGCTCCTCCAGCCGCTGTTTCAGCGTCTCAATCAGCTTGTCGAAGCCGCCCAGCGCCTCTATCTGCGCCTTCTCCTCGTCGGTCAGATATTTTTCGGTCAGCAGCCGCAGCCAGTCTTCGGGGATGTCGGTGGTCAGGTCCTCGCCCGCGCCGACCGACTCCACGCCCTTGAACACGGTCCCGAACACCTGGTCGAACCGGTCAGAGTGTTTCTCGTCCTTGACCAGGACGGCGCGCGACAGGTGATAGAAGGTCTCGATCTCGCGCCCGGCCAGATCGCGATCCATGGCCTCCATCAGATGGAGCCATTCCTTCATCGACACCGGAACCTTGGCGTCGCGCAGGGCGGTGAAGAAGGGCAGGAGCATCAGATGTCTTCGAGTGCTTGTGCCAAACGGGGCACTTCGATGCTGGCGATGACCCAAATGACACTGAAGTCGGTCGATCCGTAATCATGCGCCAATCGGTGACGAAGGCCCAACATCCCTCGCCAGTTGATGGTCGGAAGCTTTTCAGTCACGGCGGACGACAACTTTCCTGCGGCTTCCCCGACAATCAAAAGTCTGAAGGCCGTCGCATCTCGTCGCAGTGAATCTGCTTCGAACTCATCGGACGAAAGTCCGTCGATGTAGCGCGCGATCAATTCGGTGGATTCTCGGATGTCCGCCAAAAGGCCGCGATCTGAGCGGTCAGACTTCAACACAATCCCTCAACGCGGACGCTCGGACGTGGGGATTGCGAAGGCCGTTCGACGTAAGAAGGTCAACCTCTTTACCGACCTTGTCCGTCAATTCCTCGGCAATACTGTAGAATTGCAAGCCCAATGGTTGAGCCAGGTCCACCAGCAGATCCACATCGCTGTCCGGCCTCGCCTCGTCGCGGGCGTAGCTGCCGAACAGGCGCAGGTTGACGATGCCCTGCTCCTCGAGCCAGGGCTTCAGCTCACGCAGCTTTTCCAGCAGTTCGGCGCGGGTCATGGCCGCACCATAGTCTATCCGCGTCGCAAGATGAACTCGTGGTCGCGCCAGGCGCCGACCGGGTATTCGTACTCGCCTGCCTTCTCGAACCCATAGGCGGCGTACAGGCGCTGGGCCTTTTCGTTGCCGCTCCAGACGCCGATCCACAGCGGGCCGTCGGTGTGGACCTCCATCCAGTCCAGCGACAGGGTCAGCAGTTGCGTGCCCAGGCCCAGACCTTGCGCGGCCTTCGACACATAGAGGCGGCGCAACTCCATGTGCGACGGCCGGGCCTCGGGGTGCGGCAGGCCGTTGGGACCGGCGTTGGCGAAGGCCAGCAGGTCGCCGTCCCGCTCGGCCACCCACCAGGCGCAACCGGGTTCGGCCAGCTTCTTCAGCGTCGGTTCCGGATCGAAACTTGCGTCGAGAAAGGCCTTCAGGTCCGCCTCCGGATAGGGAATGCCGAAGCCGGTGACGAAGGTGTCGATGAAGGTCTGTCGGCCCAGGGCGCCCAAGGCTTCTGCGTCTTCGGGTCGGGCGGCGCGGATCACGGTCTCGGTCATGGCTCGGCTCTACATCGCGCCGCGTCGCGCGTCACCGGCGACAAGGTCCGGCCGACGGCGTATCGTCGTCGGAATGTCCGTGCCGCTCTTCACCCATCCGTCCATGCTGGATCATGCACCCGGCGTCGGCCACCCCGAAAGCCCGGCGCGGCTGAAGGCGGTGCTGGAGGCGCTGGAGGACGCCGGTCTGGCCGGTGACCGCCGCGCGGCGGCCCTGGCCGAGGTCGCGGATCTGGAGCGGGTGCATCCGGCCGCCTATGTCGCACGCCTGCTGGAGGCCTCGCCGACGCAGGGGGTGAACCGGCTGGACGCCGACACGGTGCTGTCGCCGGGCAGCGTGCCGGCCGCACGGCTGGCGGCGGGGGCGGCCATCGACGCCGTCCGGGCCGTGGCGCGGGGCGACACCCATCGCGCCTTCGCCGCCGTCCGCCCGCCCGGCCACCATGCCGAGCCGGACCGCGCCATGGGCTTTTGCCTGTTCTCGTCCGTGGCGGTCGCTGCGCGGGTCGCCCAGGCCGAGGGTATGGCGCGGGTCGCGGTGGTCGATTTCGACGTCCATCACGGCAACGGCACCCAGGCGGCCTTCCAGGACGACGACAGCCTGTTCCTGGCCTCCATCCACCAGATGCCGCTGTATCCCGGCACGGGCGCGGCGGCCGAGACGGGCGTGGGCAATATCATCAATGCGCCTGTGGCGCCCCATGCGGCGCGCGAGGCGTGGCGAGCGACCTTCGCCGGCGGCCTGATGCCGGCGCTGGAATCTTTCCGGCCGGACCTGATCCTGATCTCCGCCGGTTTCGACGCGCACCGCCGCGACCCGCTGGCCCACCAGTCGCTGGAAGCCGAGGATTTCGCCTGGGCCACACGGGCCGTTCTGGAGGTCGCGCGTCGGACATGTTCGGGCAAGGTTGTGTCCGCGCTCGAGGGCGGTTACGACCTTGAAGGACTAGGCCGCTCTGCGGTCGCCCACGTCGCCGCGCTCGGGGAGGACTGAGGACGCGCAACGCCTTGAAAACTAAGGCTCGTCCAATCGCTATGTCATCCCCCGTCCTGTCCCTCGATTCGACCGACCAGCCTGTGTCCCAGGCCGCAGGATCGACTGAGTCCGGCGCCGTCATGGCCTCGCGGCCCGGCGCGATCACCCTGACGCGTCACGGCGAGCCCGCCCTGTCGCGCAAATGCCTGATCACCGCGCGCCAGTACGGCGACTGGTGGGCGAAATACGAGGTCGGCGGCCTGCTGGCCGGCCAGACTCCGCCGCCCGAGCTGGTCGCCACGGCCCAGGGCGCGGGCGCCATCTACGCCTCGACCCGTCAGCGCGCCCAGGAAACCGCCGCCGCAGCAGCAGCGGGTCGAGAGGTGCTGTCGGACGTCCTGTTCATCGAGGCGCCCCTGCCGCCGCCGCCGGTGCCCGAATGGATCAAGCTGTCGCCGAAATGGTGGGGCGTCGTCTCGCGCTTCTGGTGGCACGCCTTCGACCACCACGGCGGTCAGGAAACCCGCGCCCAGGCCGAGGCCCGCGCCGAACAGGCGGCGCGCAAGCTGATCGCCCGCGCCGAAACCGGCCAGGATGTGCTGGTGTTCGCCCACGGCTATTTCAACCATATGGTCGGCGCGCGACTGAAGGCCGACGGCTGGAAACTGGTGCATAACCAGGGCTTCAAATACTGGTCCCAGCGCCGTTACGAGAAGCGATAGCCGCATCCACCGTTGATGCAGGCTTCGCCCCCCTCTAGGGTCCGCGCCATGACCGATACCGCCGCCATCCCCGCCGATCTCAGCTTCGAAGACGCCCTGCAGCGCCTGGAGACCATCGTCTCGCGCCTGGAGTCCGGCCAGGCTCCTCTGGAAGAATCCATCGCACTGTATGAAGAGGGCGCGCGACTGAAAGCCCACTGCGAGGCCCGGCTGAAGGCGGCCCAGCTGCGCGTCGAGAAGATCGTCGTCGGCCCGGACGGCCAGGCCAAGGGCGTCGAGGCGGCGTCGTTCGAATGACGCCGACCATCGCCTTCGACGACTTCATGAAGGTCGATATCCGCGTCGGCCGGATCGTCAAGGCCGAGGTCTTTCCCGAAGCACGCAAGCCCGCCTTCAAGCTGCAGATCGATTTCGGCCCCGAGATCGGGATCAAGAAATCCTCAGCCCAGATCACCCGCCACTACACGATCGAGCAACTGGAAGGCCGCCATGTCGCCGCCGTGGTCAACTTCCCGCCGCGCCAGATCGGGCCGGTGAAGTCCGAGGTGCTGACGCTCGGTTTTCCCGATGCGGACGGCGAGGTGGTGCTGGTCGGGGTGGACCGCGACCTGCCGCTGGGCGGGCGACTGTTTTGACCCCCATGCTCGCCGCCAACTCGCCCGAACAGGCCGTGATCGACCGGGTCGCCGAGGTCGCCGATCTGGTTACGGTCGCGCTGGACCAGCTTCTGCCGCGCGCCGACGGACCGGAAGCCCGCCTGACTGAGGCCATGCGTTATGCGGCCCTGGGTCCCGGCAAACGGCTGCGGCCCTTCTTCGCGCTGGAGGCCGCGCGCCTGTTCAATATCGACGAACGGTCGGTCTTGCGCGCCGCCTGCGCCCTGGAATGTGTTCACGCCTACAGCCTGGTCCATGACGACTTGCCGTGCATGGACGACGACGACATGCGGCGCGGCCGCCCGACCGTCCACCGCGCCTATGACGAGGCCACGGCGGTCCTCGCCGGCGACGCGCTGCAGACGGCGGCCTTCGACATCATCCTGCACGAAGACACCCACGAGGACGCGGCCGTGCGCTGCGAACTGGCGGCGCGGCTGTCGCTGGCCTCGGGCGCGCGGGGCATGGCGGGCGGTCAAATGATCGACCTGCTGGGCGTGCGCGACGACCTGGGCGGGGTGGCGCGGATGCAGCGGCTGAAGACCGGCGCCCTGTTCGCCTACGCCTTCGAGATCCCGCTGATCATCGCCGACGCCAGCGCCCAGCATCAGCACGCCCTGATCAGTTTCGCCCACGACGTCGGCCTGGCCTATCAGATCGTCGATGACCTGCTGGACGCCGAAGGTTCGCCCGAGGAAATGGGCAAGGCCGCCGGCGGCAAGGACGCCGCCCTGGGCAAGACCAATTTCGTCACCCTGCTGGGCCTGGACGCCGCGCGACAGAGGGTCGCGCACCTGTCCGATCAGGCCCGCGCCCATCTTGAGCCCTTCGGACTCGAGGCGGAAATCCTCAAGGCCAGCGTGGACTTTGTGCTAAAGCGCCGGTCCTGATACGAAACATTGATCTCCCCGAGGGGTTGATTGATCAGACTTCCAAGGTTTACCCGGCAGATGCCCGACACCCCGCTTCTCGACACCGTCAAGTTTCCCGCCGACATGCGGGGCTTCGACATCGCCCAGCTGAAACAGCTGGCGCAAGAAGTGCGGGCCGAGACCATCGACGCCGTCTCCGTGACCGGCGGCCATCTGGGCGCCGGCCTGGGGGTGGTCGAGCTGACCACGGCGCTGCACCATGTGTTCGAGACGCCCAAGGACATCCTGATCTGGGACGTCGGCCACCAATGCTATCCGCACAAGATCCTGACCGGCCGTCGCGACCGCATCCGCACCCTGCGCCAGCCCGGCGGCCTGTCGGGCTTCACCAAGCGCAGTGAGAGCGACTACGACCCCTTCGGCGCCGCCCACGCCTCGACCTCGATCAGCGCCGCCCTGGGCTTCGCCGCCGCGCGCGATCAGAGGGGCGAGAAGAACAAGGTCGTGGCCGTGATCGGCGACGGCTCCATGTCCGCCGGCATGGCCTATGAGGCGATGAACAATGCGGCCGAGGCGACTAACGGCCAGCTGATGGTCATCCTGAACGACAACGACATGTCCATCGCCCCGCCGGTCGGGGGGATGAGCGCCTATCTGGCCGGTCTGGTGTCCGGCGGCGCCTATCAGAACGTCCGCCGCCTGGGCCGCTCAGTCGCCCAGCACCTGCCGCGCCCGTTCCGCAACGCGGCCAAAAAGGCCGAGGAATACGCTCGCGGCATGGTCACCGGCGGCACCCTGTTCGAAGAACTGGGCTTTTACTACGTCGGTCCCATCGACGGACATGACATGGAAAATCTGGTCCCGATCCTGAAGAAGGCGGCGGCCATAGAAGACCGGCCCGTGCTGGTCCATGTCGTGACGCAGAAGGGCAAGGGCTACGCCCCGGCCGAGAGCAGCGCCGACAAACTGCACGCCGTGGTCAAGTTCGACGTGATCTCGGGCAAGCAGGACAAGTCGGTCTCCAACGCCCCCAGCTACACCAAGGTGTTCGGGACGGAGCTGATCAAACACGCCAAGATCGATCCGTCGATCGTGGCCATCACCGCCGCCATGCCGTCGGGCACCGGGCTGGATCTGTTCGGCCAGGCCTTCCCCGAGCGGACCTATGATGTCGGCATCGCCGAACAGCACGCCGTCACCTTCGCCGCCGGCCTCGCCGCCGACGGGAT
>NZ_JAUSOE010000053.1 GCF_030656255.1 Brevundimonas sp. | reverse complement strand
CAGACCATGCCCTCGCTCCAAAGGGCGTGTTCGCGTAGTTCATGAACCGCCGGATGGTCGTCGGCGACATGCTGGTCCGTCAGCGGCAGATCACGCGGGTCGAAGATGCGGGTTTCGCACCCCATCCACTGCAGCAGCCGCGCCGCCTCCTCGACGCAAAGGCGCGAATAGGACCGGTCCCGGAGCGATCCGTAGAGCAGCAGGATCCGCGGCGGCGGCTCGTTCGGCCCCAGCCCCGCCGCCGGATTGCGCGCCAGATAGGCCGGGTCCAGGGCGGGCAGATGGTCGGGGTCCGGCAGGAGCCGCAGACGGTCGAAACTCATGGAATGGCCTTGGTCATATAGGCGGCGGAGGCCGGGCAGAGCGCTGCGAACTCCCGCGTTCGGAGAATGGCGTCGGGAGCGGCTTCCCGCAGGCCCCGCACAAAACCTCGCCGGACGAAGAAGGCCTCGGCCGTGGTCGTCAGCAAATGCAGGGTCTCCGCGCCCAGATCCCCGGCCACGGCTTCGACGGCGGTCAGGATGCGCGCGCCCGCACCCCGCGCCCGCACATCGGGTAGAACGACCAGCGACCGCAGCAGCAGATGTCTCCCCTCGCCTTCCAGCCCGACATAGCCGACCAGATCGCCGTATTCCGTCGCGCTGAAATAGCGGCCGGCGCCCGGCGCGGGCAGACCGGCCTCCGTCAGGGCCGCGTTCAGGCCGCGATCCGTCGCCTCCACCAGATGCAGAGCGACCATCAGACGGCGTCCGCCGGCGGGGCTGTGTCGGCGAACCAGCGTCGGCCCATCCACAGGGCGACCGACACCAGCAGGATCAGCACGGGCACCTCGACCAGGGGGCCGATCACGGCGGCGAAGGCGACCGGCGAGGTCAGGCCGAAGGCCGCGATGGCCACGGCGATGGCCAGTTCGAAATTGTTCGAGGCGGCGGTGAAGGCCAGGGCCGTGGTGCGCGGATAATCCGCCTCGATCAGCTTGCCCATCAGGAAGCTGACCACGAACATGACCAGGAAATAGATCGTCAGCGGCACGGCGATGCGCAGCGCATCCAGCGGCAGGGCCACCACCTCGCCGCCCTTCAGGCTGAACATGGCGACGATGGTGAACAGCAGGGCGACCAGGGTCATCGGCCCGATACGCGGCAGGAATCGGGTCTCGTACCAGGCCTCGCCCTTGCGCCGGATCAGGACACGGCGGGTCAGGAAGCCGGCCAGGAACGGCACGCCCAGATAGATCAGCACCGCCCCCGCTATGGTCCAGAAACTGATCGCGACCACACTGCCCTCCAGCCCGAACAGCGGCGGCAGGACCGACAGGAAGAACCAGGCGTACAGGCTGAAGAACAGGATCTGGAAGATGGAGTTGAAGGCGACCAGCCCGGCCACATACTGGTTATCGCCGCGCGCCAGCTGGTTCCAGACCAGGACCATGGCGATACAGCGGGCCAGGCCGATCAGGATGACGCCCGTCATATATTCCGGTTGGTCCCGCAGGAAGATCACCGCCAGGGCGAACATCAGCACCGGCCCCAGGACCCAGTTCTGGAACAGGGACAGCAGCAGCACCCGCTTGTCCGCAAAGACCTGCGGCAGGGCCTCGTAGCGCACCTTGGCCAGGGGCGGGTACATCATCAGGATCAGGCCGATGGCGATGGGGATATTGGTCGTGCCGACCGACAGCCCGTCCAGCCAGGCCGGCAGGCCGGGAACAAGGGCGCCCAGCCCTACCCCCAGACCCATGGCGACGAAGATCCACAGGGTCAGCCAGCGGTCGAGGAAGGACAGCCGCCGTGGCGCGGCCGCATAGGTTGGGGCGACGGGCGTATCGACCATCAGCGAACCCGCCGTCCCTCGGCGTCGATCACCACTTCGCCGTCTTCCTTGACGAAGGGTTTGAGCCCCTCCTCGGGCAGCAGGTCCAGGACCGCCTCGGACGGCCGGCACAGGCGCACGCCGCGCGGCGTCACCACGATCGGGCGGTTCAGCAGCACCGGATGGGCCTCGATGGCGTCCAGCAATTGGTCGTCGCTGACGGCCGGATCGCCCAGCCCTAGGTCGGCGAAGGGCGTGCCCTTCTCGCGCAGAAGATCGCGCAGCGCCGCGCCCGTCCGCGCGGCCAGGTCCTGGATCAGGGCGCGGCTGGGCGGCGTCTTCAGATATTCGATCACATGCGGCTCGATCCCGACATGCCGGATCAGCGCCAGGGTGTTGCGCGACGTCCCGCAGGCGGGATTGTGATAGATGATGACGTCCATGGGGTCCTCAGTCGCGGCAGGGGGCGAGTTCGGCGAGCGAAGGCTCGCAAAGATCGGCGCGCCCCTGGCAGCAGTCCTCCAGCAGGAAGACGGTCAGGTCGCGCAATCGGTTCAGATCGGCGCGATAGATGATGGACCGGCTGCGCCGCTCGGCGCTGACCAGCCCGGCCCGCGACAGCACGCCCAGATGGGCCGACATGGTGTTGGCCGGGATCGCCAGCCGATTGGCGATCTCGCCGGCGGCCAGCCCCTCCGGCTCATGCCGCACCAATAGCCGAAACGTCTCCAGACGCGTGGTCTGGGCGAGCGCGGCCAAGGCGAGGATGGCGGGTTCCAGTTCCATAATTCCAATATAATAGAATTATAAGAGACGACAAGCTGGATCTGAAGCCTCTCGCGCGCTGCGGAGCGCGCCCAGGCCGTTCGCCCGGCCCGTACGGCCTCTGCATCAGTTCCGGCCCAGAACCAAGCGGCGGAACTGGATGCGCCAGGACGCTGTCAGGACCGAGCCGATAAGGCCGCTTCATCCCGAGCCCAATCTTCCGGCGCGCCGCCGAGCGCCTGATAGAGGGTGATCCGGTTCAGCAAGTCTTCCAGCAAGATGGCGGATTGCGACTGACGCGCGGAATACAGCGAGCGTTGAGCGGTTAGAGTGGAGAGGTAGTCGTCGATGCCGGCGCGGTAGCGCACTTCGCTGAGACGAAGGGTTTCGGCTGCGGCGTCGGCCTGTGCGACCATGGCAGTCCTCTGCGCGCCGATGGTCCCTTCGCGCGCCAGACCGTCGGCGACCTCCCGGAAGGCCGTCTGGATCGCCAGTTGGTAGGCGGCCACAGCGGCGTCCTGTTGCGCTCGGGAATAGGCGACGTTGGCGCCAGCGCCGGGCGTGAAGATCGGCGCCGAGAGGCTGGGCGAGACGGACCACGTATCCTGTCCATCGGAAAACAGGTCCGAGAGGGACGGGCTGATGACCCCGGCCAAGGCGGTCAGACTGAGACTGGGAAACAGCGCGGCTCGCGCTGCGCCGATGTCGGCGTTCGCGGCGCGAAGCTGGTGCTCAGCCTGGATCACATCAGGACGATCCAGCAGCACGGTCGACGACAGGCCCGCGACCGGCACGCCGATGACGGGGTCAAGCGCGACCAGCGTAGGCGGAAGCAGACTGTCCTCGACCGGCCCTCCGACCAGGAGAACCAGGGCGTTGCGGTCCTGAGCCACCTGGCGCGTATAGTCTGCGACATCCGCCCTCGCCTGCTGGACGACCTGTTCTGCGGAAGCGACATCCAGACGACTGACCAGCCCGCGGCCGTTCAGGGTCTGGGTAAGCTCCAGGGATCGTTGCGCGCTCGCCTCCGTGTCCTGAGCCAGTTGCAACAGATCCTGGTCGGCTGCGAGCGTCAGCCAGGCGCTGGCGGTCTCGGCCACCAGGGCGACGTGGGCGGACCGGGCGCCGGCTTCCGTCGCCAGATAGGTTTCGAAGGCCGAGGCCGTCTCGTTCTTCAAGCGCCCAAACAGATCGATCTCGAAACTGGAGATGTTCAGGCTGGCCTGATGGCTTTCACCGTCTTGGCTCGACGAGCCTGCGCCGCCGCTGAAGGTCGAGTCCAGACCCGCGCTGAGCGTCGGGAGTTGCGCCGCCCGTTGGCCCCGATAAAGGGCCCGAGCGCTTTCGACCTGAGCCAGAGATTGGCGGAAGCTGCGATTCTCGGCCACAGCCCGCTCGACCAGGGTCTGCAGACGAGCGTCGGACAACAGGCTTCGCCACGAGGCGCGCAAGGCGACGTCAGAGGTCGGCGCATAGGCCGGGCCCGTTGGAAAGGCGGAAGCGATGGAGGGATCGGGCCGATTGTAGACGGGCGCGAGATTACAAGACGCGAGCGCCGACGCCGAGACCGCGATTAGCAGCAATCTTTTCATGATCAGGCTCTTTCGGCCGTAGCGTCGTGGACGGGTCGCGGAGACTTCGAGAACCGTTCGACGCCCTTGGTGATCAGGACGAAGAACAGGGGCACGAAGAAGATCGCCAGAACGGTCGCGGTCAGCATGCCGCCGATGACGGCTGTGCCCAGGGCGACCCGGCTGGCTGCGCCGGCGCCGGTGGCGATCGCCAAGGGCACGCAGCCCGCCATGAAGGCGATGGAGGTCATCAGGATGGGACGAAAACGGATCTTCGCCGCATCCACAGCTGCGGTCAGGGCGTCCCTGCCCTCTCGATAATAGGCCTCGGCGAACTCCACGATCAGGATGGCGTTCTTGGCTGTCAGCCCGATGGTCGTCAGCAGACCGACCTGGAAATAGATGTTGTTGTCCAGCCCGCGCAGGGTCACCGCCAACACGGCGCCGACAATGCCCAGAGGCACAGCCAACAGGACCGCAAAGGGGACGGTCCAGCTCTCGTAGAGGGCGGCGAGGCAGAGGAAGACGGCCAGGATCGAGATGGCGTAGAGGATGGGCGCCTGGCCGCTGGACAGTTGTTCCTCATAGGACAGGCCGCTCCAGGCGAAACTCGTGCCCGGCTCCAGTTCGGCCTGCAACTCGGCCATGCGCGCCATGGCCTCACCCGAGCTGGCGCCCGCAGCCGCCTGGCCCTGAAGCTCGACCGAGCTCTGTCCGTTGAAGCGGGAAAGGCTCGACGGGCCGGTGTCCCAACGGCTGGTGGCGAAGGAAGAGAAGGGGGTCATTTGTCCGTCAGGGCCGCGGACGCCCCAGTTATCGAGGTCGGTCGGCAGAGCGCGATACGGCGCGTCCGCCTGGACATAGACGCGCTTGACCCTTCCACGGTCGACGAAGTCGTTCACATAGGATCCGCCCCACGCCGTGCTCAATGTATTGGTCACGTCGGTCTCGTTCAGACCGAGGGCCGCGATCTTGGCCTCGTCGAGATCGACCTTGAGTTGCGGATTGTCCGGCAGGCTGGACGGCCGCACCGCCGCCAAAGCGGGATCCTTCCCGGCGGCGGCCAGGAGAGCCTGTTCGCGCGCCTTGAACTCTTCGCGTGAAAGACCGCCCGTGTTCAGCAGATGGAAGGTGAAGCCGTTGCTCATGCCCAGGCCGGAGATCGCCGGCGGCGTCAGGGCGAAGATCTGGGCGTCGCGCACCGCCGAGAGCGCGGCTGTCGCGCGGCCGGTGATGCTGTCAGCCGAAGCCTCGTCGCCCTTGCGCTCATCGAAGTCCTTGAGACTGGCGAATCCCATGCCGGCGTTCTGACCCGAGCCGCCTGAGCTGTAGCCGTTGATGGCGAAAATGGCCTCGGTGTACTCGGCTTCCTTTTCGAGGAAATAGTCTTCGATCTCCTGACCGACCACGGCGGTGCGGTTGGTCGTGGCGCCCGCAGGCAAGGTCCACTGAATGATGGCCCTGCCCTGGTCCTCGACCGGCAGGAAGCTCGTCGGCAGGCGCACGAACAGAACCGCCATGACGACAGCGATTCCTCCAAAGACGCCGACGAACAGGAATTTGCGGGCGACCATCTTCTTCGTGCCGCCGATGTAACCGTGCGTGACGCCATCGAACCAGCGATTGAACTTTCCGCCGATGCCTTTGCGTTGCAGCGGATCGGAATGGTTCGGTCTCAGGAGCATGACGCAGAGGGCGGGCGACAGAACCAGGGCGACAAACACCGACAGAAGCATGGCGGTGATCACGGTCACCGAGAACTGCTGATAGATGACGCCGGTGGAACCGCCGAAGAAGGCCATCGGCAGCAGGACGGCCGAAATGACCAGACCGATGGCGATCAGGGCGCCGCTGATCTGATCCATGGACTTGATCGTGGCGTCCTTGGGAGACAGCCCCTCCTCCGCCATCAACCGCTCGACATTCTCGACCACCACGATGGCGTCATCGACCAGCAGACCGATCGACAGCACCATGCCGAACAGCGTCAGGGTGTTGATGGAATAGCCGAAGGCGTACAGCACGCCGAAAGTGCCGAGCAGCACCACCGGCACGGCGATGGCCGGGATCAGGGTGGCGCGCCAGCTCTGCAGGAAGATGAACATGACGATGACCACCAGCACCACGGCTTCGAGCAGCGTCTTCACCACCTCCTCAATCGACAGCTTGATGAAGGCGGTCGAGTCGCTCGGGTAGCCGATCGCATAGCCGTCGGGCAGGTCGGTCGACAGGCGCGCCACCTCCGCCTTGACCAGTTCGGCCGTATCGAGCGCATCGGCGCCTGGGGCGAGCTGGACGGCGATGCCGGCGCTGGGGTGGCGATTATAGCGGGCGTCGGTGCCGTAGGATTCGCTGCCCATTTCTACGCGAGCCACTTCGGACAGCCGCACGATCGTGCCGTTCGTCTGGCTTTTTATGATTATGTTGTTGAACTGATCGGTCGTCTGCAGCCTGGATTTGGCCGTCACCGTCGCGGTGAGCTGCTGGGTCGTGGACGAGGGCGCGGCGCCGATCTGGCCGGCCGACACCTCCGTGTTCTGGGCTTCGATCGCGGCCGTGATGTCCGACGGCATCAAGCCCACCCGACGCAGTTTGAACGGGTCCAGCCAGATCCGCATCGCATATTGCGAACCGAACACCGAGCTGGAACCGACGCCGCTGACGCGGGCCAGCGGATCCTGGAAATTGGCGACGAGATAGTCGGCGATGTCGGAGGCGCTTGTCTGGTCCTTGGCGTCATAGATCGAGACGATCAGCAGGAAGTCGGAGTTCCGCTTCGTAACCTGGACCCCCTGCTGCTGAACTTGCGACGGCAGGCGGCTGAGCGCCTGCTGGACCTTGTTCTGGACCTGAACCTGGGCGGTGTCGGGATCCGTGCCCTTGGCGAATGTGACCGAGATCGACACGGAGCCGTTGGCGCTGCTGCTCGACGAGAAATAGACCATGCCGTCCAGGCCGGTCAGTTGTTGCTCCAACACCTGGGTGACGCTGCTCTCCAGCGTCTCGGCGGAGGCGCCGGGATAGGTGGTGCTTATACTGACGCTGGGCGGCGCCACATCCGGATACTGCGCGACCGGCAGGGACATAATCGAAGCGATCCCCGCCAGCATGATGACGATGGCGATCACCCAGGCGAAGATGGGCCTGGCGATAAAGAAACGACTGATCATGGGGTCAGCTCTTTTTCAGCGTGACGGCGACCGGCCGAACGGTCTGACCGACGCTGGCCTTGGACGTCCCCTCCACGATCAGCCGATCTCCTGCCTTCAGGCCGCTCGTGATCAGCCACTGGTCGTCGATGGCGCGGTAGGTGACGACCTTGCGTTGCTCAACCGTGTTGGAGGCGGTCAGGACCATGGCGGTCGCCTGGCCGCCGGTGCTGCGAGAAATGCCCTGCTGGGGCGCCAGAACGCCGTTGGGCACCACCCCTTCCTCGATCCGTACCCGCACGAACATTCCCGGCAACAGCAGGCTGTCCGGATTGGGGATACGGGCGCGAATGGTGACGGCGCCCGTCGCCTCATCGACGACGGCGTCAGTGAAGGTGATCGTGCCCGCCTGTCCATATTCCGTGCCGTCATCGAGGATCAGGGTCACAGAGGCGCTGGCAGCGCTCAGCCCGCCGTTCGCCAGAGCCTTGCGGATTTCCAGGATGCGGGTGCTGGATTCCGTGATGTCGATGAAGATGGGGTCCATCGCCTGAATGGTCGCCAGCGGATCGGCCTGGTTGGCGCTCACCAGCGCACCCTGCGTAAGCAAAGAGCGACCGATCCGGCCGCTGATAGGGGCGGTGATGCGCGTAAAGCCCAGATTGAGCTCGGCGGACCGTAGGGCCGCCTGGGCTTGGGCGACCGAAGCGCGGGCTTGCCGTGCGGCGGCGGTCACGTCGTCCGCGTCTTGGCCGCTGACGGCGTCCATTTCGGTCAAACCTTCATAACGCGAGGCTTTGGCCTGGGCCGTCGTCAGCTGCGCCTGAGCATTCTGCAGCTGCGCCGAGGCCTCGTTGCGGCTGGCCTCATAGACGCGGGAATCAATCTCGTAGAGGGCCTGTCCGGCCCGGACATAGGCCCCCTCTTCAAACAGGCGACGACGGATAATGCCGTTCACCTGGGGTCGCACTTCCGACACGGCCAGGGAGGTCAGCCGCCCCGTCAGTTCCGTGGTGATCGGCACGGCCTGGGTGGTCAGGGTGACGAAACCGACTTCGGGCGCCGGCGGGGACGGCTGCGCCTTGTCTGCGCAAGCCGAAAGCAGCAGGACTGCCGCCAGCTGACCGGCGAAAGCAACGCGGGAACCGACGTTCGTGAATGCGGGCCGAGACGTACGGACCATGAAGCTCTCCAATGGAAACGCCCCTGCATCAGGGGCGCTGTGGGTTCTGTTCTCCTCGCACTTCAGCGAATGTCGTTGGTGTGCGATTGGATGTCCCTGCTCGTCGTTTAATGTCGGGACGTACTGATTTGTGTCGAAACGTATCGTCCTGTGTCCGCTGCGCAGGCAGCGCAGACAGCCGGGCCTGCTCACGCTAGTCTTGGCCCATGCCGACACTCGCCCACCCTCCTGCACGCGTTCTCGTCGTCGATGACGACGAAGATATTCGCGGCCTGATCGTCCAGCAGGTCGCCCAGGCGGGTTTCGAGGTTTCGCACGCCGCCTCCCTCGCAGAGGTGCGTCAGAAGATGAAGACCGAGGCTTTCGATGTGGTCATCCTAGACCTCAATCTGCCTGATGGCGACGGCATCGATCTGTGTCGGGAAATGCGCGCCGGGGACCGCACTGAGGCCGTGATCATGGTGACCGCCAGAGACGCCTCTATCGACCGGGTCCTTGGCCTGGAACTGGGGGCCGACGACTATCTGACCAAGCCCTTCGAACCGCGTGAGCTGCTCGCGCGCATTCGCAATTTGCTGCGCAGACGGGGCGAAGGCGCCGATCCGAACCGCAACAAGCGCTACGCTCAGTTCGGATCCTGGACGCTTGATCTCGTACAGCGACGTTTGATCGCCTCCGACGAACGGCTGATCATCCTGTCATCGGCAGAATACAGGTTGCTGGAGCGTCTCGTGCGCAATCCCAACGCCGTGTTGGCGCGCGAGGATCTTCTCCCGTATCGGCGCAACCTCGCCCCGAATGATCGGTCGATCGATCTTCAGGTCAGTCGCCTGCGGTCCAAACTCTCGCCGCTGGGGGAAGGTCTTATCCTCACTGTCCGCAACGAGGGCTATGTGCTTGCTGCAGACGTGACCTTCTCGTGAAGCTGGCGGGACGAAGTCTCTGGGAGGCGGCCTGGGCCAGGTTGAACTCTCTCGGAGGACGCACATTCGTCCTGCTGACGATCGGCATCACCGGGGCGGCGGTGCTTTCGCTGACCTTGACGGAAATGTCGCGCCTGCGGGACTTCGAAGCCCTTCGAATAAACCAGCTTGTCGCCCGCAGCGTGGAAATAGAGCAGAAGATCAGCGCCGCATCTACGGAGGCCGAAAAAGCAGATGTGATGCGGCAGATGCTCGGCGCGCGTATGCACGCGTCCCCCCCGCCCTTCCGCCGAAATCCAGCCCTGGAGGCCCAGCTCATCGAGGCCATGGGCAAGGACAGCAAGCCTATGGCGGGGCCGGCCGCGCGGAGCGCCTGTCTTCCGCCGGACGCCGACGGCCGGGTGACGACCACGAACATAGGAAATGGATTTGAACTGGTCCTCGACTGCTGGGTGGTCAGCGTCGTCCCCCAGGGAGACGTGCGGCGGGCCTTCGCCATGTTCCAGCCGCCGGTCATCATGCCCGTCGGATCAAGCAGCAACCCCATCTACCTGTTCGTCCTTCTCGCCTCCAGCGCCCTTCTGTCGATCCTCGTCACCCGTTTCATCACCCTGCCCCTACGTCGGCTATCAGACGCCGCAACCGCGTTCGCCGCTTCGCTGGACGCCCCAGCCGCCGACGCGCACGGTCCGACCGAGGTCAAGGCGGCGCTTTCGACCTTCAACATCATGCAGGCGCGGGTGCGTGCGGGGCTGCGAGATCGAACCCAACTGCTCGCCGCCATAAGTCACGACCTTCAGACGCCCCTCACCCGTCTTCGGCTGCGGCTGGAGAATGTCGAGGATGAGACTCTCCGAGATCGCCTGGTGGCCGACGTCAACGCGACACAGGTTCTCGTCCGGCAGGGCCTCGAACTCGCCCGCAGCCAGGAGACCACCGAGCCCTGGTCCGTCGTGGACATCGATTCCCTCGTCGAAAGCCTGGCGGAGGACGCGGCTGAATTCGGCGCCGACGTCAGGTTCACCGCAGGCTGCGGATCGAGCGTAAAAGTCCGACCGACCGGCCTGGCGAGGGCGCTGAACAACCTGATCGACAACGGCGTGAAATATGGCGAGCGCGTCGAGATCAGTTGCCAGATCGAGAAGGATCAGATCCTGATCCGCGTGCGCGATCACGGCCCCGGCCTATCGGATCCCGACATCAATCGCCTCTTCGAACCCTTCATTCGAGGCGGGGCGGCGACGACCTCCGCCTACCGCGGCACGGGCATAGGCCTGACGATCGCCCGCGCGCTCCTTGAGGGATCCGGCGCTTCGGTTCGCCTCTTGAACCACCCGACCGGCGGCTTGGTCGCAGAGGTTTCCCTTCCGCGGCGCTGACGAGGTCGGCATCCAAAGTTTCCATGTTCGCGGCGCTTCGTATGGGTCGAACTTCGCCATGAAAGCTTGGTTGGGTGAAACCTTCAGCCTCAATGTCTGACGCTTGGCATCATCCTCGCATTCAAGGAAGGTTTCGCTTATAGAGCGCCCCCTCCTCCTGACCTGAGCGCGCCATGTTCCGGACGGGAGCTTCGGATAGGTCGCCATTTCGTTCGCGCTCTGTGTGCACAGAGAAGTCGAAAACCCGGAAAAGCGTCGCAACACAGCGTACAGTCCAGCGCACACGCCACCAACCAACGTTGCCTTAACCCGAAAAAAATGACTAACAGTCAATCACATATGCTGGCCATCGCCCCCATGATGGACTGGATAACTTACTGAACTAATTCAATAAGTTGCGAGACCGCGTGGGCGAAATTTGCACACGGATGTTCCCGTTCTTTTTTCTTTTCGTTCTCGCGCGGCCAGTCGTTCCAGTCGTCCCCATTGCGATTCCGGGCGCAAATGCGCGCTACGGTCGCTCACTTGAGGCTGCGCGCCTCCCGCTCGACGTGACTAGGGCCAGCAACGATATTCGTGTCCTTGTCTGGACACCACACGGAACGAAGGACGACATGATCAGACTCTCCCTGAATGCGGATGGTGACCTGCCCTCGTAACTGACAACGGCCCTTCGGGGAAGGAGCGTCGGCCTGGGTTCGGACCTGATCTTTTGAAAGTTTAGACGCCTGTACGGCCCCGCTCCAACTGGACTTCCGATAACGGCAATCGGTGGGGACATCGGCCGGCCGCCGGCAGGACAGAAACATAATCCACCAGGACAATCCGGGCCTGCGGCGCCTGCCGGCGAATAATTTTCATCATGGCATCCATAGCCTCCGGTAAGGTCGCAAGGGCGGCATCGACCTGGTCCCATGGCTTCTCTCTGCACACCGCCAGCCGCCAGAATGGCGTCAAACCCTCGGGGCGATTCTGGCAGGACCAGGCGTAGAGATTGGCGATAAAGGCGACGTCATTTCCGCCGATGGTGATGGTCACCAGCCGGGTCTTCGGTCCGATCGCATCAATCTGAGCCGGCTGGAGGAACTGCCCGCCGCGAAGAATATGGGACACTGTCGCCCCGCTGCAGGTTACATCGGACAAGACGAGATCACGGCGGCGCGCAAGCAGATGCGGATAGTCCGTCGCCGACCGCAAGCAGAGTAGAGGGCTGTCGGGATCGCGTTCACCGACGCCTGGACCCGCCGCGAACGAGCTTCCAAGGGCGACGTAAGCAGTGTCCTGCGCCGCTCCCCGCCGACCGTCCAACCAAAGCCAAGTCAGC
>NZ_JAUSOE010000050.1 GCF_030656255.1 Brevundimonas sp. | reverse complement strand
ATTGGCGGCGATGGCCTGGGCGCGTTCCGCCGCCGAGGGATCCCATGAAGCCGCCATGCCGATCGGTACGGGGAAGATGGTCCGCAGGCCGTGGATCACGTCGAACCCGAACAGCAACGGAATGCCCAGTCGGCTCTCTTCGACTGCGACGCGCTGCAACCTGTTGATCACATTGACATCGGTGACGAAGAGCAGCGATCCCGCGCCCGCGCGAACCTTGGGTTCGAAACTCGCCGGATCGCCGAACATGAAGAACTGGCTGACCTGAGCCGCCTTTTCGTCGAGCGTCATACGGGCCAACAGCGCATTCGCCCGCGCCGTGGCGTCCGCCTCGCTGACCGGCGCCGCAGCGGCGCTCGACGCCGTGACGGATGACGCCGACACACCGGCTGCGGCGGCCGAAAGCGTCAGGACGCAGGCGGCCAGGACGACCATTCTGGACTTCTTGGAGTAACGCATCGGTTTCGTAACCTGGGTTGCGGAGCGTGGAGGATAGAAAGATCAGCCGGTTCGGCCGTCGTCGTTTATGAGTTCTGTCAGGCGCGCGAGATTGACGGGCGACGCCGTCCAGTGGACCGCCAGCAGACCACCGCGCCCGAACAGGGCCGCAGCGATGTTCTTGGCGCCGGCCTGCCGCCACAGGTCGGCGAGCCGATCCGCGAGGGGATCGACCACCGGACCATGGTCTCCGCGGACGAACACCATCCAGGCCGCCAGAGCTTCGAGCGTGGCGGGGCACAGTCTGTCGGCCGCCTGATGATGCGCGAGGACCGGCAGCCAACGCTGAACGATCTTCTCGGACCCATCCTTGGCGATCTGATCGAGCCGGTGATTGAGGGCGGGATTGGCGAACCGATCGATCAGCCGATCCGCATAGGCTTGCAGGTCTTGACCGGGCGCCGGAGACAGGCTCGTCGTCGCTTCCGCTCGCATCAGGCGTTCGACGCGGTCGCCGATGCGAGGGTCGCGGATCGCCTCGTGGACGAAGACCCAACCCTCACGCAGTCCGATATAGGCTAAAGCCGAATGCGCGCCGTTCAGCATTCGCAGCTTGGCGGTCTCATAAGGCGCCACATCGCTGACGAATTGGGCGCCACCGGCGTCCCATCGCGGCCGGTCGCCGACGAACGCATCCTCAACCACCCACTGGGAAAACGGCTCGGTGAAGACAGCGGCATGGTCGTCGACGCCCAACCGGGTTTTCAACTCGTCACGGTCGGCCGCCGTGGTCGCAGGGACGATGCGATCCACCATACAGGACGGGAACCGGCATTCGGCACGCGTCCAGGCCGCCAGACCGGGATCGGCGGCGAGCAAAAACTGATCGAGCCACAACGCTAGCCGCCTCCCGTTGGCGGCCAAATTATCGCAGGACAGAATGGTTAGACCGCGCTGGCCTGCAGCTTTTCGCTCGTGAAGCGCTGCTCGCAGGAAACCATAGATGCTGAGCGGCGCCCCCTCCCCTTTAAGGTCCGCCATCACGGCTGGCGAAGCCAGGTCGAGGTCTCCTGCGGGTCCGGCGAGATAGCCCGCCTCTGTCACCGTCAGGGTCGCCAATCCCGTGGTCTCAGCAGCCATAGCCTTGATCACGTCGCGCGGCGATTGGGGGGCGAACAGAACGTCGTTGACGGATCGGACAAGACGCGTGACCGCCCCCTCGCCCGACCGTTCCGTCACAGTGAACAGCCCGTCCTGAGGGACCAGTTGGTCTCGCGCCGTCGGCGAACGCAAGGATACGCCAAGGATGGCCGCCACTGAATCTCCATGTTCGAGCGCCGCATCGGCATAGACGGCCTGGTGCGCACGATTGAAGGCGCCGGTTCCAAGATGAACGACGCCCGGGGTGCTTGGCCGCTCATAGACGGACCGCAATATGCGAGCGTCCAAAGTTTCTGCGGAAGCCTTGTTGAGGCGCGTCACATCGCAATCCTTTGGGCGTTCAAAGATGTCGGGCGCGACGCCGCGACGGCTCGGTACATCAAAAAAGGCAGCCCGACCCCAAAGGGCCGGGCAGTTTCAGGAGAAGTGGTCTTAAAAGCGTGCGCGAGCACGGATGCCGAAGTACCGCTGCGATGCCCGCGGCAGGATTTGCGAGACGGCGTCGGCCACGGTGTACCCGCCGCCGAGCGCCGTGGAGGAAGCGCCCGTCGATGCGCTGATCGACGTCGCATAGTGCTGGTCGAACAGGTTGTTGACGAACAAGGTCACGCGATAAGGCGAGTCAGGGCTCTCGAAGGTGACATTCCCGTTGAAGACGCCATAGCCTTCCTGTTCCAGGCGCGGATTGTCGCCGAGGGCGAAGTTCACCTTAGTCCGATAGGCCCATTCACCCGAAATCGCGGCATTGAAGGGCAGGTTCGGCAGGTCGAGGTCGTAGGTGCCCGCGATCGAATATTTGAACTTGGGCGAGTTGGTCAGGCTTTTGCCCGCCAAGTCCTGAACGCCGGTGAGAGCAGAAGGACTAGGATTGAGGTCGCGGCATCCCTCCGCCGCCGTCTGGCCGTTGTAGCAGGGCGCATTGGGGAAATCGGTGACCTCGGCGTCGATATAGGCGGCGGACACGTCAAACCGCAGACGTTCCGTGACCCGTGCAGCCCCGTCCACTTCCACACCCCGGCTTCTGACACTGCCCACATTGCGCAGGCGCGTGATGTAGGTTCCCGGCGCCGCCGGATCCTCCTCGATGCTCTGCGTCTGGAAGTTCGAGTACTCGGTCCAGAAGCCGGCGACATTCGCCTGCACACGTCCGTCGAAGAAACGGCCCTTCATGCCGACTTCATAGGCGTCCGAGGTTTCGGCGGCGACGGGTTGCTCAGCCTGGGCCGGGGTAAAGCTACTGCTGACGTCGAAGCCTTGCCCCTTATAGCCGGTGGCGAAGGAGGCGTAGGTCATGATGTTGTTGGTCAGGTCATGCCTGAGCGCGAGTTTGTAGGTCGTCCGGGCGTCACTCGCCTCCCCGCTGCAGGTCGACCGACAGGTGGTCGCGTTGGTGAGCAGGTTGGTGAAGTCGACGGTGATGTCCTCCGAGTTCCAGCGCAGACCCAGATCGACGTGGGTCTGGGGCGAAATATCGTAGGTGAACTGACCGAACGCCGCATAGGTCGTGTTCGTGACGCCCGCATCAAAGTCGGTCGGGAAGGTCGGGCCGCGCACGAGCGTCCTGTCGGTCTCGGAATCCGAGTAGAACAGGCCGAGCAGGTAGTTGAAGCGCTCGCCGCCCGTGGACGCCAGACGGAGCTCCTGAGCGAGGCTGGTGGTATGGAAGCTGGACCGCTGGATGATGCCGTCAGCCACAGGCGCGCTGTTGGGATTGTTGGAGTCGGTCAGGGTCGGCGTGGCGACATTGTCGAAATCCTCGCTGAAATCGTACTTCCAGTCCTGATAGCTGGTGATCGACGTCAGGGTCGCCCCGCCGAAGTCATACGACCCCTTCACAGCGAATATCTCGGATTCGCTGTGGTTCAGCGGCTCAAAGTTGATGCGGACCTTGTAGTTGTCCGCGCCGGCCTCGGTGCCGACGAGGTTATCGGAAAGCGACGCTCCGACAATCTTGGCGCCCGACGTCGCCTCGCGGAAGGTCCGCACATTGCCGTTGACGTCCGATTCCGAATGGCTCGCGGTCAATGAAAGAGAGAGTTGATCCGTAGGTTGAAGGTCCACACGCGCACGAATCCCCCAAGCGTCCTCGCCATTGAGCAGATTTCCCGTGGTCAGGTTTTTGATATAGCCGTCACGCTCGGAAGCGTAGGCGTTCAGTCGAAAACCGGCGCGCTCGCCCAACGGTCCCGCGACCGATCCTTCAATCCTCGTCTCCTTGTCCGTGGTGGCCGCGACCGTCAGCGCCCCGCTGAGATTGGCCGTCGGCCCCTGGGTCACGATGTTGATCGCCCCGGCGGAGGCGTTCTTGCCGAACAGCGTCCCCTGAGGCCCTCGCAGCACCTCGATGCGATCAATATCCGCCAGGGGAGAAAACGCCTGGGCCTGCTGGACCAGAGACACGTCGTCCACGACGGCGGCGACGGCGGACTCGATGCCGATGCTGAAGGCCGAGGTGCCGATCCCGCGGATATTGATGCTGTTATTGGTGGCCTGACCGGACTCCGTCACCGTCAAGCTCGGGGCCAACCGCGCCACATCCGCCACTTCCGTTACATTTCGGTTTTCCAGGGTCTCGGCTGTCAGCGCCGTCACGGCGACCGGGACGTCCTGAAGTCGCTGCTCCCGCTTCTGAGCGGTGACGACCACCTCATTCAGGGCATAGACCGTGGGATCATTGGTCTGCGTCGAAGCCGCCGGAGTCTGCTGAGCCCAGACCGGAGCCGCGAGGCCCGAGAGGGCCGCCGACGCAAGGAGTATCGATGTGTAGCGCATTATTGGTAACCCTCCCGTGTGCATTTGTGCACTTATTGGTATGACCAGTTAAAGCCCTTTGGTGCGGCCTGTCTAGACGGGCCTGCAAATCATTTTTTCACGATCTCGATCGCCGAAACCAAGGCGTCGCCGCGCGTAGGCGCGAAGGACAGCACGATCCGATCGTCCCGCGCGGCCACCTCAAACTTGCGTTTGACGACCTTCAGAACGCCGCCGGCCGCGCTGTTGACGTCGAATCCGGCCAGCATAGTGTCGCCATTGGCGCGCACATCGAACAGCCGCTCTCCAGGAGCCGCCGCGGGCTCCAGAAAGGTCAGGGTGACCTCGTACGTACCCGCATCGACGGGCACGGCGTATTCAAAGGTTCCGGTCCGATAGGTTTTAATGAGCGCCGGGTCGTCGCCTTCGACCGCGACAGGCGTAGCCGGCGTGAAGCCGACCGGCGCAGGGTCGGCCGAAGCGGCGCGACCGCCGGTGAAGAAGTTGTCCGAGCCGAACCGACCCGACACGCTCGGCGCGGCCATGATGGCGCCGCTGTCGATGCGAACCGAGCTTGCGACGTCCTCTCCCAAAGTCCAGCGGACACCGTCCCGGACCTCGCCGTCTGCGAACCGGCCGACCGCTTCCACCGTATTCACGCCCGGCGCCAGTTTGACGGGCCAAACGCAGATGCGCATCGGGCAGTCGGCCTGCGCCGCCAACGCCTGGCCGTTCAACACCAGCGCTGTGGACTGGGCGTTCGAATAGACCCTGACCTCGGCGTGCCGATAGGCCCTGTCGGTGTAGCGCGAACCCGTGACGTGCACTGTCGGATTGGACGACCAGTTTGCACGGTAGAAGAAGAAGGCGTCCTTCTTGATCTTGCGATCGTAGGTGATCAGGCCCTTGGTATTGATATCGTCCGCGTCGCCCTCTCGCCGGATGGTCGTCGCGAAATCAAAGGCGTTCCACAGCCAGGTTCCCCACAGATAGTCGCGCGGCGCGAGGATCGACCAGGCCTGTTCGTGGATGTAGCTTTCGTACTCCTCGGGCTGTGTCCGACCGCGCGAGTCGATGGGACCGCCGAGGGGGTTGTCGGTGTGCATCGTCGTCGCCCCGCCGGCGCCGTATTCCGTAAGCGCCAGCGGTTGTTCGGGGCGGCGGAGACGGACCGTGTCGATCGCGTCGGCAAGATCGGAAGGCTGGCCATAGTACCAGCCGTAGTAGAGATTCATCCCACCGAGATCGGCGGCGACGGCCGTCCGGGGAACGGTCACTCCTTCCGCGAAATGGCGCGCCTCGCAACAGGTGGCCAGGGTCGTTGGTCGGCTTGGATCCAGCGTCTTGGCCAGGGCGTCCAACTCGTGGAGCAGCGGCAGGGGATCGGGAAGCGAAGAGGCGTCGCCCGTCAGGAAAATCGGCAACGAGTTTCCGAAATCGACCTCATTGGCGATGCTCCAGACGGAGGCGGAGGCATGGTTTCGGTTCTGTTGAATCAGTTCCGTGAGTTGCTGGCGCGCATTAGCCCTCAGACCTTCGCTGGGCTCCTTGGCGCCGCCGAGCGTCCATACGCTGACGAGGGGAATTTCGTCCCAGACGATCAGCCCGTAACGATCCGCGAGATCGTGAACGGTTTGCCCGTGCTGATAGTGGGTCAGCCGAAGCGTGTTCACCCCCATATCGCGCAGCATGGCGACATCTTCCTCGATGTCGGCAGGCGTCACGGCCCAGCCCTTGCCTTCGCGATCCTGATGATAGCCGGTGCCGACCAGCCGCACCTTCTGGCCGTTCAGCAAGAAGCCCTGTTCGGGATCGACCACGATTTGCCGGACGCCGTAAGGCTGATCGACGCGGTCGATCACCGCGCCGGTCGGATCGATCACCTCCGTTCTCAGCGTGTACAGATAGGGATCCGCCACGCCTTGCCAGAGGCGAGGCCGGGCCACGGTGATCGTACCCTTGAACAGGTCGGACGCATTCGCCGACAACAGTTGTCGATGATCCACCTCGCCTTGGACCCGCCCCTCGGCATCGACCAGGGCGACACGCACGGTCGCCGCCTGATCGCGGGCGCTGTCGTTGCGCAGGCGGACCTCAACGTCGATCTGCGCCTGATCCGCCGCGATCGAACGCGTCGTCGCATAGGCCCCGCTGCCGCCGGAATCCAGCATATCGATATGGACGGGATGGGTGGCGATCAGACTGACCGGGCGATAGAGACCGCCGTGAACGAAAAAGTCCCCGGCGAGCGGAAGGCTGTCCGCAGTCGCGGCGCCGGGCTGGGGCTTGGTATTGTCCGTCTTGACGACCAGAACATTGTCCTGACCGTGTTTCAGCGCGGAGGTGGCGTCCAGCCTGAAGCGCGAGAAGGCGCCGTCATGCGCGCCCAGACGCTGGCCGTTCAACCAGACCTCGGCGGTCCGGCTCGCCGCGTCGAACTGCAGCCAGGCCCTGGCGCCTTCGAACGAGGCCGGGGCGGTGAAGTTCAGCCGGTACCAGCCGACGCCCTGATCCCGGTTCACGGTCTCGGGGGTGTGGATGTGGGTTTCGGGATTGTTGAGATAATAGCCGACGCGATTCCAGGTGTGCGGCACCTCGACCGCCTGCCAACCGCTGTCGTCGAAAGCGTCGCCGACGACGGTGTCCGGCGCTTCTCCGAACTGGAAACGCCATCCCGTGGCGAGAGAGACCACGTCGCGTTGCTCGGCCCGTGCGGCCGCCAGCTCATTGGCGAAGACGGGTGAAGCCAAGGGCAAGACGAGCAGTCCTGCGGCGATCGCACTGTACCGTTTCATGGACGTGGTTCCCTCTGTGTTTTTGGACATACCCAGGCGGGCGCGGCGGGGCCCGTGGTTCTGGACTTCAGAACCTCAGACCTTGGCCGGCGCGTATTTTGGCGTGATCAGGTGAACAACCAGCAGGGCCAGCAGATAGGCCGACGCCGCCACCACGAAGATGGGCGTATAGCTGCCGATCTGCTCCAGGACGTAGCCGGCGTATTTGGCCATGGCCATGCCGCCGATGGCGCCCAGCATGCCGCCGATCCCCACGACCGACCCCACGGCCGAGCGCGGAAAGACATCGCCCGGCAGGGCGTAGAGGTTCGCCGAGAAGCCCTGGTGCGCCGCTGTCGCCAGACCGATGATCCCAACCGCGACCCACAGGTTGGACGCCATGGCGGCGAAGGCCACCGGCACGGCGCACAGGGCGCAGATCAGCATGGTGATCTTGCGGGCCTTGTTGACGCTCATGCCGCGATGCATGAAGCGCGAGGACAGCCAGCCGCCGCCTACCGAACCGACGTCCGACAGCAGATAGATGGCGACCAGCGGCGGCCCGAAGCTCTTCAGGTCCAGTCCGTAGGTCTTGCCCAGGAAGTCCGGCAGCCAGAACAGGAACATCCACCAGATCGGATCGATCAGGAACTTGCCGAGCGCATAGGCCCAGGTCTCCTTGACCGTCAGCAGTTTGGTCCACTTCACCTTCTCGACAACGTCAGCCGGATCCTGCTCGATATAGGCCAGTTCGGTCGCAGACAGGTTCTTCTGCTCGCGGGGACGGCGGTAGACCAGCAGCCAGATCGGCAGCCAGATCAGTCCCAGCAGGCCGGTGATGACGAAGGCCATCTGCCAACCGAAGGCCAGAACCAACCCCGGCACGATCAGCGGCGTAACGATGGCGCCGATGTTGGTTCCGGCGTTGAACAGGCCGGTCGCCAGGGCGCGTTCCTTCTTGGGGAACCATTCCGCGACCGCCTTGAGGCCTCCGGGGAAGCCGCCGGCCTCGCCGACGCCCAGCACCATCCGCGCCATCATGAAGTGGGACAGGTCGCGCGCCGCACCGTGCAGCATATGGCCGATCTGCCAGATGCCGAAGGCGACGCCCAGGCCCCAGCGGGCCCCGACCTTGTCCATGATCCGGCCCCACAAGAGGTAGGCCACGGCGTAGGACGCCTGGAACCAGAAGACGATGTCGGCATAGTCGGTCTCGGACCAACCGAACTCGGCTGACAGGCTCGGCTTGAGAAAGCCGATCATCTGCCGATCAACGTAGTTGATGACCATGGCCGCGAACAGCAGCCACATAATCACCCACCGGTATTTGCCGGGGGATGGCGCTTTAATTTGAATAGGACTGGTCTGTACGCTCACTTTTGGCCTCCCCTGATGCGCCCAGTCTTGTTGCCGGTTCACGCGAGATGACCAAAGATAGAATAATGGTCAGGCCAATTGCAATGACTTTAGCATTTACAGTGACACGGCCCGTCCGAAACGCTCACGGGTCGAAGCCACCGAACGCCGCGCATTCTCCATGGCCTTCTCTTCGGTCGCGAAGAGCAGATGCTCGATCACCTGCCCCAAATGGGCGCGCATCGCGGCGCGAGCCCGCTGCGGATCGCGCGTCTTTAAGGCCTCGACGATCTCCTGATGCTCCTCCACCACCGGTCGCACATTGGCGGTGCGGGCTTTCTCATGAAGAAGGGCGCAGGCCGGCGAGGCGGACCGCATGCGCCAAAGCTCTTCGACCATATGGACGATTGCAGAATTGCGCGTGGCCGATGCGATGACACGATGGAATTCGCGATCCGCGCGCTCGCTCACCCCCGGCAGTCTATTCTCGTCGGCGATCTCATTAACCAGCTGTTGCAAAAGGCCTATTTCGTCATCTGAAATCGTGGTGGCGGCCAGGGCGGCGGCCTCGCCCTCGACCAGAAGACGCGCTTCCGTCAGTTCGAACGCCGTCACGCCGAAACCGGGCTGGTCCTGCACGCCCGGCACGCGCACCACATAGGCCCCCGAGCCGATCCGGACCTCGACGAAGCCTTGGACCTCCAGGGCGATCATCGCTTCCCGAACCGCCGGGCGGCTAACGCCGTAGTCGCTCGCCAGCTCGCGCTCCGCCGGCAAGCGATCGCCGACCTTGAACTTGCCTTGCACCAGGTCGTCGAAAAGCATCTTGGCGAGCTTCTGGTAGAGGCGATCGTGCGAGACGGGCGTCGCCGGTGCCGCCAAGGCCTCGCTTTTCAAATTTCCCATGGCTGCACTCCGGAGGTTGCAAAAATGGCCTTACCAATATCTTCCGGATTGGAAATGGCCGTGCTATGCCCATGGTCATAACAGTGAGAAGCCCGCGCCGCCATGAAGATCGTATCCGCCACAGTCATCGTCACCTGCCCAGGTCGCAACTTCGTGACCTTGAAGATACAGACAGATCAGGGCGTGTACGGGATCGGCGACGCCACCCTGAACGGGCGCGAGCTGGCTGTGGTCTCCTATCTTCAGGACCATGTCGTTCCTTGCCTCATCGGTATGGATCCGCGTCGGATCGAAGACATCTGGCAGTATCTCTATCGGGGCGCCTATTGGCGTCGCGGGCCGGTCACCATGCGCGCCGTTGCCGCCGTCGACGTCGCCCTGTGGGATATCAAGGCCAAGATGGCCGGCATGCCTCTGTACGACCTGCTGGGCGGACGGAGCCGCGACGGCGTCATGGTCTATGGCCATGCCAATGGCTCCGACATCGCCGAGACCGTCGATGCGGTCGGCCACTATATAGACCTGGGCTACAAGGCCATTCGCGCTCAGACGGGCGTTCCCGGCGTCAAGGACGCCTATGGAGTGGGCCGAGGCAAGCTGTTCTACGAACCGGCCGACGCCGCCCTGCCCTCACTGACCGGGTGGGACACCCACAAGGCCCTGAACTACGTTCCCAAACTGTTCGAGACCCTGCGCAACACCTACGGCTTTGACCATCACCTGCTGCACGACGGCCACCATCGCTACACGCCCACCGAAGCGGCTCAACTCGGCAAGGCGCTGGAGCCCTACAGCCTGTTCTGGCTCGAGGACGTCACTCAGGCCGAAAACCAGGAGGCCTTCAAGCTGATCCGTCAGCACACGACCACGCCTCTGGCGGTAGGCGAAATCTTCAACTCGATCTGGGACGCCAAGGATCTGATCCAGAACCAGTTGATCGACTATATCCGCGCCACGATCGTCGGCGCGGGCGGCGTCACCCACCTGCGGCGGATCGCCGACCTGGCCAGCCTGTACCAGATTCGCACCGGCTGCCACGGCGCCACCGACCTGTCGCCCGTGACCATGGGGACGGCGCTGCACTTCGACACCTGGGTCCCCAACTTCGGCATCCAGGAATATATGCGCCACACCCCCGAGACGGACGCCGTCTTCCCGCACGACTACAGCTTCGATGCGGGCTTCCTCCATGTCGGCGACACGCCCGGACACGGGGTGGATATCGACGAGGCCGAGGCGGCGAAATACCCGTACAAGCCTGCCTATCTGCCGGTCGCGCGCCTCGAAGATGGGACCATGTGGAACTGGTGACGGGATCGCCGGACCCTCTCGCCTTGCCCAAGCGCCGCATCCTCTGTTTCGGCGAGATGCTGCTGCGGTTCTCGCCGAACCACAACGAGCTCCTGCTCCAGTCCCCCGCCCTGACGGTCCGTCCGGCGGGGGCCGAGGCGAACGTCGCCGTCTCCCTGGCCCAGTTCGGCGCCCCGACCAGCCTGGCCACCGTTCTGGCCGACAACGCCCTGGGCCGCGCGGCGCGCGATGAGGTGCGCAAGCACGGGGTCAACACCTCGCCCGTGGTGTTCCGACCGGGGCGAATGGGGCTTTATTTCCTGACCCCCGGCGCGGTGCGGCGGCCGTCCGAGGTGCTGTACGACCGCGCCGGCTCGGCCTTCGTCGAACACGTCCACACCGCCTTCGACTGGGACCAGTTGCTTGACGGGGTCGCGTGGCTGCACGCCTCGGGCGTGACCCCGGCGACGGGCCCCAACGGCTCGGCCGCCGCCGTCGCCCTGGTCGAAGCCGCCGTGCGTCGGGGGGTCAAGGTCAGCTATGACGGCAATTTCCGCGGCAAGCTGTGGGAACAGTGGGACGGCGACCCGCCGACCACCCTGGGCCGGATGCTGGCCGGCGCCACCGTCGCCTTCGCCGACGACCGCGACTTCGCCCTGGTGCTGAAGACCCGGTTCGACGATCCCGATCCGGCCGTGCGCCGTCGCCAGGCCGCCGCCGCCGCCTTCGACGCCTTCCCCCGCCTGCAAAGCATCGCCTGCACACTGCGCGTCCAGGACAGCGTCGCCGACCAGGCCCTGTCCGCCGTCATGCTGACCCGCGCCGCCGACGGGGTGATCGAGACCCAGGCCGCGCCCCTGCAACTGACCGGCGTGATCGACCGCGTCGGCGGCGGCGACGCCTTCGCCTCCGGCGTCCTGTTCGGCCTGTGGAGCGGCTGGACCGACCAGCAGGCCCTGGACTTCGGCCTCAACGCCGCCGCCCTCAAACACTCCGTCCCCGGCGACTTCAACCTGTTCTCCGCTGAAGACGTCAAAGCCGCCATGGAAGACCAGGGCTTCGACATTCGAAGGTGAAGTCGATAGCCGGTTTTAGGAGCCGCCTCCCGCTCCGGCTCACAGCTTGTAGGCCGCCTTGACCAGTCCATAGGTCAGGGCATGGGCAAGCTCATGGGCCTCGTCCTCCTCGATCCGGTGTTCCACCACCAGCTTGGCCAGGAAACCGCAGTCCATGCGCCGGGCCACGTCGTGACGGGCCGGAATGGACAGGAAGGCGCGGGTGTCGTCGTTGAAGCCGACGGTGTTGTAAAAGCCCGCCGTCTCGGTGACCTGCTCGCGGAATCGCCGCATGCCCTCGGGACTATCGTGGAACCACCAGCTGGGTCCCAGTTTCAACGCCGGATAGTGGCCGGCCAGCGGCGCCAGTTCGCGGCTGTAGCTGGTCTCGTCCAGGGTGAAGAGGATCAGCGACAGGCGCGTATCCGACCCGAACCGATCCAGCAGCGGCTTCAGCGCCCGGACGTAATCCGTTTGGGTCGGGATATCGCAGCCCTTGTCGCGCCCGAAGCGATTGAACACCGTGGCGGAGTGGTTGCGGAAGCTGCCGGGGTGGAGCTGCATCACCAAACCATCTTCCACCGACATGGCGGCCATTTCCGTCAGCATTTGCCCCCGGAACAGTTCGGCGTCAGCAGGCGTCGCCGGTCCGGTCGAGACGCGACGGAACAGGGCCTCGGCCTCAGCCTTGGGCAGGTCGGCGGTGAAGGCGGTCGGGTGGCCGTGGTCGGTCGAAGTGGCGCCCATCTCGATAAAGAAGGCGCGGCGGTCGCGCAGCGCCTGCAGGTAGCCGTCCCACGATAGCGCATCGCGGCCGGTCTGTTCGGCCAGGACCTTCAGATTGTCACGGAAACCCTCATAGTCGGGGTCCAGCACGGGATCGGGGCGATAGGCGGTCAGGACCCGACCCTTCCAGCCCGAAGCCTTGATGGCCTTGTGGTGTTCCAGCGTGTCGAGCGGGCTCTCGGTCGTGGTCAGGACCTCGATATTGAAACGCTCGAACAGGGCGCGGGGCCGAAAGGCGTCGGTCTTCAGCGCGGCGTCTATGACGTCGTAATAGCGGTCGGCGGTCTCGGCCGACAGGCGCACGTCTATGCCGAAGGCCTCGGCATAGACCCAGTCGTGCCACATCCGCGACGGCGTCCCACGAAACAGGTGATAGTTCTCGGCGAACCGACGCCAGATCTTGCGCGGATCGGTCTCGACCGGGCCGCGGTCGGCGCGGGGCACGCCCAGGTCCTCCATCGCCATCCCCTGCGAGTGCAGCATGCGGAAGACATAGTGGTCGGGTGTGATCAGCAGCTCGGCCGGGTTGGCGAAGGGTTCGTTCAGCGCAAACCAGCTGGGGTCCGTATGGCCGTGAGGGCTGATGATCGGCAGGCCCTTGATCTCAGCGTAAAGGCGACGGGCCACGGCGCGGGTGTCGGCGTCTGCGGGAAACAGGCGATCGGGGTTAAGCTGAAGCGGTTGAGCCATGATCTGCCTAATTGGTCTTACCATTTCAAATGTCTTTATGCCAAGCGTAAGACAGTCTCAACTTGAATATGGCCAATCCCTCGAATGGCGACAGCCTCCGCATCGTCCTCGAATGCCTCCACGCTATGCGTTTCGAGCTGGGTGCTGCCGCGTGTTTTCTCCGGCTGGATTTGGGGTTTGGATTTTGGTCAGCAAAAAGCCGCTGAGCGGTTTGCTCAGCGGCTTTTTTGTTTGGGTGCGGGAGTAGGATTTGAACCTACGACCTTCAGGTTATGAGCCTGACGAGCTACCGGGCTGCTCCATCCCGCGGCAATCGGTAGTCGAGAAGGAAGAACGGTTCGAGAAGTTGCTCTCAAGTAGCCCGGAGGGCGA
>NZ_JAUSOE010000033.1 GCF_030656255.1 Brevundimonas sp. | reverse complement strand
AGCCGGCGCGCAGGCCGCCTTCGAAGTTGGTGTCCACCATGAACTCGACCGATTCATACAGGAACAGGTTGAAGTCCTTCTGCATGGCCCAGTCGGTCGAGGCGAAGAACTCGGTGTCGTCGCCCAGAGGCAGAACATAGTTCAGCGTCAGATTGGCGGTGTATTCCGGCGCCTGCGGGAAGGGGTTGCCGTCGACATTGGCGCGACGGGTCGTGCCCACGGTGACGATGGGGTCGGTGACGGTGCAGTTCGAGCCGCAGATGGCGACCAGCAGGCCGCTGTCCTTGATTTCGGTGTGGTTCCACGCCGCGCCGGCCGACAGGCTGAAGCCCGCGCCCAGATAGATGTCGCCGTCCAGTTCCAGGCCGTAACCTTCACCCTTGTCGGCGTTGATCAGGCGGTTGGAGTTGTCCGCGCCGCCGATGGCGGTGAACTGCATGTCGCTGACTTCATAGACATAGGCGGTCCCGTTCAGGCGAGCACGACCGTCCCACAGGCGGGCCTTGAAGCCGGCCTCATAGGACATGACCGTTTCGGACTCGGCCGTCGTCAGGACTGGCAGGTTGCGGCCCTGGATCGACGGACCGCGATAGCCCTTGGCCACGCGGGCGAACAGGTTGAGGCTGTCATTGACCTCATACAGGGCGCTGACGTCCCAGCTGACCTGTTCGTCGCCGACCGAGACGGCGCCCTGGCCGCCGACGGGCGTGCCGATCAGGATACGGCCCTGATAGTCGCGGCTGTCGTCGGTGTAGCGCAGGCCGCCCGTCACCTTCAGGGCCTCGGTCAGCTGATAGTGCGCCTGACCGAACACCGACCAGGAGTCGGACTTCTGGGTGATGTCGGTGACCTTGGTCGGCTGAAGACCGCCGACGCCGTTGAAGGTGCCCGAGACCAGGTTGATGCGCTCGTCCCAATAGAAGGCGCCGACCTGCCAGCCGAGGCGGGTGTCGCCGTTCGAGGACAGGCGCAGTTCATAGGTGTTCTGGCGCAGGTCGCTGGACAGGGTGCCGGTCTCGGAGTTGAACGGCGTCTTGTAGGGGGCGGTCGCCGCGGCGCTGGCCACGCCACCGTCGATGTCGCCGTCGCCCGAGGACGAACCCTGGTAGGCGCCGACGATGCCGGTCAGGGTGGCGGGACCGAAGTCATAAGCGACCTGCAGCGACTCGGAGGTCGTCTTCTGCTTCTGGAAGTTGTTGCGGCCGCCATCGTAATAGACGGTGTCGCGGTCGAAGTTGCCGTTCAGTTCGTTCGAGCCCTTGGTCAGGGCGTTGGCGCGGTTCATCGTGCCGGTGCCGTCATAGTCGCGGGCCTGCAGGGTCAGCAGGGTCGAGAGACGGTCGGTCGGGGTCCAGGCGACGTGGACGCGAGCGGCGACGTCGTCGAACCCGCCCAGATCGTCATCGTTCGCATCGGCGAAGGACGGGTTGTAGGCGTTGTTCACCCAGTCGTCGCGGTGGTTCCACAGGAAGGCGCCGCGCACCTGCAGGGTCTCGGAGGCCGGCAGGGTGACGGCCGCCTCGGCGCGGGTCGAACCCAGGTTGCCGTAGGTCAGCGAGCCGAAGCCGGTGAATTCGTCCGACGGCTTGACGGTGTCGATCTTGATCACGCCCGCCGGGGTGTTGCGGCCGAACAGGGTGCCCTGGGGACCGCGCAGCACTTCCAGTTGCTGGACGTCGAACAGGGGGAAGCCCTTCAGATAGACGCTTTCCAGCACCACGTCGTCCAACACCACCGAAACCGGCTGCGAGGCGGTGAAGTCGAAGTCCACATTGCCCAGACCGCGGATGTAGAAGCGCGGGGCGTAACGGCCGTTCGAGCTTTCGACCTGAAGGCTGGGTACGCGGCCCGACAGCGACAGGATGTCGGCGCCGCCGGCGGAGATGTCCTGCAGGGTCTGGGTGTTCAGGGCGGTGACGGCGAAGGGCACGTCGCGGATGTTCTCGCTGCGGCGCTGGGCGGTGACGACGATGTCGTCGACGCCGGTGGCTTCAGCGGCGGCGTCGGCGGTTTGGGCGAAGGCCGCGCCTGCGGTCAGCAGGGCGAGGCCGCTGACGGTGGCGGCGAGCAGGGCTTGGCGAAGCATGCGAATGTATCCTTGGCGACATGGGGAGGAAGATGTCGCGCGAGCCCGTAAGACCTCTGAAGGCGCCGCGCCAGTCGAGACCGCGCCTGAATCTTGAACCTTTGAAGACGCGGACACAGGGGCGTGACAATCGTGTCCCGAACGACGCATCCGACCGAACGCGCCATTGTGCAGCTTGGCTGTGGGTGCGAAAATGAAGGCGTGCGTGACTCGGTTCCGCAACCGTATCGACACCGTTAGTATCCCCCATGTCCTTCGTCACGCCCTCCCGCCGCCGGCTGCTTCAACTCGCTGGAGCGGCGACCTTGACGTCCAGCCTGGCGCCCAGCATGGCGTCCAGTCTGTCGGCCGCGACACGAAGCCCCGTCGTCGGTCGGGTGCTGGCCATAGCGGACATGCACTCCGCCTATGAACGGACCGCCCGACTTCTTGCGGCGTTCGAGGCCGAGGTCCGGTCCCAGCCGGTTCCGCATGTGATCGCGATCGACGGCGACATTTTCGAACACGGCAACCTCGTGTCCGTGCGGTCGGGCGGCGTCATCGACTGGGCCTTTCTGGCTGAGGCGGTCCAGATCGCGCCGACCGTGGTCAATCTGGGCAATCATGACAACGACCTGACGCCGGACCTGGCCCAGGTCGTCGCCCGGATGCGCGGCCTGGGCGTGATCGTGGTCAGCAACATCGTCGATGCGCGGACCGACGCCGGCTACGCCGCCCCGACCGCGACGGCGCCGTTCGGCGCGCGCAAGCTGAGGATCGTCGGCCTGGCGACCAATGCGCTGAACACCTATCCCAAGGCGTCGCGCGACCAGTTGTCCATCCCGGCGCCGGTTGAATGGGCGAACGCCCATCTGGCCGATCTGACGCGCGGCGCCGATCCGGTCCTGGTGCTGAGCCACGCCGGGGTCGTCGCCGACCGCAGCCTGCTGCCCCTGCTGCCGGACGGATCCCTGATGATCGGCGGCCATGATCATCTGCTGTTCCAGCATCGCCAGGGACGCAGCGCCTACGCCCACACCGGCTCCTGGACCAACGCCTATACGGCGGCGGACTTCCATGCGGACGGATCGGTCAGCGTCGCCTCGCATCCCATCGCCGCCGACGCCCCGTCGTCGCCCCGGCTGCAGGCTCTGATCGACGCGACCCTGGCGGAGACCCTAACGGACGCGGACCGCGCGGTTTTGGGACACGGCGCCGAGGCCCTGTCGCTGGGCGACACCGGCCGCCGCATCGCCGCCGGTTTCGCCCAGGCGGCCGGCGCCGACGCCGGCTTCATCGGCCACACCACCCTGGGCACGGGCGCGCCGGCGGGGCCGATCACCCGATACATGTTCGATTCCATCGTCCGGTTCGACGGCCGGCTGATGACAGCCGAGGCGCCGCGCGCCCAGTTGGAGGACTTCATGGCCCGCGCCAACCAGGACCGGCCGATCCCGCTGGACCAGCGCACCGGCGACTTCCTGTATGGGGCGCTCACCGCCGGTTCTCAGGGGGCCACGGCGCGTATCGTCACGACCGACTGGTGCGCAACCAATCAGGCGGAATATTTCGGGACGACGTCGCTGGCGTTCACCGAGGTCGCGGACCTGAAGGTCAAACCGGTGGCCCTGTCCGCCCTGCTCCAAAGCCCGTCTTCGCCTGCAGGCTAGGACAAATGTATTGCCGCTGTAGAAATTTGCCTTGAGAACTTCCGCTTAATGCAAAGCTAGATACAGAAATGCCCGCTCCAGGACCCATCCGGCACAATATTGATATGGTCCTTGTTTGATCCAGATCATGGAATTCACTAGGCGATCATGACAATATGGCGCAACGTGACTTATGGTTGTCGTCACGAAGCCTTTGCTTGCGCCGCGACCACCGCCCCTCCCAGGATGTGTCGATCGGACAAAGACGTCTGATTGCGACAGTTGCGGCGCGCGCGCCCTCACCGTCTGCGGCGTCGTCAATGATCGGGACCTCCGGCGTCTGGGCGACCTGGCCGAAGTCCTCATATTGAAAACGGGCGCCGTCCTGGTCCGAGAGGGGGACGCAGCGCCCTATGTGTTCAACCTCACCTCAGGGTCCCTGCGGGTCTACAAGCTTCTGCCCGACGGCCGACGCCAGATCACCGGCTTCCTGTTCGCCGGCGACTTTCTGGGCCTGGCGATCGGCGAATCCTATGTCTTCTCCGCCGAAGCCATGGAGCCCTCGACCGTCTGCCGGTTTCGCAAGGGTCCGTTCCGCGCCCTGGTCGATGTCTCGGCGCCGCTCGAACACATGTTACTGCATCGCACGTCCCATGAGTTGGCGGCGGCGCAGAACCAGATGCTCTTGCTGGGCCGAAAGACCGCGATGGAGCGTATGGCGTCCTTCCTGCTCGATCTGCCGGGTCACGATCCCGCCCGGCCGACGGCGCCCGGCCATGTGCGGCTGCCCATGAAACGCGGCGAGGTGGCCGACTATCTGGGTCTGACCATCGAGACTGTGAGCCGCGTCCTGACCCGGATGAAGCGTGAAGGCCTGATCTTGACCCCCTCCCCCAGCGAACTTGTCGTCATGCGGCCCGAGCGGCTGCGTCAGCACGCGCTCGGCGAGGTTTGAGCCGAAAGGCGACCCAGGGCGCCGGGCTCAGGACTGCGAAAGACGAACCAGGGCGAAGGTCGCCGCGAGGGCGACGACCGCGCTGGTGACCATGCTGACGAGGACGCCGGCGGCGGCGGGGTGGGCCTCCACCGTGTCGGCGATCTGATCACGGCTCATTTCGGCCGAGGCCTCGGCTTCCTCGCGCAGGCGAGCGGCCGCTCGAGCGATGGCGTGCGTTGATCGGGCCACGGCCTCGGTCGCGTCCGCGCCGGTTTTTATGGCTGCGTCCTTGAGGTGATCGCCGGCCTCGTCGGCGAGGGCCTGGAGGTCCTGGCTGAGGGTCTTGAAGGCGGACTTCGGCATGGGGAGGCTCCTTCGGGGTGCGAGCCATTCAAGCCTGTCTGACGGACGGCGTCGGTGATCTGGATCAAGGCGGACGTCATCGAACCGGCCTAGTGTGCAGATGCAGCCAAGAGATCGGACCCGCTGGGTCGGACCGGCGTCAGGCCCCCTTGGGGGGAGGCCACCCATGTCGATGACCTCGCTCGCCCCATCTTCAGACATCGCGCTGAACCTCGCGCTCTCGCTGATCTCCGCCTCGGTCGCGCCGGTGCTGTTGCTGGACGGCGATCTGTCCATCGTTGCGGCCAGCCAGAGCTTCGTTGAAGCCTTCGACAGGGGTCCCGGGCCCGTTGTGGGGGTGAAACTGGCGGATCTGGGCGCCGGCGAGTGGAACACGCCTCCGCTCTGGGCCCTGCTCAAGGCGACCACCTATGGCCAGGCCTCGATCCGGGCTCACGAAATGGATCTCGCGTCGCCTTCAGGCCTCCGACATCTGGTCCTGAACGCCCAACGTCTGGTGTACGGCGACGGGCAGGGCGTTCGGTTGCTGCTGTCCATACAGGACGTCACCGAACTGCGCGCCCGCGCGCAGCAAAAGGACGATCTGATCCGGGACAAGGCGATCCTGATCCAGGAAATGCGGCACCGGATCGCCAACAGCCTGCAGATCATCGCCAGCATCCTGCTTCAGGGCGTTCGCAAGCTGAGTTCCGACGAGAGCCGGGACTATCTGCGCGACGCCCACCAGCGGATCATGTCGGTCGCCGCCGTCCAACGTCAGCTCTCGGACGCCGAACTGGGCGACGTCGATCTGCGGGACTATCTGACAGACCTGTGCCGGGGCGTCGGCGACTCGATGATCCGCGACCATGACCGGCTGACGCTGTCGGTCACGGTCGATGACAGCATCGTTTCATCCGGCAAGTCCGTCAGCCTGGGGCTGATCGTCACCGAACTGCTGATCAATGCGATCAAACACGCCTTTCCCGAGGACCGGGCGGGGCGGATCACCATCGATTATCGGACGCAGGGCGAGGGCTGGACCCTGACGGTCTGCGACGACGGCGTCGGCCTGCCGCCGGACCCTTCGGTCGTCAAACCGGGCCTGGGCGCCGGCATCATCCGGGCTCTGGCCCACCAACTCGGCGCGGTCGTCGTCATCACGGACGCCGAACCCGGCGTGCGGGTGTCGGTCGTCTGCGCTCCCCACCCCCTTCACACGTCCTGAAAGGACATCTCATGGTCAACAAGATCCTATCCCCCGACCGACAGGGCCTGGCGGAAGAACGCCTGGCGGCGCCGGACGTCCATCATGAACCGCAAGGTTTCTCGGACCGGTTCGCCCTGGGCTTCACCAAGCTGCTGCGCTTTTCCGCCGACACCTTCTTCGCCAAACGCTACGGCCACCGCGCCATCGTGCTGGAGACGGTCGCGGCCGTGCCCGGCATGGTCGGGGCGACGATCCAGCACCTCACCTGCCTGCGCCGCATGAAGGACGACGACGGCTGGATCCGCACCCTGATGGAAGAGGCGGAAAACGAGCGCATGCACCTGATGACCTTCATCGAGGTGGCCAAGCCGACCTATTTCGAGCGGCTGGTGATCCAGATCGCCCAGGCCGTCTTCTATGTGGGCTTCTTCCTGCTCTATCTCGTGTCGGCCCGCACCGCCCACCGGGTCGTCGGCTATTTCGAGGAAGAGGCCGTGATCAGCTACACCCTCTATCTCAAGGAGATCGACGAGGGCCGGTCGCCCAATGTGCCGGCGCCTGAGATCGCCAAACACTATTGGAAGATGGCGCCCGACGCGACGCTGCGAGACGTGGTGCTTGTCGTCCGGGCCGATGAAGCCCACCATCGCGACGTCAACCACGGCTTCGCCAGCTCGCTGAACGGCGAAGCCGTCGATCACGGCCTGTCGGCCCCCTACCCCGCCCACGCGGCCGAAATCCGCGCCTGAAGACAGGGGTGATGGAGGGGGTGCGACGCCCGCCCCCTCGGTCGCCTTGCTGGAGAGGGCGTCAGGTTGATGTCAGGTTCGACGCTCAGTCTGACGCCGCCGCGCGCCTGCGCCCGGCCACTGCTTACCCCTTTTCCGGAGGCGTCCCCCATGAAGAAGATACTGATCCCTTCATGGTCCCCGGCGATGATGCAGGCGCCGGCCGCGCGCCTTGAGCGCTGGCGTCGTCGGGAAAATCCGGTCATGTCGATGACGACCGGCTGGACGCGGGGCGCCGGCGGAACGGATGTCGATCATGCGTCTCCTTCTCGTTGAAGACACGGCGCGACTGGGCGATCTGCTCAGGGAAGGCCTGTCCCGCGACGGCTTCATGGTGGACTGGCGCCGGGACATCGCAGGGGCGACGGACGCGGCCGCCAGCGCCGCCTATGATCTCATCCTGCTCGACCTGGGTCTGCCGGACGGCGACGGCCTGGACTGGGTGCGGGCGCTTCGGCGGGCCGCCGACCTGACGCCGATCCTGGTCCTGACCGCGCGCGGCGGGCTGGAGGATCGGGTCACCGGCCTGGACGCCGGGGCGGACGACTATCTGGTCAAGCCGTTCGACGCGGCCGAGCTGTCGGCGCGGTGCCGGGCGATCCTGCGTCGGCCGGGCCGTCGCATGGCGCCGGTTCTACAAGTCGGCGGACTGAGGTTCGACGTCGCCGCGCGCCAGGCGGCGCATGGCGACGTCCCGATCGACCTGTCGCGCCGCGAGGGCGATCTTCTGGAGGCCCTGATGCGTCGGGCCGGCTCAGTCGTCACGCGGGGCGCGCTGGAAGAGTCGCTGTACGCCTTCAACGAACCGGTCACGCCCAACGCCGTCGAGATGGCCGTCTCGCGATTGCGGCGCAAGCTGGACGACGCCGGCTGCACCGGGGTGCTGCATACGGTCCGGGGCCTGGGCTATCTGATGCGGGACGCCGTCGCATGACCCGGCCGCCGTCCATTTTTCAGCGATTGACGCTCGGCTTCGCCCTGATGAGCCTGATCGGCGGCTGCGTCCTGCTGCTGTTCGTCGGTCTGGAATACGGCCTGTCGTCCCGCGCCCGGCGCGACGAAATCCGGTTCGTCGGCATCGCGAACGAGGTGGCCGATCACGTCGTGACGCCCCTGCTGGTGCTGATCGTCCCCATGGGCCTGGCGACCCTGTGGGTGATCCGTTCCTCTCTGCGCCCCCTCGCCTTGGCCGGCGAACGCATCGAGGCCGCCCAGGCGGCGGACAAGGGGTTTCGGGTCGAGGCTCACGACTTTCCGGCCGAAGCCACCGGGTTCGCAGACGCTGTCAACGGCCTCCTGGCGCGGCTCGACGAGGCGGCGACACGCCAGGAGGCCTTCGCCGCCGACGTCGCCCATGAATTGAGGACGCCGCTGGCGGTTCTGGCCTTGGAACTCGACAGATTGGACTCCCCGGACGGGCAGAGACTGAAGCGGGATGTTTCAGCCCTGTCTCGCCTGGTCGATCAGCTGCTGATCCTGGCGCAACTGGATGCACAGGCGGCGGCCCCTGCGGCAGCGGCGGCGGTCGATCTGAGCGAGATCGCGACGGAAGTCGTGTCGCAATACGCCGCGCTCGCCATCGACGATGACAAGGCTCTGGCCCTGGAGATCAAGGACGCCGCCGTCGTCGAGGGCCGTCGCGAGGCGGTCGCCGCCGCGCTGAGAAATCTGGTCGAGAACGGGTTGCGGGTCACCCCGCCCGGCGGCGTGGTCACGGTGACGGCGGGTCCCGGCGCGCGGCTTTCGGTGATCGACGGCGGGGCCGGGCTCGCGCCGGAACGCCTCGCAGCGCTGAGCCAGAGATATCGCCGGGGCGATCACGCCAGCGCCAGCGGCGCGGGACTGGGCCTGGCCATTGTCGCGCGCATAATGGCGGCCCACGGCGGCCACATCGCAACGCGGCCGAACCAGGCTGAACTGATCCTCGCCTTTCCTTCTTCAAACAGGAGCCGACCATGAGCAGACTTGAACGCCACGCCGAACGCCATCTGGTCGCGCGCATCGGCTGGCTGCGCGCCGCCGTTCTGGGCGCCAATGACGGCCTGGTCTCGACCGCCAGCCTGATCGTCGGCGTGGCCGCCGCACAGACCGGCAAGACCGGCATCCTGGTCGCGGGGGTCGCCGGCCTGGTCGCCGGCGCCATGTCCATGGCGGCCGGCGAATATGTCTCCGTCAGTTCCCAGTCCGACACCGAAAACGCCGACCTGGCGCGCGAAAGAGCCGAACTGGCGACGGACCCGGAGGCCGAAACCCGCGAACTGGCCGGCATCTATCGCAGCCGGGGTGTCGATGAGGCGGTGTCGCTGGAGGTCGCCCGGCAGCTGATGGTTCACGACGCCCTGGGCGCCCACGCCAGGGACGAGCTGGGCATCTCGGAACACACCACCGCCCGTCCGATCCAGGCGGCCCTGACCTCGGCGGCCACCTTCTCGCTCGGCGCCATTCTGCCGCTCGCAGTCGTGCTGGTCTCGCCCGGCTCCCTTATGGTGGCCCTGGTGTCCGGATCCGCACTGATCGGCCTGGCGCTGCTGGGGGGACTCGGTGCGCAGGCTGGGGGCGCGGGCGTCGGCAAGGCGGTCATGCGCGTCACCTTCTGGGGCGCCCTGGCCATGGCGGTGACCGCAGGGATCGGTCACCTGTTCGGAACCGTCGTCTGAAACAGGGACGCGGGCGGGGACGTCCTCAGTCCTCGTCCGCCTCCCCTGCCTCGTCGCCTTCGCCGCCTTCACGCTTCTGATCGGCCTCTCCGGTTTCACCCGCTTCAACGCGCGCGCCCGGCGTGAAGGCCCCGGGATCCATCCGCGTGGCGGCGTAGGCGGACCCCGCGACGACCAGAACCGCCAGGGGCACAGCCACGCGGGCGGGCGGCGCGGCGTCCTGGGCGTCGGGAAAATGAACGGTCGTCTTTCGGCCGGTGATCATCGCGCGGATCAGATTGTCCCGCGACAGGACCGACATGGCGACCACCGCCACGACGTGCAGGGCGATCATCGCCAGCAAGACGTAGCCGATGACCTCATGCATATCCTCGCCGCCCGTCGCCCCGGTGAAGACGGTCGCGGCCGTCAGGGCCAGCAACCCCACCACCGCGATCCCGCCCAGCGGATTATGGCCCATGGACGCATGGACCCGGCCGGCGAACAGACCCTTGACGTGCCCCGCCATCCTGGACGGCCGGATCAGGTTCGAGAACCGCGCATGTTCGCCGCCGACAATCCCCCAGACCAGTCTGAAGGCGATCAGAACAGCAGCCGTCCATCCCGCCGGAACATGCCAGGCGGACAGCGCGCTCTCCTCTTCCGAGGACAGGAAGGCCAAGGCGACCGAGGCGACCAGCGTCCAGTGGAACAGGCGTACGCCCGGATCCCAGACTTTTACGGTTCTTATCGAAGGCGTGGGGTGGGCTGACATGGCGGATCTCCGTTCGGACGGAAATCTGCATGTCGAAACTGACGGCGCCCTGACACCCCCCCGTCTTCGCCGTCGTCACTTCACGCCGTCGCACGCCCCCACGACCGGCTTGCCACGAACCGCCGCCGCCCAGATCGGCCTGGGCGTGTTCATTGTGAAGCATTCATAAAGTTTCGGCGCGTCGTGTGGCCGACCGCGTCTCTGAGCTTGGGGGCATATCTCAGCTCCGGTTCAGGGACTGCGGTCGATGAAATATCTTTCGTTCAAAGCCAGACTTCTTGCGTCCTCGATGGCGCTTCTTTCCGTATTCGGCGCCGCCCAGGCGGCCGCTCAAGATCAGACGTCCGCCGAGGCGGACGCGGCCGAAGTCGCCACGATCATCGTGGTCGGCACGCGCAACGACGCCATGCGCACCCAGATGCGCAGCGACAACGCCGTCAGCGTGATGTCGGCTGAAGACCTGGAACACACGGCGGTTCACAACGTCGCCGAGGCCCTGGCCCTGCTGCCGGGCGTCAGCGTCCAGAACACCGGCAACTCCTTCTTCGGCGGCGTCGACGGCGCCTCGCGCGGCGAGGGCATGTTCGTCGGCGTCCGGGGCATGAACTCCGAGTTCACCCTGGCCCTGATCAACGGCGTCAACGCCGCTCAGGGCATGCCCTATTCGCGTCAGGTGCAGCTGTCGCTGCTGCCGCCGTCGGGCCTGAAGACCATCGTGGTCAACAAGAATTCCACCGCCGACATGGACGGCGACGCCATCGGCGGCACGATCAACTTCGTCACGCCCTCGGCCTTCAGCATGGCCGACGACTACGCGTCCTTGTCCGTTTCCGGCCGGGTCGAAAGCCGCGCCCGCGACTATGACGAAGACGGTCTGGGCGGCGGCGTCAGCGGTGAGATCGCCCGCCGCTTCGGCCAGAACGACCAGTTCGGCCTGTATGTCAGCGCCTTCTACGACAAGCGCAACTTCGCCAACTCCATGATCGCGGGCCTGATGGCCGCCCAGAACGACGGCGGCTGGGCCTATCTGCATTCGGCGACGGACTCGGCCGCAGGCGTCAATCCGGACGGCATGGACCAGGAGGCCAACCTCGCCCTGACCGGCCTGAACGTCGGCGTCTCGACCGGTTACACCGAGCGTTTCGGCGGCAATTTCTCGCTGGACTGGCGCGCCGACGACAGCCTGGACGTCTATCTGCGCGGCTCCTACGCCTTCGCCGAGACCCAGCAGAACTCGACCCTGAACCAGTTCATCCAGAACCGCGCCCGCGTCTACAACGCCGCAACGGGTCTGTATGATCTGAACCTGACCAACTCTTCGGTGCGGGTCTGGTACACGACCAATCCCGAAGACGCGGACCTGAGCACCCTGACCTTCGGAGCCGTGAAGCGCTACGGCGCCTGGACCCTGTCGCCGTCGCTCTTCTACTCCTACGGCGGCAACGACCGCCCGGACCATATCGAAGCCTCGATGCGCAACAACCAGTCGGACAAGTACAACACCGGCTCGATCCTGCCCTACAGCGGCCTGTTCGCCGGCTATGACGCCGACGGCTATCCGATCCCGCTGCTGACTGCGGCGCAGCAGAATCTGGTCAACAACTCGGGAACCGCCCTTCTGGCCCGTCGGGCCGGTCAGCGGACCCAGCAGTTCTCGAACCAGCAGAAGGTCGGCGCCCGCTTCGACGCCCAGTATGATTTCGACAGCGGGGCCCTGTCCTACGTCAAGACCGGAGTGAAGTACGTCGAGAGCCACCGCCGCGTCAGCAGCCACGACTGGACCAACGATCATTTCGCCAACCTGCTGGGCCGCGCCGGCGTGACCTGGGATGAACTGGGTCTGGTCGAGGGCTATTTCGACTCCGCCTATCCCGGCCTCTACGGCATCCGCGCGCCGAAGGTGAACCACGACCGTCTGGTCGAACTGTTCAACCAGTATTTCGACGCCGAGGCCGCAGCGGCCGACCTCTGCTACCTGAACTGCAACACGCTGAAGGGCGACGAGAATGTCGCCGCCGCCTATGTGACCGGCAAATGGAACCTGGGCGCGGTCGAAGTTCTTCCGGGCCTGCGCTACGAGCATACCCAGATCGAGAACACCTACTGGAACAACGACGAAGCAGCGCAGCGGTTCGAATCCAACTCGACCGAATATAACGAATGGCTGCCCAGCCTGTTCGTCAACTATCGACCGACCGATCAAACCGTGTACCGGGCCTCGATCACCCGCGCCTATATGCGCCCGGCCCTGGTTCAACTGGGCGGGTCTGAGACGACCGAGCGCGGCGACAACTCGATCACCGTCACGCGCGGCAACCCCGACCTGAAGACGCTGAAGTCCTGGAACTTCGACACCTCCGCCGAGTGGAGCAACGACTTCGGCGGCTACGCCATGGTCGGCGGCTACTACAAGCAGCTGTCGGACTACATGTACGACAACGGCTCGACGACCGTGAACGGCGGCGAGAACGGCGGCGGGACCGAGTACAACGGCGAGATCTTTGATCGGGTGACCATCGTCTCGCCGACCAACGGCGGCGACGGCTACGTCAAGGGCGTCGAGATTCAGCTGTACCAGGCCTTCGACATGCTGCCCGGCTGGCTTTCGGGCTTCGGCGCCGGGGTCAACTACACCCGTCAGTGGACCGAGGTGGACATCGGCGGCGGCGAGAAGCACCGGATGCAGAACGCGCCGGACGAACTGGCCAACGTCAAGCTGAACTACGCCTGGCGCAACCTGACGCTCGACCTGAACTGGAACTACTCGGGCGAGACGGTCACGGCCTATAATCGCGTCGCCGGCCTGGACTATTGGACCCGGCCGATCCGCCGGACCGACCTGCACGCCGGCTATGCCTTCGACAACGGGGTGATGCTGGACCTGTCGGTGTCCAACCTGTTCGAGGACTACAGCTACTGGGCTCACGTCGGGCGTAACAGCCTGGCGCTTTCGGACGTGGTCAATTCCGGCCGCACCACCCTGCTGACGCTGAAGTACGACTTCTGACGTCGGCGCGGGGGCCCGGCGCGTTTCCCCAGCGCGCCGGGCCTTCATTCTTTGAGATTGTCATGCTCCGCCCGCTCGTCGTCGCCCTGCTCATCGTCCTGATCGGGGCCGAAAGCGCCGCCGCCCAGACGCCGCGCACCCTCGCGGCCCTGGACGAATTGCGAGCAGCGGCGGGCGGACTGAGCGATGCGCATCTGCGGGAAGAGACATTGGCGGGGCTGCAGTCCCGGCCCTGCGTCCGCCACCGGGCGGGTCTGACAGCGGCCGACGAAGACGCGATCCTGGCCGCGCTTCGGGCGGACGGATTGATGCCCGCGTCCGCCGATGGGGCGCAGGCTGAGGTTCAGCGCCTGACGGTCTTTCCGCCGCTGGCGGACGGCGCGGCCTGTCCCGCCCTGCCCCAGACCATGGAATCGGCGCCGGGCGGAAACGCCGGCTCTCATCACGACTGGCCCGGCGGATTGGTCGATCATGAAGCCTTCAACCTGCGCCTGGGCCTGGCCCTGGCCGATCTGTATGAGGCCGAGGGCGGCCTGCCGGTGGATCGCGACGCGGTGATCGCCGCCGTCCTGTGGCATGACTGGGCCAAGGCCCTGGTCCTGGTGTGGAACGATGACGGAAGCCTGCCGCCTGAGCGGCCGATCGCCGGGGCGGGCGCCCATCATGTGCTGGGCCTGGCCGAGGCCATGGCGCGCGGCCTGCCCGAAGCGGAGATTCTGGCCCAGGCCTGCGCCCATGCCGCACCGGTCGGCGATGACCAGCGGACGGTGCAGAACTGGCTGCGGGCGGCGGCGATCATTTCCCGCACCGCCTGGACCGTCCCCGCCGTCCAGACCCGCGAATGCCTGATCAGCAACGCCGCCGACGACAACTGGGTCCATGCCGAGGCGGCGGTCCATGCCGCCGACGCCGCCCTGGCGCGGTTGGCGCCCCGCTTCGGCTATCCGGCCGCTGAAGGCACCGCTTACCGGACGCGCCTGCGCAACCCGATGCTGGAAACCCTCGGCGCGGACCGCATCAAGGCCCTGTCGGATGTCGAGGGCGACGCCGGGGTCGCGCGCGCCCTGCGGGGCGCCGGCTTCTAGAAGACGCTGCGCAGACTGACGACGACGCGCCGACCGGAATCGACCACGTCCGACAGGGCGGTGCTGTCACGTCCCACATGGGCCCAATAGCTGTAGGCCCCGGTCAGGTTTGTCACGATCAGGTCCAGCCGCGTCCGCTCGTCGAACCGCCACCGGGCGCGCGCATCCAGCCGCGCCACGGGCCGGACCCACAGATTGTCCCAGTCGCCCTCCGCCTCCAGAACGTCATAGGCCGACAGATAGGCGCCGGTGTAGTTCAAGCTCAGATAGGCGGCCGCGCGACCCCGGTCGTAGGCCAGTTCCGCATTGCCCAGCCATTCGGGGGCGTTCAGCATCGGCTGGGACCGCCCCAGAACCTCCCCCAGATCGACACGGGACCACTGGCGGCTGAGATTGAGGTCCAAACTGGCCTGACCGCCCAGGTCGAACGGGTCGCCGAGCGGCTGAAACCACTCCATTTCCAGGCCGCGCGTGTCGCCGCGCCCGCCGTTACGGGGCATGACCACTCGGACGGCGGCCTCCTCAGGAACCACGCCGACGTCAAGGCTGGAGCCGCTTTCGTACAGATAGTGATCGATCCGCTTGGCGTAGGCGGACAGGCTGAGCGCGCCGCCGCCCGGCAGCCAGGTCTGATGCGACAGGTCCAGGTTCCAAGCGTCGGCGCTCTTCAGATCCGGATTTCCCCGGGTCACGGTCGTCACCCCGTCCAGGGTCTCGGTCCTGACGCCCCCGCCCAGTTGCATGAAGGCGGGGCGGCTGTACGACCGCCAGGCGGCCGCCCGCCAGACGCCCCGATCATTGGGGCGGTAGGACAGGTTCAGGCTGGGCAGAAGCGTGTCGTAGCGGCTGCGGTTGGCGGCCCACTCGCCGGGCGTCTCGCCCTCGCTCGCATCGGGCAGAACCCAGAACCGGTTGACGATGCGCGTCCTTTCGTGGCGCAGGCCGAACTGCGTCTCCCAGGCTCCGGTCGCATGGGTGGCCATGACATAGACGGCCTGAACGATCTCGCGCCCCGACTGGCTGTTGCAGTTGAGGTTGTTGACGTACAGGGCGCCGCAGGTGTCGAAACTCTCGGTCGTGCGGTTGGCCTCGAACAGGGCCTCGAGCCGGTCGTGATCGATCCGGGGGATCGACCAGTCGTAGAGGCCGGGAAAGACCTCGGCGTAGGTCCCCTTGGCGATCCCCAGCGCCTCCCAGGTCAGACCGGCGGTCTGATAGATGTCGCCGAAGAAGGCGTTGGTCCAGTTCCGGTCGGTCAGGTCCCGGTCGCTGCGCCCCAGTTTGGCGCCGATCCGAAGGTTGCGCCACGGCCCCTGCATCGGCGTGAAGCTCAGGCCGAAGCCGCCCCCGTATCGCATCTGTTCGCTGAACTGCTCGGTGCGCTGGCCGGCGCGACGCGCCACCAGCACCGATCCCGCCTGGTTCAGATCGTCGAACACGTTCTGCGGCCACTGGGGAACCGGCAGGCCGTCGCGATACTGCACCGTCACCCCGCCAAAGGCGCGCGGCGTCCGCCCGATGTTGTACCCATCGTTCTGGTTGATCCAGGCCGAGGCCTCCAGATGGTCGGGGCGGGCGCTCTCGCCGCGGCTGGCGAACAGATAGGGCGTCAATCGCCAGCGGCCGGAGACCGCATCGGCCTTCAGACTGAGCGTCGACAGGGAGACATTATCCGGATTGGTCTCGTACCAGACCCGCGTCGACAGATCCCGGACCGACAGGCGATAGACGCCCGATCCGTCGTCGATCCAGGACTGGGCCCCGCTGACGACCTGGCTGAAGGTGGAATTCTGCTCGGTGCGGGCCTGGGCGTGGGTGGCGTTCAGCCGCAGGTCCAGACCGGGAGCCGCGCGCCAATCCAGCGCCAGGGCGTAGTTCTGCAGGCGACTGCGCCCGCTGGAGACGCCCACGTTCAGGCTTGTCTGAACCAGCCCCTCCTGCGGATTGTCGGCGTTGGGCGCCCCGCCGGCCGCCGAGCCTGAAACCCCATAGGCCCAGCCCCGGTCGTTCTGGGCCGCCATCACCCCCGCCAGTTCCGAATTGACGAAGCTGCGGTCCTCGTGGGCGGCGGCCAGATAGAGGCCGAACTGTCCTGCGGCGCCGAAACGGCGGCCGTGTTCGACGCGGATCGTCTCGCCCAGACCGGATTCGCCGTAGTCCCGCGCGCGGGTCTCGACGCGACCGCCGACGGTGACGGCGGTCCAGGGCGATCGCGACAGATCCGTCGGTCCGGGCGTCTGGAAGTCCAGGGCGGCGCCGATAAAATCACCGTCCAGATCCGCGCGCCCGGTCTTGTGCACCACCACGGTCTGGAAGGCGTCCGGCGGCAGCAGGTTCAGTTGAACCCCGCGCGAATAGGGCAGACCTTGGGCCACCGACACGCCATTGATCATGCTGAGATTGTATTCGGCGTTCAGGCCGCGATAGGCGGCGTACAGACCCTCGCCGCGCGAGGCCGAGTCGATGCCGCCGATAAAGGACCGCCCGGTGTTGATCACCGTCATGCCCGGCAGGTCGCCCAGGGCTTCCGACAGGTTCTGCGCTCCGCCGCGCTCCATGTCCTCGCGCGAAAGGCTGCGCACCGACGTCGGCGCATCCAGATCCGTCGCCAGGCGACGGGCGATCTCGCCGGGCTCCGGACGGCGCCCCCACACCTGTATGGGTTCCAGATCCGCGGTCGGAGCCTCTATCGGGGGCGGCGGCGACAACCGGGGCCGGGCGACGATAACGAAGGTTCGGCTGTCCACCCGACGCGCCGCGAACCCCGCGTCGGCCAAGGCCAGGTCGAAAGCGCGCGCTGTCTCGAACCGCCCGACGACGGCGCGGCTCCGTCGCCCCTCAAGCCGTTCCGCCGGAAACAGGATCTGGACCCGCCCCTGCCGCGCCAGGGCCCGCAACGCCTCAGCCAGCGGCTGGGCGGGAACATCGAAGACCGGAGCCCGCCCGGCGGCCGACACCGACGACGGCAGGATCGCGACGGCCAGGACCGCTCCGCCGACAGACCGTAGGAAAGCGTGACGACCGCCACAGCCCATGTGGGACGATCCGTGATGAACCCCGCGACTGCGAGGCTTCTATGGGGCGGCTGCAATGGATTGATGACATTCGCGGCCCACGGATTTGGCGGCCTGTCGACGGCGCTGCGTCTCTTGAGGTACAGGCTTGCGAGTTCGGATGTTTGACGGCGTCGCCCCATCGATGACAGCTTCACGAAAGCCCGCCGATCCGGCGGTCGCGATCATGGCCGAGCTGATGCAGCGGTTTGATGCGCGACTGCGTCTGTACCTGCGTCGCTTCCTCGCGCCCGCCGATGTCGAGGACGCCTTGCAGGACATCTATCTGCGGCTCACACGGCTGGCGGGCCGGGTTCCTCCGCCCGATTTCAACGCCACCTATGTCTTCAAGACCGCCGACAGCGTGGCGCGCGACCTGCGCCGGCGACGGTTGGGACGCGGCGGCGACAGCCATGTCGAGGTGTCTGACGATCTGGCCCACGACGCCCCTTCCCCTTTTGACGAGGTGCGCTGGCAACAGAACGCCGACCTGCTGCGCCGCGCCATCGCTTCGCTGACGCGCGATCAGCGGATGGTGCTGATGATGCATCGTGTAGAGGGGCTGACCCTGGTCGAGATCGCCGAACGCCAGCGCATCCCGCTGCGGACGACCCAGCGCCTGCTGGCCGACGCGCTTGCACGTTGTCGGCACAAGCTTAAGGATTGTGGATGGTTCGAACAGTAATTCCATTTCGCCCCCCTGTGCGTGACGCCGAAGCCGAGGCCTTCGTGGCTGAACGCCTGCGCGAAGAGCAGGGCGGGCGCGCCTCGGACGCCGGGTCGAGCGAGATCCAGGCGGTCTGGGACGCGCTGGGCCAGATGGAAGCCGCCGATTTCGTTGCGGACGACGGCCGGGCGGCGACAGGCCGTGTCGTGAACCGCCGCGCCTGGATCGCGGGCGGAACCCTGGCCGCCGGCGTGGCCCTGGGCGGCGTCTTCCTCTGGCGCCAGCAACCCGTGATCTACGAGACCGAGGTCGGCGAGCGCCGCACGATCGCATTGCCAGACGGCTCCCAGGTCACTCTGAACACGGCCAGCCGCATATCGGCGCGGTTCGCCGGGCGTCAGCGCGAGGTCGTGCTGGAATCGGGAGAAGCCTTCTTCGCGGTGGCGCATCAGGATGACGCCCCCTTCGACGTCCTCAGCCACGCGGCGCGCATCCGCGTCACCGGCACCCGGTTCAACGTGTACCGCCATGCGACCTTCACCGACGTCGATCTGCTACAGGGCGGCGTGGCTGTGGGACCGGCGGCGGAGCCTTCGCAAGCGCGCCTTCACCTTCGCGCCGGACAGGCCGTACGTCTGTCATCGGCCGGAGACCCCGGCCCGGTCTCCGCCGCACAGGGCAGCCGTATCGACGACTGGCGCCAGGGCCGCATCAGCTTCGACCGCACGTCGCTGCGTGCGGCGGTCGTCGAGATGAACAGATACAGCAACGCGCCGCTGCGCATCCTGAACCCGTCGCTGAACGCTCTGGAGATCGACGGGGTCTTCGAGGCCGGCGATACGGCGGCCTTCGCCAAGGCGCTGGGGCGGCTGCACGGCGTGTCGGTTCGCTTCGACAGAGGGGCGTGGACGCTGTCCTGATAAGTCACGGCTGGCCGGCCTCCGGCGCACGAGACCGGCTTCCCGCCAAAAGCCACGAGCGCCTGATGCGCGTGCAGGACCTCATAGCGGCGGTCAGGCGTCGGCCCAGAGCAAGGTGGCCCGGCCGGCGCTAGACAACGACAAGGGCTGGCGCGTTACAGGGCGCGGATTCCGGTCAAAGAAAAAGCCGCCATCCTTACGGATGGCGGCTGTTTTGTTTGGGTGCGGGAGCCCGCACTGGCCACGGTATTATATTTTGCATGATCGATGTGCCAGCCTGACCGCAAAGCGCTAGGGCCAGACATTGGCGGCATGCCGGAAACACGACATTCAGCCATGCCGTCTGAGCCAGGGAACGTCCGCTTTTCGGTCCGGCACCTTTGGCAGTTCCCGACCCTGAGCGCACGTCTACGCTGCGGAGGACCGCATCTTGTCGAGCTGCGTTTGCAAGATGAAGGTGTCACGCCGAATGTCGGCCCTCGGAATGTCGCTCCATTTAGAAAGCACCTCCGTCAGCGCCTCCCAAAGACCATCCACCCTTACCGCTCCTCCAGAGAGCGCAAACTTACCGAAATTCAGCGCACTTACCTTCGTCGCCAAGCCGCCGAGGGTCGTGCAGTCATCAGGCAAAACGCCAGGATTCCGCTAACCATGGCTATGCCGAGCACCAACCCCAAGGCGGTTACGATCCAGACCGATTTTCCAGCGATAGCGGCGAGCAGGACGGCAAAAAGTGCGGCGAATACCAGCACACCGCCTATCGCGGTTACCCAGCGCCCCTGCGGCCCCGGCATTTGGAGCCCACTATCGTGCCCCAACTGACGGAGGCATAAGCGTGCATTTGATCCGGCGCACTGGGTCAACGACGTGTTTAGCCTGAAATCGGCCCCAGGATGCAGACACCGCAATGCCTTCCGCAGACGATAGAACGCCATTGAGGTGATGCACGCCCCGCCCGTACCAATTTGCTCAGCAAAGCGGGCATGGAGCAGATCGTAGATGTCTCCGCCGGTCTTGCAGGCAACAGCCTCGTCGTCGCTGATCTTGAGCGCGAACACCTTCTCCAGCCCGGCAACCGCCTCCACTGGGTCAAAGTCACGTCTAGCCCAAGCGTGTTCTGCATGACCCCACGCTAGCCCGCTGCGCGGCAGCTAACCACCCCTAGCCGCAGTTCGGGGCGTCCGATCTCGGGCTGTGGGCCGATGTCCGATTTTCGGGCTGGTGTCGATGTCGTGGTCCGACCTTATCAACCCTCTGGGCTCTAACAATGATCAAGGCACCAGAGCGGGGCACGTCAATAAAGGTCAAGCTAAAGGCAGAGTTAAGGAGGATTGCGTATAACCGCCTTGAGGTCGATTTAACAGCATTCGTCAAACATGTTCTCATGACGCGCAGCAGTAGGCCGCGCTTGTGGGTACGGGCATGACGAAACGTTTGTCTATCGATGCTGCGCTGGTGGTGAAGAACGTCGCGGGCCTCCGGCACTCCATACTCGATGCTTTTGAAGAAGATGACACGATCAGCCTCGACCTTGTCGATGATCAGGCTGTTGATCTGTGCGGCCTTCAACTGATCGAGTCCGCCCGGCGCCACGCGCGCGCCGTCGGCAAGACCTTGGTCCTCGAACGTCCTGCGGCGGGTTTCAGGTCTGTGCTGGACGCAGCCGGCTTCCTGAGGGACGCCCCCTCCGACGATCTTCAGTTCTGGTTTCACGATACATCCCCGCAATGACGGCTTCGATTCTCACGGTTGACGACTCGCCCAGCATCCGGGTCGCACTAAAGATCGCTTTGACCAACGCCGGTTATTCGGTGGCCGAGGCGGTCAACGGCGCCGAAGGCATCGAAAAGGCCAAGGCCAGCGCCTTCGACCTGATCATCACCGATCTGAACATGCCCGTCATGGACGGTCTGACCATGATCGAGGAAATGCGGCGGATGCCCGACCAGATGGGCGTGCCGATCGTCTTCCTGACCACGGAATCCGATGAAGGGTTCAAGGCGCGGGCCAAGGCGGCCGGCGCCACCGGATGGCTGACCAAGCCTTTCGATCCGGATCAACTGGTGCGCGTGGCCAAGAAGGTTCTGGGACGATGAGCGACGAAGCCATCGCCGTCTTCCAAGTGGAGGCGAGAGAAAATCTGGAGTTGATCGAGCAGGGCCTGCTCGACCTGCTGGACCGGCCCGAGGATCGTGATCTGGTGGACGCCGTTTTTCGGGGGCTGCACACCCTGAAGGGGTCCGGGTCCATGTTCGGCTTCGACGCCCTGGCCGGTTTCACCCACCACTGCGAGACCGCCTTCGACCGCGTCCGCAAAGGCGAGGTGGCGGCCACGACGGACCTGGTGTCGGCCGTTCTGGCGGCGCGAGACCATATGCGTCGCCTGATGGAGGATCCGTCGGGTGATCACGGCGCGGCGGGCGACGTCCTGCTGGCCGACCTGGAACGGGCTGTGCGTGAAGCGGACGGGATGGCGCCCATCGCCGCCGCCCCCGCCCAGACGGCCTGGCGCATCCGGTTCGACCTGCCGTCCAACGCCTTCAAGAACGGCACCAATCCGCTGGCCCTGCTGGCCGAGCTTCGCGATCTGGGCGAGGCGCGCGTCGTGGCGGACGCCTCGCGCGTGCCGCCGCTGAGCCAGATCGAGCCCACCGACCATTACCTCGCCTGGGACGTGACCCTGACCACCGATCAAGGGCGTGCGGCGATCGAGGATGTCTTCATCTTCGTGATGGACGACATGAACCTGTCGATCGAGGCCCTGGACGCGTCGGATGCGGACACGGTCGTTGCGAACCCGGCCGCTGCGGCCGAGATCGTCGCCGAGGTCCCTTCGATCGTGCCGCAGCCGGTCGCGTCTGCTCCGGTCACGGCTCCGATCCAGGCCGCCGCCCCGACCGCTCCAGACACTGCCGACGCCGGCGCCGCCAAGACGGCCAAGCCCAGCGAGAGCGTGCGGGTGCCTGCCGATCGCCTGGACGAACTGATGGACCGGGTCGGGGAGCTGGTCATCGCCCAGTCCCGCCTGAGCCAGATCGCCAACTCCGGCGTCGACACCGCCCTGCGCGCCGTCTCGGAAGAGATCGAACGCCTGTCGGGCGAGCTTCGCGACACCATGATGGTGTTGCGCATGGTGCCGGTGGCGACCCTGTTCGGCCGCTTCCGCCGCCTGGTCCATGACCTGGCCCGCGAGACCGGCAAGGTCATCGAACTGTCGACCGACGGCGAAACGACCGAGATCGACAAGACCGTCATCGAACGCCTGGCCGACCCCCTGGTCCACCTGATCCGCAACGCCGCCGACCACGGTCTGGAGACGGCCGAGGATCGGGCCGCCGCCGGCAAGCCCGCCACGGGCCGCATCCGCCTGTCGGCCCATCAGTCGGGCGGCGAAGTGGTCATCACCATCCGCGACGACGGCCGGGGCATCGACCGCGACCGCGTCCGCGCCAAGGCGGAGACGCAGGGGCTGATCGAACCCGGCGCGGCGCTCAGCGACCATGATCTGCTGCAACTGGTCTTCCATCCCGGCTTCTCGACGGCGGCGGCGGTGACCAATCTGTCCGGCCGTGGCGTCGGCATGGACGTGGTCAAGCGCACCATCGAGGCGCTGCGCGGCTCCATCGACATCGCCAGCCGTCCGGGCGAGGGCTCGGAGGTGTCGCTGCGCATCCCGCTGACCCTGGCCATCATCGACGGTCTGCTGGTCCGCGTCGGCCAGGGCCGTTACGTCATCCCGCTCGGCGCCGTCGAGGAATGCCTGGAACTGTCGCTGGACGAGGATCTGCGCTCGCGCGGCCGCAGCTTCATCTCGCTGCGCAACAGCCTGGTGCCCTATCTGCGCCTGCGCGAAATGTTCGAGACCGGCACCCCGCCCGAACTGCACCAGAAGGTCGTGGTCGTCTCGACCGGGACCGAGCGGATCGGCCTGGTGGTCGATCAGATCATCGGCGACCACCAGACGGTGATCAAGTCGATGTCCAAGCTCCATTCCGGCCTGCCGACCTTCTCGGGCGCCACCATCCTGGGCGACGGCGGCGTCGCCCTGATCCTGGACGTCGGCCACCTGGTCGCCAAGGGCCAGCAGCAGGAGGCGCAGATGCGCGAAGCCGTATGAGCACCCAGACCGAACTCACCACCGCGCCCGGCTGGACCGGCGCCGAACAGGTCGAGGTCCTGACCTTCGAACTGAACGGGGAACTGTTCGCGCTTCACGCCGTCGGCGTGCAGGAGATCATGGATCTGGCGCCCGAAACGGTCGTGCCCGGCGCCGGCGCCTTCGCCGGTTCGGTGATCAACTTCCGGGGCAAGGTCATTCCCCTGTCCGACCTGCGCGTGGCCTTCGGGCTGGAGCGGGGCGCCGCCACCATCGACAGCCGGATCGTCGTCATCGAGATCGAACTCGGCGGCGAACCGACCCTGGTCGGCCTGCGCACCGACAAGGTCCACGAAGTCACCACCCTGGCCCGCGCCGACTCGGAGGCGCCGCCCAGCGTCGGCATGCGCTGGCGGCCCGAGTTCATCCAATGCCTGGTCAAGCGGGGCGGCGAGTTCATCGTCGTTCCCGACCTCCAGACCATCTTCAACCAACAGCAGGACGCCCGTCAGCCGGTCGCGTCCACCACCCGTCATTGACCGGCTATCGGGGGAGATCAGCCATGCGTTTCACCATCAAAGCAAAACTTGCCGTAGCTTTCGGCTTTCTCATTCTCGCTTTGGCGGGGGTCGCCGGATACGGCATCTTCAGCCTGGGCGTCGCCAAAGACGCAATGGATGAGGTGGTTGACGGGGCTGTCGTTCGCCTCGACAAGATGCACCAGCTCAACAGCTACGCCTTGATTATCGTACGTGCGCAGAAGAATGTGGTTCTAGCGCGGACGCCCGAAGAAATGCAGCATCAGATCGAAGCTGGCGATGAGGCGCGCGCGGAATATCAGGAGATCTTCAACGAGATGCACGGGTCGGCCTCTGAGGCGACTCGGGCCCTGTGGGCGGACATAAAGGCCAAGACAGAGGCGTTCGAGCGGACCGACGACAAGGTTCGCGCCCTCGCCGCCGCGGGTGACACCGCTGGTGCGGCCGCTTATTCGGGCGGCGAAGGCCGCGATGCTGCGGTGGCGCTGACCGAGAAGCTGTATGAGGGCGTCCAACTCAACCGCGACCGGGCCGAGGCGGCCCAGGCGGCTGCGGACAAGGACTATCAAAATACCCGCACCCTTCTGATCACCCTGTCAATCTTGGCGATCGCCTTGGCCATTTTCGCCGCCCTGTGGATCGCCTTGGGCATCAGCGCCGGCCTGAGCCGCCTTATGACCGTGGCCGACGCCGTCGCCATCGGCGATCTGGACGAGCGGGTCGAGATCAAGTCGAACGACGAGATCAAGGACCTGGTCAACGCCTTCAACAGGCTGACGGACAACCTAAAGGCCACCGCCGCCATGGCCGACGAGATCGCCAACGGCGACCTGACGGTCCAGCCCCGGCCGCTGTCGGACAAGGACTCCTTGGGCATCTCGCTGCAGTCGATGGTGGAGCGCCTGCGCGGCGTCGTCAGCGACGCCCTGTCGGCGGCCGACAACGACTCGTCGGGCAGCCAGGAACTGACGGCCACATCGGAACAGATGAGCCAGGGCGCGACCGAACAGGCCGCCGCCGCCGAACAGGCCTCGGCCTCGATGGAAGAGATGGCCGCCAATATCAAGCAGAACGCCGACAACGCCGCCCAGACCGAGAAGATCTCGCGTCAGTCCTCCAAGGACGCCGAGGCCAGCGGCGAGGCGGTCAACCGCGCCGTCGACGCCATGCGCACCATCGCCGACAAGATCGGCATCGTGCAAGAGATCGCCCGCCAAACCGACCTGCTGGCCCTGAACGCGGCGGTCGAGGCCGCCCGCGCCGGGGAACACGGCAAGGGCTTCGCCGTCGTCGCCTCGGAAGTGCGCAAACTGGCTGAACGCAGCCAGACGGCCGCCGCCGAAATCGGCGCCGTGTCGGGCGACACGGTCAAGGCGGCCCAGGAAGCCGGCGAAATGCTGCAACGCCTGGTGCCGGATATCCGCAAGACGGCCGAACTGGTGTCGGAGATCAGCGCCGCCTGCCGCGAGCAGGACGTGGGCGCCAGCCAGATCAACGAGGCCATCCAGCAACTGGACAAGGTGACCCAGCAGAACGCCGGCGCGTCCGAGCAGATGTCGGCCACCTCCGAGGAACTGGCGGCCCAGGCCGAGGAACTGCAGACCTCGATCGCCTTCTTCCGCACCGATACGGCCGGCGGCCGCAGCGGAGCCCGCGCTCCGGCCCGCGCCCCCGCTCGCGTCTCGACCTTCAAGTCCCCGGCCAAGCCGGCGGCTCGCCCGGCGCCCAAGGCTGCGCCGTCCAAGCCCGCCGTCCACGCCCAGCAGGCTCGCGCCAAGGGCTTCGCCCTGGACCTGGCGACCGGCGGCGCGGACGCCGAGGACATGGACTTCCGGGAGAGCGCCTGATGCCTGAAACCGCCAAGGGTCAAGGCGCAGCCGAGGGCCAGTATGTCACCTTCGGCCTGGGCGACGAACTCTTCGCCGCCCCGGTCGGCCTGGTGCGGGAGATCCTGACCTATCAGGCCCCCTCGCGCATCCCCAACAGTCCGGACTATCTGCTGGGCCTGACGGACGTACGGGGGCAGGGGGTTCCCACGGCGGATCTTCGGATCCGCCTGGGCATGACGCCGGTCCAGCCCACGCTGAACACCCGTATCCTGGTGCTGGACATTCCGCTGGAGGATCGGGTGCTCAGCCTGGGCCTGGTCGCGGACCGGGTGTTCGAGGTGGCCGTCTTCACCGCCGACCAGATCGAGCCGTCGCCCGACATCGGGGTGAAGTGGCGCTCGGACTATATCTCGGGCGTGGTGCGTCGCGAGGACGGCTTCGTCGTCCTGATCGATCTGCCCCGACTGCTGTCCAGCACGGACACCGTCTCCCTGGCGTCCTTCCCCAACATCGACCGCGCAGCCTGACGGCCGCCGGCGTTTCCTGGAAAGAACAATATAATGCGCGCTACGATTAAGATGAAGCTGGCCGGGGCCTTCGCCGCTGTGCTGGCGATCGCTATGATTCTCGGCGTCGTCGGCGTCATGAAGATGAGCGGGATCAACGACCAATCGACCATCATTACGAAAAACTGGATGCCGAGCATCGACTCGGTCCACACGATCAATACGGCCACTTCGGATCTGCGAATTTTACAATATACCCACGTCGTATCGACCGATCCTGCACGCATGGCGGCATTGGATAAGGATATCGCCGCGATACTCGATGCGATAAAAAGTGAGCGCACGAAATATGAAGCCCTGATCTCTTCTGATGAGGAGCGAAACATATACAACCAGTTCGCGAGCAAGTACGAAGATTATCTGCGAGCTGGAGAGCAAATGCTCAACCTGTCTCGCTTGAATCAGACAGAGGCGGCCGCTCAGGCTTTGCAGGCCAGCGAGATACTGTATGACGACATGTCGGCGGATCTGGTGAAACTGGTGAACCTCAACGTCGCTGGCGGCGCAGCCGCTAGCGCCGAGGGCGACAAGGTGTTTGCCGAGGCGCGCAGCCTGTTCATCGCCCTGGTTGTCGCCGGTCTGATCATCGGCGTGGTCGCGGCTCTGTGGATTTCGCGGACCGTCACCATGGGCCTGCGCAAGGTCTCGACGGCGATCGACGCCGTCGCCATCGGCGACCTGAACCAGGATGTCGCCGTGACCACCAACGACGAGATCAAGGATCTGGTCGATACGGTCAACCGGATGACGGCCAACCTGAAGGCCACGGCCGCCATGGCCGACGAGATCGCCCAGGGCGACCTGAGCGTTCAGCCCAAGCCGCTGTCGGACAAGGACATCCTGGGTCTGTCCCTGCAAAGGATGGTCGGCAATCTGAGAGGCACCGCCGCGATGGCGGATGAGATCGCCCAGGGCGACCTGAGCGTTCAGCCCAAGCCCATGTCGGACAAGGACACCTTGGGCATTTCGCTGGAACGGATGGTCGATAATCTCAGGGTCACGGCTTCGATGGCGGACGAGATCGCCAACGGCGACCTGACGGTCCAGCCCAAGCCGCTGTCGGACAAGGACACACTGGGCCTTTCGCTGCAGTCCATGGTGGAGCGCCTGCGCGGCGTCGTCGGCGACGCCCTGTCGGCCGCTGACAACGTCTCGTCGGGCAGTCAGGAACTGTCGGCCACGTCCGAGCAAATGAGCCAGGGCGCGACCGAACAGGCCGC
>NZ_JAUSOE010000006.1 GCF_030656255.1 Brevundimonas sp. | reverse complement strand
TTGACCCGAGGATCGGAGGATCCGCCGCCGGTGCGAACGGACAGACGCACAGCCCGACCGGCGCCCGATACTCGGGTCAAGCCCGAGGATGACGGAAGATGAGCGTGCCTGCTCACCGCAGTTTCAGCGTCGACAGACCGACCAGCGCCAGCGCCCCGGCGATGATCCAGAAGCGGATCACGACGGTCGATTCCGGCCAGCCCATCTTCTCGAAATGGTGGTGGATCGGCGCCATCAGGAAGATTCGCTTCTTGGTCAGCTTGTAATAGCCGACCTGGATCATGACCGAGGCGGCCTCCATCACGAACAGGCCGCCGACGATGCCCAGCACCAGTTCATGCTTGGTCGTGACCGCGATGGCGCCCAGGGCCCCGCCCAGGGCCAGCGAACCCGTGTCGCCCATGAAGATCTTGGCCGGGGGGGCGTTGTACCAGAGGAAGCCCGCGCCCCCGCCGATCATGGCGGCGCAGAAGATGGCCAGTTCGCCGGCGCCCGGCACATGGTGGACCTGCAGATACTGGGCGAAGACGAAGTTGCCGGCCAGATAGGAGATCACGCCGAACGCTCCGGCCGCCATCATCACCGGCACAGTCGCCAGTCCGTCCAGACCGTCGGTCAGGTTCACGGCGTTGGAGAAGCCGACGATGGTGAAGGCGGCGAAGGCCACATAGAACCAGCCGATATTCAGCAGAACCGCCTTGAAGAAGGGGAAGGCGATCGAGGTCTCAAGCCCCGGCGAGGTCGGCGAGGCCGTCATCCACAGCACGGTCAGAACCCCGGCGATCACCGCCACCACCGTCTGGGCCAGCAGCTTCTGTTTCGAGGTCAGGCCGGCCGAGGTCTGTTTCGTCACCTTGGCGTAGTCGTCGATGAAGCCCAACACCCCGAAGGCCGCCGTCACGCCCGAGACGATCCAGATATAGGGGTTGGTCAGGTCGCCCCACAGGAAGACCGCCACCCCGATGCCTGCCAGGATCATCAGCCCGCCCATGGTGGGGGTGCCGACCTTGGACAGGTGCGACACCGGACCGTCTTCGCGGATCGGCTGGCCCTTGCCCTGTTTGGTGCGGATCCAGTTGATGAACCGGCTGCCCATGGCCACGGCCACGATGGCCGCTGTCGCCAGGGCCAAGGCCGTGCGGACCGTCTGATACTGGATCAGGTTCAGCAGCGGATACTGGTGCGCGACGTCGGCGTAATAGAGATACAGAAGGTAGAACATGCGGGGGTCTCTATCGGGTCGCGCGCGGCGCGTCGGGGCTTGAAGAGGCGGTCTGCAGCTCGGCCAGGGCCTTGGCGACCAGGGACGCCTTGGATCCGTTCGATCCCTTGACCATGACGATATCGCCGGGTCCCGCCAGAGCGGACGCCTCAGCCGCGAGTTCGGCCGCGGTTTCGCGCCACAGGCCGCGTCGCGCGGCAGGCAGGGCGTCGTACAGGCGCCGCATCTCGGAGCCCGCCGCATGGACCAGATCCAGGCCGGCGGCGTCGATCGGCTGGGCCAGGCCCTCGTGCAGGGCGTGGCTCTGGTCGCCCAGTTCCAGCATGTCGGTAAGGACCACGATCCGGCGCCCGGCCGTCGGGCGGGCGCCCAGGCTCTTGAACCCGGCCGTCATCGACAGGGGATTGGCGTTGTAGCTCTCGTCGATCAGGGGGAGGGCGCCGCCCGGCACGGCGACGGTGCGCGTCTGCCCCCGCCCCGCCAGCGGCTGGAAGCCGGCCAGGGCCTGAAGCCCCGTGTCCAGTTCGACGTCCAGGGCGTCCAGCATCAGCAGGACGCACAGGCTGTTCAGGCCCCAGTGGGCGCCCGACTGGGCCAGCCGGTACTCCAGCGACTTGCCAAACAGTTCGGCGAAGACGGTCGCCCCTTCCGCGTCCGGGCGGAAGTCCAGCAGCCGGGCGTCATGGCCCGCATCGGTCCCGAAGGTCACGAGGCGCGCCCCGACCGTCCTAGCCGCGTCGCACAGGACGCCGGCGAAGGCCACGTCGCCGTTCGCCACCGCCGTGCCGCCGGGGACCAGCCCCTGGAAGATGGACGCCTTTTCCCGCGCCACCCCCGCTTCACCGTCGGCGAAGGCCTCGATGTGGACCGGGCCGACCGTGGTCACACAGGCGGCGTGGGGCGCCACGAAGCGCGACAGGGGCGCGATCTCGCCCGGGGCGTTCATGCCGATCTCGAACACGGCGCGGCGGGTCTCGACCGGCATCCGCGCCAGGGTCAGCGGCACGCCGATATGGTTGTTGTAGCTCTTGATCGAAGCATGAGCCGGACCGGCCAGATCCAGCCCCGCCTTGATCGCCTGGGTCACGCTGGTCTTGCCGACGCTGCCGGTGACGGCGCCGCGCTTCACATGGGGCGCCCGCTCGCGTGCGGCGACGCCCAGCGCCTCCAGCCCGTGCAGGGTGTCGGGCACGACGACATAGGCCCCGCCCTCGACAGGATGTTCGACCAGGGCCGCCGCCGCGCCCGCCGCAAAGGCATTCGCCGCAAACTCATGCCCGTCACGCGCGCCCTTCAGCGCCAGGAACAGATCGCCGGGGACGATCTCGCGGCTGTTATAGGTCAGGCCGGTGATCGGGCGGTCGTCGCCATGCAGCACGCCGCCCGTGGCGGCGGCGACTTCGGCGGCCGTCCAGAGCGGGCGGGCGGTGGGTTCAGGCATGAAGAGACAGGGCCTCGGACGCGACGGTGGCGTCGTCAAAGGGATGGGTCGTCCCGCCGACGATCTGCCCCTGTTCATGCCCTTTTCCGGCGATGACCACCACATCCCCGTCACGCATCATTTCGACGGCGGCCTCGATGGCGGCGCGGCGGTCGCCGATTTCCAGCGCATCGGCGCAGCCGGCGCGCACCTGGGCGCGGATTTCGGCCGGATTTTCACTGCGCGGATTGTCGTCGGTGACGATGGCCACGTCGGCCAGACGCCCCGCGATCTCGCCCATCAGGGGTCGTTTGCCACGATCCCGATCGCCGCCGGCGCCGAAGACCACGATCAGCCGGCCCGTCGCATGGGGCCGCAGCGCGGTCAGCACCGTCTCCAGCCCGTCAGGCGTATGGGCGTAATCGACATAGACCTCGCCGCCCGATCCGGTCTCGGACCCGGCGATCCGTTGCAGCCGTCCCTGCGCGCCGGTCAGGCCTTCCAGGGCGCCGATCACCGCATCGGCCTTGTCGCCGGCCGCGATGCACAGCCCCGCCGCCACCAGGGCGTTCGAGGCCTGGAAGGCGCCGGCCAGCGGCAGCAGGATCTCGCGAACCTCGCCCCGCACGTCCAGGGTCAGACGCTGGCCCTCCGGCGTGGCGCGGCGCCCGATCAGGGTCAGGTCGCGCCCGCGTTCGCCCACCCCCATCACGCCCAGACCGGCCATGATCGAGGCGGCGGCGAAGGCGGAATAGGCGTCGGAATCGGCGTTCAGCACGGCGGTCCGCCCGCGCGGCAGCAAGGCCTCGAACAGGCGCATCTTGGCGGCGCGATAGTCCTCCATCGTGCCGTGGTAATCGAGATGGTCCTGGGTCAGGTTGGTGAAGGCCGCCGCCTTCAGCGCGACCCCGTCCAGCCGCCGCTGGTCGATGCCGTGCGACGAGGCCTCCAGCGCCACATGGGTCACGTCCTTGGCGGCCAGCTCGGCCATCAGGCGGGCGGCCTCGGCGGCGTCGGGGCTGGTCAGGCCGGGGCCGGTCAGGGCGTAGGTCTTGTCGCCCTTCTGGCCGACGACGCCCAGGGTGCCCATGCTGGCCGACTTGTGGCCCAGGCCGGCCCAGATCTGGCGGCAGAAGGTGGCGACCGAGGTCTTGCCGTTGGTGCCCGTCACCGCCACGCAGGTCTTGGGCTGGACGCCGTAGAAACCGCGCGCGGCGATGGCGTAGGCCCGGCGCACGTCGCCCGAGGTCACCAGCACAGGGGCGGCGCTGTCCGGCGTGTCGCTCGGCGCCAGAACGGCGGCCGCCCCCTGGGCCAGGGCTTGTGGAATGAAGGCGCGGCCGTCCGCCGCCGTGCCCGGCAGGGCGACGAACAGGGCGCCCGGCGCGACCTTGCGGCTGTCGGCGGTCACGCCGGTGATGATCGGATCGGACGCCAGGTCGCGGCGCAGCAGGTCGGACAGGTGAAGCGCGCTCACAGGCCGTCTCCCTGCACGTCCTGATATTCCGGAATCTTTTCGCCGGTGGCCGTGCGCCAGCGGTCGTCGCGCCGCTCGACGCCCAGGAAGCCGGCGATCCGGTCGGCGATATTGCGCACGGCGGGCGCGGCCACATAGGCGCCGGTCTTCGGATAGGCGCCCGGCTCGTCCATCAGGATGAAGATGGCGTAGCGTTTGGCGTCCAGCGGGCCATCGACCGGGAAGACGGCGGCGAAAGAGCCCAGGGCGCGGCTGGGATCATAACGGCCGTTGACCAGCTTGTTGGCCGAACCCGTCTTGCCTCCGACCCGCAGGCCCGGCGCATCGGCGAAGCCGCCCGAACCCTTGACCACATTGCTGCGCATCAGCTCCAGAATGGCGCGCGAGGTCTCTTCGGTGACGATCTGCTGCGGCTGGGCGCCCCGCGCGCCGCCGCGACGCAGGGACAGGGGCACCATCCGCCCGCCGTTGGTCAGCGCGCCCATGGCCTGAACCATCTGGGCCGGGGTGATCATGATGCCGTAACCGAAGGACAGCGACGCCAGGGTCGAACTGTCCCAACGACGCGGCACGACCGGGCGCGCCGATTCCTTCAGCTCGATCCCGGCGGCGTCCAACAGGCCCAGACGGCGGAAATAGTCGCGCATCGTGTCCGGCCCCATCTGCACCGCCAGCTGGGACGTGCCGATGTTGGACGAATGCAGATAGACTTCTTCCAGCGTCATCACCCGGTTCTGGGCGTGGAAGTCCTTGATCTTGCGGTCGCCGATCTGGAAGGCCTGCGAGGCGTCGAACAGGGTGCTCATGTCCGCCCGCCCGGTGTCGAGCCCGGCGGCGACGGTGAAGGTCTTGAACACAGACCCCATCTCATAGTGGCCCGAGACGGCGCGGTTCAGGGTCGCCCCATCCGGCGCGGCGCCGCGATTGGACTGGCTGAAGTTCGGCCAGCTGGCCATGCCCAGGACCTCGCCGGTCTGGACGTCGGTGACGATGCCGACCGCGCCCTTGGCCTGGTTCTTGATCGCGGCGGCGGCCAGTTCATTCTCCAGCACGCCCTGAACGCGCAGGTCGATGGACAGGGGGAAGCTCTCGCCCCGCTGACCCGCCGCCCGGATCTCGTCGTTGAAGGCCAGTTCGGCGCCCGAGACGCCCTCGCCGCCCGTGTCCGCGTCGCCGATCAGATGCACCGCCGAGGTTCCCAGCGGATAGGCGCGGCGATCCTCGGGCTCGAAGGTCACGCCGCCCAGGGCCAGGTCGTGAACGGCGGCCTTCTCCTGCGGCGTCAGCCCGGTCAGGGCGATCAGGCGCCGATCTCCGTCCAGCACCTTGTGCAGCCGCGCGGCCGACAGCCGCGGCACGGCCCGGCGCAGCTGACGGAAGGCCAGGTCGCGGTCCCAGATCTCGGTCGGGTCCAGATACAGGCCGTAGTGGACGATATTGGTCGCCAGCAGCTCGCCGTTTCGGTCCGTCAGGTCGCCGCGCACCAGGGCGTCCGGATTGGCGCCGGCCCAGCGGCCGCCCGCCTCGCCGAACAGGGCCTTGTACGAGGCGCCGATGGCCAGGCCCGCAAAGACACAGGAGAAGACGATCAGGATCAGGAAGATGCGGACGCGGGTGTCTTCTTCCGGCCGGGCGTCGGCGCGCGCCCGTTCGAACCCGTGCTCCAGCCGCCAGACCAGTTCGGACAGACCGCGCCAGAAGGGCGACAACCGACCCTGAAGGTCCACGCCCGGCGCAGGACGATGATAGCGATGATCCTGAACGCTCATTGCACCGTCTCCGGCGCAGCGGCGTCGATCTCAGCCGGGGCGGCCTGCACGACGACGGGCGCAGCGGGCGTGGCGGGCGCAGCGACAGGCGCCGACTTCAGCGCAGGAAGCTGATCTTCCTTGGCCTGGCGATGCACCTCAACCGGCGCCAGGCCGATCTGACGCGACAGGTTTTCCAGCCGCGCCGGCTGCTCCAGCCGGGCGACCTCGGCGCGCAGCAGGCGGACCCGCTGGCCGTTCTCGCGGATGTCCTGCTCCAGCTGGGCGATACGGCTGCTCTCGCGCGCCGCCGCCGCCTTGGCCGCATAGACCGACACGATCATCACGGCCACCAGGGCCACGCCGATGATCTCGATCCAGCGCACGCCGCGTACCTTCCAGTCGAACAGGCGCTGCAGGGCGGTGCGGGAATAGGTGAAGAAGGGCGTCGCCGTCATGCGGCCGCCCTCCCGCTCAGCGACGCCCAGGCCGGCGCCTCGGTGCGGATCGCGGCCCGCAGCTTGGCCGAACGGGCGCGCGGATTGGCCGACCGTTCCTCGTCGCCCGCCTCGCGCGCGCCCTTGAACTGAAGCGTGAAACTGGGCTTGCGCGGATCGATCGCGACCGGGGCGTGGCGCGACCCCGCCGGGGTGTTGCCGGTCCGCTCGGTCAGAAACGCTTTTACAATCCGGTCTTCCAGCGAATGGAAGCTGACGACCGCCAGACGGCCGCCAGGCGCCAGAGTCGCCTCGGCCGCTTCCAGTCCGCGTTCCAGCTCGCCCAGTTCATCGTTCACCGCGATCCGCAGCGCCTGGAACACCCGCGTCGCCGGATGGATCGGCGCACCGCGACGGCCGCCCAGGGCCTTCTCGACCACCTCGGCCAGATCCAGGGTCCGGTCGAAGGGCCGCTCGACACGGCGGCGCAGGATGGCGGTCGCCACCCGGCCCGACTGACGCTCCTCGCCATACAGTTTGAAGATATGGGCCAGCGGCCCGTGGTCCCAGGTGTTGACGATATCGGCGGCGGTCGCCCCGTCGTCGGACATCCGCATGTCCAGCGGCCCGTCGCGCATGAAGGAAAAGCCGCGCTCGGCCTGATCCAGCTGCATCGACGAGACGCCGATGTCGAACACGGCGCCGTCCAGCCTGGCCTTGCCGCTGTCGGCGAAGGCCTGAGCCAGGCCCGAGAAGGGCGTCCGCACCAGCTGGAAACGGTCCGGGAAGGCGGCGGCCACGGCGTCAGCGTGCGGCTGAACCGTCGGATCGCGATCCAGGCCGATCACCTGGGCGCCCGTAGCAAGAATGGCGCGCGTATAGCCGCCCGCGCCGAAGGTGGCGTCGATCACGACGTCGCCGGGACCGGGCGCCAGGGCCTCGATCACCTCGGCCAACAGGACGGGGGCGTGGGGCGCTTCGCTCACGATCCGCCTCCCGCCGCCAGCTTCATCTGGGCCGCCAGCTTCAGGGCGCCGATCTGGGCCATGCCGGCCTTGGCCGCAGCCCGCTGTTCGGCGCGTCGGGCCGCCCATTTCTCGCGCGACCAGATCTGGAACCGGTCCTTCAGCCCCACGATCACGACCGTGTCTTCCAGACCCGCCTCGGCGCACAGGCCTTCCGGCAGGGTGATGCGGCCGCCGGAATCATAGGCCAGGCGCACCTGCTCGCCCATCACCTGCCACTCCAGCGCCGACCGCTCTTCCGAGCCGAACGGCAGGGACTCGATCATCTCGGCATAGACGGCGAACAGGCGATCCCCGCCCGCTTCCAGACAGTCGGCCTCGATGGAAGGGAAGATGAACACGCCGCCGGCCGCGCCGTTTTCGGTCGTGCGGAAATCGTTAGGGATCAGGAGACGGCGCTTGCCGTCCAACTGTTTCTCGTAGGTCGAGAGAAACACGCCCTGTCCATCGAGCCCTTCAGCCCGCCCCTAGATGCCCTGACGAACGCCCGACGCGCCCGCCTCTCAGCCCCAAATCATGTGACTGGGATAGCATGGGACGAAATGGGTCTCAATGGGATTGGGTAACGATACTTAACCATGTCTTGACCTGTGGCGGCCTAACCACGACTTAATGAACAGAACATACACAGAACACACGGTATACTCACAGCCTGTGAAGGATTCTAATCTCTTCCATGGCGACAAGAGGTTAACGCCGCAGGCGATGTGTGCGGCCGCGCAGAACGGCGGAATACGGGGATAAACAGGCGGTTCGGCGCAAGATCGGCGAGCGCCGACGCTTAACCCGCCCCCCGCAGGCCGGACCAAAAAGAAAAGAGCCAGACGGCCTGTAAGCCGGGTTTTGTTCCGCCCCGGGCCGAAACCCGGAGCGACGACGATCATTCCTCTGGACCGTCCATTGCTGGACGGTTCTCGCGACCTACCCGGACATCTGAGGCGGTGAGCCCCGCAGGGCGAACCCCGCGCGATGTCCCTATTTGGTCTTGCTCCAGGCGGGGCTTGCCATGCCGTCCCTGTTGCCAGGCACGCGGTGGGCTCTTACCCCACCCTTTCACCCTTACCGGCCTCGCAAGGCCGGAGGTTTGCTTTCTGTGGCGCTATCCCTCGGGTCGCCCCGGGCGGAAGTTATCCGCCGCCTTTTCACCGTGGAGCCCGGACTTTCCTCGACGGGATCAAGTCCCGCCGCGACCGCCCAGCCGTCTGGCGGGGGCTAGATGCGCCGCTGCGCCGCGCAGGTCAACCAACGGATGCGTCGAGGTCGTAAATGGGATATCATCATCCTATGGCCGAACCCGCCTCGAAGATGACGACGCCGGAAAGCGCGGAGCAGCGCGAGCACCGCCTCGTCCATGAGCGCGCCCTCCTGGCCGAAGCCTATGCCGACATCGCCGCCGGGCGCGTCATTTCCGGTGACGAAGCCCTAGAATGGCTGGATCGCTGGGCAGCCGGCGAAGACCTAGAAGAACCCCGTCTCAGCTGAATGAGCGGGCCTTACCGGGTCATCTTCACCGCTCGAGCGCGCGCCGACCTGTTGGCCGTGCGCCGTTGGCTGTCTCAGCCCGGCAGCGGGCTGAAGGCGCGCTTGCGATCCGCCCGCATCACGCGCGCTATCATCGAACTGCAGTTCACGCCATTCCGATGGCCCGAAGGTGAAACGACAGGCGTTCGAGAGCGCCCTGTCGAAGGCCATCGCATTCTTTATCAGGTCGATGATCGCGCCCGCACGATATCTCTCCTGCGTGTCGTCGGCCCCTTCCAGAACCGCGCAGCCCCCTAGTCCAGCACGCCCGTGACGCTTTCGACGCTGGCCAGTTGCAGCAACCCCACCAGCCGCGCCCGCGTCTCGCCGTCAGCGACGCCGTCGATCCGTTCCGGCCGCCAGTGGCGCTGGAAGGCGCGGACCGTGGTCTCGGTCTCGGCGTCATAGTCGCCGCCGGGCGTCAGCCCATAGCCCAGCCGGTGCAGGCCGGCGCGCAGCACGACCACGCCGATCCCCTGGTCGCCCTTCTGCAACAGGCCGCCCAGGGCCTTGATCCGCTCGGCCGCGGGTTCGAACCACAGGCCATGCCCTGCCTCGGCCAGGCGTTTCCACGGGAATAGTTCGCCCGGATCGGTCTTGCGCGCGGGCGCCAGGTCGGAATGTGCGATGATGCGGTTGTCGGGAATGGTCCAGCGGTCCCGGATGTCGCCGATCAGGGCGATGACCGCCGCGATCTGGGCCTCGGGAAACAGCCGATAGCCGAACTCGTGGCCGGGGTTGACGATCTCTATGCCGATGGAGGCGGCGTTGCAGTCGTCCTCGCCGCGCCAGACCCCCGCCCCCGCGTGCCAGGCGCGTCGTTCCTCGGGCACGAGCTGGAAGATCCGGCCGTCTTCCTCGACCATATAATGGGCCGACACCTTGGCCTCGGGGTCGCATAACCGCGCCAGGGCGGCCTCGCCCGTCTGCATGCCGGTATAGTGCAGCACCAGCATGTCGGGCGGCGAACGACGCGTGTCGAAGTTCGGCGAGGGCGCCGCGATCAGGTCAACCATGGCTTCAGGCCTCAGCGGCCGTGGCGTTCCCAGCCATAGGCGACCCAGGTGCCGTCGACCTTATGCGCCTCGATCACGTCAGGGTCCCCGGCGCGGCGACGCGGCGCCATGTTGCGACGCGCCCGCATGGCCAGACCGGCCAGGAAGACCAGAACCCCGGCGAACAGGGCGATCACCGCGACGGCGGCGGCGGTGAAGACGGCCAGGACCGCGCCCACAGCCAGAGCCGCGACGCCGGCGATCAGGCCGGCGATCCACATCACCGAGGCCACGAGGCCGTTGGGCCGGCGACGGGCGGCGATACCAATGGTGGCGAGACGTTCAGGCTGGAACATGGGTCATCCTTTCAGGCGTCCCGAAGAACGCCCATCCCGCAATGTCGGTCCATCGGGCCTCGCGGTCAATGGATCACCCTTCAAGCCTGCGTGCGATGGATCGTCACTGTCGGCCTCAGAACATCGGCTGGTCGGCCAGGACCACCGCGCCCTCGCTGCGCATCCGCTCGCCTTCGATGCGGCGCATCACGGCCTGGGCCTGCGGATCGGCCATGACGCCGCCCAGCATGACCAGGGCCTGGGCCGCCTCGCTCTGAACGCCGAACATTTCGGACAGGGCTTCCCACGGCGACTTCTGCTTGGGGAAATGCTTGAAGCGCACGGACTCGCCGGCCGGAATCTTGGCCAGGGCCTTGGCCTTGGCCACCGCCTCGGTCAGGCCGCCCAACTGGTCGACCAGGCCCAGCGGCAGGGCCTGGGCCCCGGTCCAGACCCGGCCCTTGGCGATCTCGCGCACGCGGGTCGGCTCAAGCTTGCGGCCCGTCGCCACGCGAGTGATGAAGTCATCATAGATCCGGTCCATCGAGCCGGCGAAGGCCGCCCGCTGTTCCGGGGTGAAGGACTGGGTCGGCGAGAAGGCGTCGGCGTACTGACCGCCCACCGTCAGCTCGCGCATGTCCACGCCGAACCGGCCCAGGGCGTCGGCCACCACGAACTTGCCGCCGAACACGCCGATGGAGCCGGTCAGGGTCGAGGGCTGGGCCACGATCCAGTCGGCTTCCGAACTGATCCAGTAACCGCCCGAGGCTGCATAGGCGCCCATGGACACCACCACCGGCTTGCCCGCCGCGCGGGCCGCGCGCACGGCGGCCAGGATCTGTTCCGAGGCTTCGGGCGAACCGCCCGGCGACGAGACGCGGAAGACGATGGCCTTCACGCCCTTGTCCTCGATGGCGTCATAGATGGCCTCGGCCGTGTCGTCCGAATGGATCGACGAGCCGCCGCCGAAGCTCCCGCCGCCGCTGCGGCCGGTCACGATCGCGCCCTCGCCGCCGACGATGGCGATGGCGTTCTTGCCCGAGCCGGTCCGCTCGCCCTTGTCCGAGGTGTACTGGCCGAACTCGACGATCTCGGCGCCTTTGCCGGCGCGCCGCTTGATCTCGGCCTCGGCCTCCTCGACCTGGCCGATCTTGTCGATCAGCTTGTTCGACAGGGCCTGTTCAGCCGAATAGGGGCCGGCCTCGATCACGGTCTTGAGAGCGGCCGGGGTCAGTTTGCGATCCTGGGCGGCGTTGGCCAGGGCGCTGTCGTACAGCGACGTCATCCAGGCCGTCATCGCCTCGCGGTGCGGGCCGGTATAGTCGCTCTGGGTGTATTCGTTGACGGCGTTCTTGTACTCGTAGCGCTGCTCGAAATCGGCGCGCACCCCGTATTTCTCGAACGCCCGGCCCAGGAAGACGCTGTCGGCCGAGAAGCCCGTCGCCTGGAAGCCGGCCGTGTTCTGCATCCACAACTCAGACGCCGAGGCCCCGACCATATAGGTGGACATCACCGCCCCGGAGGGAGCGAAGCCCTGGCTGTGGGCGATGACCGGCTTGCCCGAGGCGCGGAAGCGGCGGACCGCCTGGCGCAGTTCGTCCGCCGTCGCCGGGGTCATGCCGCTTTCCGGCAGGCGGATCAGCAGAGCCTTGACGTTGTTGTCGTCCTGCGCCTGGGCCAGGCCGTCCACCACCTGCATCACCGACAGGCCGTCGCCGCTGAAGGCGGCGAACGGATTGGTCGAGACCTGATCGGTGATCCCCTCGCGCAGATCCAGTTCCAGCACCGAAGTCGTCGGCGCCGTCGGCTTGGACGAGCTCGCGATCGCCACGGTCAGCAGCACCACCGGAATGACGACGACGAACAGGATCAGTCCGGTGAAGACACCCAGGACCGTCAGGAAGAATTGCTTCATGGGAGAAGGCGCGCTCGCAAGAGGCCGAAAATGGCTCGGCTTCACCATAGCCGCGGAACGGTCACCGTCAAATGAACGTCCTGCAACCCGGGCTCGTCCTTCGGCGCCGCACCCGTTCCTGTTGCGGCGCCGCGCCGCGATTGATGCGCGCCCCGGAAATCCCTATATGAGCGGCCAACGAGCGGGGGCCTGTCGCCCCGCGCCATAGACCGGAGACCGCCCCATGCTGGTCACCCTGATGAAATCCAAGCTGCACCGCGCGACGGTGACCCAGGCAGACCTCGACTACGAAGGCTCGATCGCCATCGACATGGACCTGCTGGACGCGGCGGGCATCTTCCCGCACGAGCAGGTCGATGTGCTGAACATCACCAACGGCGCCCGGTTCACCACCTACGCCATCGAGGCCCCGCGCGGCTCCAAGGTCATCGGCGTCAACGGCGCCGCCGCCCGCCTGGTCCAGAAGAACGACAAGGTGATCGTCGTTACCTACGGCCAACTCCCCCAGGAAGAAGCCCGCCAGTGGACGCCCAACGTCGTGCTGCTGGACGACAACAACGAGATCAAGCGCGCCGGCTGAAAGCTACCCGCAGCCCGGCAAAGCCTATAAAACACCCTAAAGATAGAGAAAATCATCTTGAGATTGTGCATTTGATAATCTCCTATGCCGATGCCATTCCGGCATAGGAGATCAAGATGAGACTCAAGCTGATCACCGCGACGGCCGCTCTGCTAGCCGCCATGTCCATAAGCGCTCACGCCGATCCGATCATTCCTCCGGATGGACCGCCTCCCAGCTATATCCGGTATTTTTCGGACCCTGAGCTGACGAACGAGGTGGGTACCCTGCTTACAGCCTGTGACTACAGCCGCTACGCCACTGGCGAGGTTACAGCCTATTCGACCTATGAGCCGCTGAACTGCGGATAGCAAAGGTCGGGGCGACCGCCTTGGCGATCGCCCCTCACGCCTTATCGAGCGATGTCGTAGACGCCCGTGATGTCGATCCGAACCGTCAGTTCGCCGGCGGCCACCGGCGTGCTGTCACGGCTCTCCAGCGCCATGGCGCGTGCGGCGAACTGCGGCTGCGGCGCGGGCGAATAGCCGCCGCCTTCGCTCAGATTGCGGATGCCGGCCAGCTGGACGTTCAGCGACTGGGCGTACAGTTGCGCCTTGGCCTGCAGGGCCCGCACCGCCATCTGGCGAGCCTGGTTCTCGGCCACGGTCGGGTCCTTCAGGCCGAAGCTGATGCCGTCGATCTGGTTGACTCCGGCGGAGACGACGGCGTCGGCGGTGGTCCCCACCTTGGTCAGGTCGTTGATGATCACCGTCACCCGGTTCACGGCCTGATAGCCGCGCAGCTTGGGCGGTTCGTTCTGCACATAGTCATATTGCGCCGACAGGTTCAGGCCCGAGGTCTGGACGTCCCGCTCGGCGATCCCGGCGCGACGCAGGGCGGCCATGACCTGGGTCATCCGGGTCGCATTGTCCCGCATGGCCTCTTGAGCGGTCGTCGCCTCGGTCTGGACGCCGAAACTGATGGTCGCCATGTCCGGCGCGGCCTTGACCTCGCCATAGGCCGACAGGTTCAGCGACGGCGCCGGCTGCATCATCTGCACCGGCTGCACGGTCTGGGCCATGGCGGGCGCGACCGCGCTCAGGGCGACGGCCGCCGTCAGGGCGCTGCCCAGCATCAGGGATTTGAACGCGCTTTTCATGGGGTAGTCTCCGTAGAACGATCCCGACCGACAGGTTCGTCGATCTCTGGCCGCAACCTTGGCCTTTTATCCCTGAACCAACGCCCGCGCTTCCATGTCGGTTTCCGTTCATGTTTGTGAATTCGCGGAAACATGCCGCGTACGGACGCGCCTCTTGGCAAGCCGCATCCGCGCCTGCTAGGCGGTTCCTCCCGCCGCGCCGCGACTTGGTCGCACGTCCTGGGGGCCTGTAGCTCAATGGTTAGAGCCGACCGCTCATAACGGTCTGGTTGGGGGTTCGAGTCCCTCCGGGCCTACCACCCCCTCCCAATTCGCGAGGGATATCAACACAGCGTCGCCGGTTTGACACCTCGGTTAGACACTAGACGTTCGCTCTTCACCCCTCAGTCGTTCCATTGCGCCTCGCGCTAGGAGCGCTTGATCAGCATCTTTCGTGTACGTAGTAATTTGAGACAGCGATGATTGTCCCAGCACTGCTGCGATCTGTTTTGACGTGCAGCCAGCATTGGCCAGACGTCTGCCACACGCTTTTCGCAAGCCATGAGGGGTGCGCTTCGACAAGCCAGCTTGCTTCGCTCGCTCAACAAACCAAGCGGTGAACCCGGCCTCGCTGAAGGGTCTGCCATACTGCGTGAGTACGAAAATCATATCCTCCGCATGTTCGATTTCGGCACGCAACTCGGGCAAAACGGGAATGGAAACCCTTTCACCAGTCTTTTTCTGAACTACCGATATCTCCCCGTCAGAGACGTGCTGACGGCCAAGCTTTACCACGTCTGAACGCCGCAGCCCTGTGTACAGCAGGAGGCACAATGCTCTTCTCTCGCGGGTACCGGTTGGCCACTTGGCCTCGAACGCTTGGATGTCAGCTTCAGACCAAGGAATATGGCCGTTCGATTTCTTCAGCCTCAATGTTGTGTCTCTGACTGGATTATCCTTCCTCCAGCCGATTTCAACAGCATATGCAAAGACACTCGCCAACCGCTTTCTCAAGTTCCTCAACGCGCCGGGTTTCGCGATCATCTTATTGAAAATGCTGTTGAGATGTATCGCGGTAATGGTCACACAGCTTTTCGCTCCATGTACAGATCGGAACCGCTCAAGGATATTCTTGTAGTTCTTCTGGGTCTGAGGCTTCAGGGACATAAAGCCCACTGATTGATAATACCGGACAAGCAGCGAACCGAATGATCTGGGTGGTTCCCTTTGCGTCTTGACCACCGAAGTCGCATCAGCTTCCGCAGCACGATAGGCAGCCATGAAATCAGGGTCACCCGGCAGCCCCGGCAGCGGCACTTGCGGATAACCCTTGCGACGGTAGTAGCACCGAACCTTGTTGTGGCGGTCTTTGAAGGTCTTAACGTAGGGAATCTCGACCTTCGCCATCAGCTAGCTCCCTGCCATTCCAGAACCTCGTCCCAGTCATTTGGCTGAGGAATTTTAGGCTCTGCGTCAGCGAGCACAAATGAAAAACCGTCGAACTCGACGGATCGGACGGTGCGCCCTTGCCGCTCCATCGCCCTGAGAGCGCGTGCTACATCCCGCTGTTTGAATGGCGACCGACCCCGGCCAGCCTTGATACCCACATCCGCCACCGGTTCGGCGGTAATGGAATTCTTATTTTTTAGCTTTGACAGTCCAATGAAACGCGGAGCGTTGAATGCCCGCTTGTGCTTTGATGTTCTCACTGTAGATTATAACCAATAGTGCAGCCATATATTATGGTCTGTTTTTCTTTATCAGTGTCAATGAAAGACCCCCCGATGTCCTCGTAGGACTTTTCGCGGTGTCGAGCGTTCTTGTACACGATTTCTTCCATCTGTCAAGCAACGCGGACAGCAGTCCATTTTTTACTCAGTCGAGTTTTAATTAAATGATCTGAATATTCACAATAGGTGAGTATTTTTACTCTTATGTTAGAGCGATTTGTATTCCTTATAGGCGTCTCCAAGTGTGATTTATATTATTATCACTGGCAGTTATCGAACATAAAGTGCGTTCTTAAATGTGATATACATATTATTTCTATTCAGGCACACGCATACATTACGCTCTCGTTGAGAGGGCGCAATGGTTTTTCATCAGTGCAGGGAAGAGGCGGCTATCGTTTCGCGTAGCTACAATGCGAACCTACCTCAACTGTTCACAGGTTTTCGTGAGACCTGCTCAAACTCGCTTCTCAGTCTATCGCGGCTTTGGCAATACCCAACCGCCCTTACTTCCATCGACGAGGCTATCGAGAGCTATCGCTCCATCAAAGATATAGGCCTCCTTCGAGACGTACCCTGCCCAACCATCAAAGTCGTGAAGCGCGTCAATCTGCATAGTCCCACCGGGGAATACGTCGCGCCAAATCTGCTCATAGCGGTCTTTAATCTCCTCCACCCCAATCTCTGCACCTTCCGGCAGTGCGAGATACCCGTGGTAGTGGGGATGAGCGTCCCATTTTTCGGAAATCACGAGCAACCTAGACCTCTGCCCAATTGGCTTCGCATAGAAGCGGCCACCCAAGCGGTCACAGTCAATACGCTTGTGGAACTCTCGAAGCGCTTCCCCGCCGGTCTCGGCGGAGACATAGTTTCTATTAAATACCGCAGTTAGCGCGTATGTGTTATTTCCTAGCCAGCCCTTGTATTGGCTAATTAGTTTCTCTCTTAACATTATTCATGTGCTCGCTCTATTCTTTTTATAGTGTTGTGGGCGCTCTGGGCGCACGCCATTACTAGCACAAACGCCGCCTTTAGTCAATGAATATCAGCCAATCGCGCCCTGCACCTCCCATTGCAATTCTTGCAATCGCCGTCACGCGAGGATGGAAATTTGGTCGCGATCCATCCTACCGCAGAGAAGGGGGGCGGCATCAAGATTGCCGAAAATGAATGAACGGGGCGCATCGAAAACGAACGGTTACGATACACTACTGCTGAGTGTATACTAATCTAGCTTGACCGTGTTTCCGATACATGGGAATTTACGCTATCCCGTTTTCGATACAGGAGCCAACCTATGAGCCGCGTCTTCGCCTACCTTCGGGTCAGCACAGCCGACCAAAGCACAGAGAACCAGCTTCGAGAGATTGAGGGAGCCGGCTTCACCGTGGAACCACAAAGGG
>NZ_JAUSOE010000159.1 GCF_030656255.1 Brevundimonas sp. | reverse complement strand
CCGCCGGCCGCGAGGGGCGGTCTGACCGTCGACCTGGCCGACGCCCCGACGCTGGAGCCGACACGCGAGTTGCGCTGCTTCGTGGACGGCCAGTTCGTGGGCATGGCGACACTGGCCGTCTGCGCCCAACGCAACGGCCTGGCGACCGACGCCCTGGATGTCGGGATCGACGAAACGGGCGCCCTCGCGGCCGCACCCACCGCCGCCTTCGCCCCGCCGCCGGAGCTGCCGCCGGTCGAGATGGCCGAGGCGGATCCGAACCCCCGTTTTGAAGCCAATCCCTCCACCCCCAACACCCCGACGCCTGCGCCGGCCGCCGCCGGCGCCCAGTGCCTGCGTCACTCCGGTTCCGACTGGCGCGTCCTGTCCAGCGGCATGAGCCTGAACGCCTGCGTCCAGGCCCTGTACGCCGGAACCTGCGTGCGTCCCGGCGACGCCCAGTATGGCCGCTGGGGCGACACGACCCTGCGTCTGGTCCCGCGCCGGGTAGAACAGTCGGGTGACAACAGCCGTTTCCGCACCTTGGCGGAGCAGGACCGCAACTGCCAATTCCCGGGTCTGAACTGATGCGCGCGCTCGTCCTTTCCGTCATCGCCGCCGCCACGCTGGCCGCCTGCTCCAATGAGCCGAAGTTCGAGTTCGAACCCGGCGTCTGCTATTTCGTCGCCACGCCGGACGGTCAGCCGCCGCGCCTGCAGAAGATGGGCGAGAACGTCGCCCAGATCGAACTGTGCGCCGGCCAGCTTGAAGAGATGCGCCTTCGATTCCTGCGCATGGGCGGCTCGAACCAGGAGGTGGCGGGCGCCTATCAGGGCCGCTTCATCTTCGTGGACCGCGAGGGGGTCAAGATCGGCAAAAGCCTGACGGGGAGCCGCTTCTTCGCCATGGCCCGTACCGGCGACGGCCGTCTGGCCATTCCCGGCGCCATCCAGCGCGACGACACGGGGCGCCCGATCGCGATCGCTGCGCCGCCGCCCGAAACGAAATAGGGCGCCAGTCTGATCTCAGAAGAGACTTGCACGGTGTGAACAAAGGTGGAACATTTCGTTAATCCACCGGTTTGGCGGGTCTGATGTCGAAAGCGGCTGGCGGTGACCGGCGGCGGCTCTAAGACATCCGACTGAATTACAGGGCGGGCGAGGCGTTCGCCGCTCCCTACGAGAAGGAAGTTTCCATGGCGGGCAGCGTCAACAAGGTCATTCTGGTCGGCAATCTGGGCCGCGATCCGGAAATCCGGTCCATGCCCAACGGCGACCGTATCGCCAACCTGTCGATCGCGACCTCGGAAACCTGGCGCGACAAGTCCTCGGGCGAGCGCAAGGAAAAGACCGAGTGGCACCGGGTCGTCATCTTCAACGACAACATCGTCAAGGTGGTCGAGAACTATGTGAAGAAGGGCTCGACCGTCTATATCGAGGGCGCGCTCCAGACCCGCAAATGGACCGACCAACAGGGCGTCGAGAAATATTCGACCGAGATCGTGGTCAGCCGCTTCAAGGGTGAACTGACCATGCTGGGCGGCCGTTCGGAAGGCGGTTCGTCGGGCGGCGGGTATGCCGGCGGCGGCGGTGGTGGTCGCGGCGACGACGACTATTCCTCGGGCTTCTCCACCGGCGGCGCCAACAAGCCGAGCGGCCCCAAGGAAAGCTACGACCTGAACGACGACATTCCGTTCTAAGGTCTCGACGTGGCGCGGCGGGCTTACAGCTATCGCGACGACCCCGCCGTGCCCGATTTCCCGGACGACCGGCCCCTGGTTGCTGGTCCACTACGGCGTGGACGCCGATGATCCTTATACGATGCTGCTGATCCAGGACGGGGTGGCCCGCGAACGGTCAGACGGCGTGCTGGGCATCGCGGCCTTGCTGCCGCCGCCCTATGGCCTGGCGGTGATCGGGCGGATCGCGCCGCATTTCATCCGCGATCCGCTCTATGACTTCATCGCGCGCCGTCGCCGCCGGTTTCCGGGCGTGACCTGGTGCGCCGTGCCCCCAAAGGGTGTCGATCTAATGGACCGAGTGCTGGGATGAGCGGGCGGGTGCTGGTGCTGGGCGCCAACGGCTTCATCGGCTCCCATGTCGCGGCGGCCCTGTCGTCGCAGGGCTGGGCCGTGCGCGCGGGCGCGCGCCGCACCGACGAACCCACGCGTCGCGCGCCTCTCTATGACTGGGCCGCGGCCGATTTCTCAAAACTGACCACGCCCGCCGCCTGGGCGCCTCTGCTGGCGGAGGTGGACGCCGTGGTGAACTGCGTCGGCGTCTTGCAGAACGGGGCCGGCGACAGCACGCGCGCCGCGCACGTCGATGGTCCCCGCGCCCTGATCGCCGCCTGCGAAGCGGCGGGCGTCCGGCGTCTGGTGCATATATCCGCCGTCGGCGCGGACGATGACGCTGGCACTGACTACGCTCGCACCAAGGCGCAGACCGAACGACTGGTCGCCGGCGGCACCCTGGACTGGCTGATCCTGCGCCCGTCGCTGGTGGTGGACCGCGCGGCGTTCGGCGGCACCGGTCTGATCCGGGCGCTGGCGGCCTTTCCGCTGTTCAATCCGGTGGTGGGGGGTGATCAGATCTTCCGTCCGATCCCGCTGGGCGATCTGTGCGCCGCCGTCGTCGCGGCATTGAAGCCGGGCGCTCCGTCGCGTCAGTCGCTGGACATGCCGGGGCCGGATGCGGTGACCATGATCGAGACGGTGCGCCTCTATCGCGGTTGGCTCGGTTTGAAACCTGCGCCGGTCGTGCCTGTGCCGCGCGCCCTGGCCGCGCCGGCCCTCGTCGTCGGCGACCTGCTGGGGCGATTGGGCTGGTCTTCGCCGATCCGCACGACCGCGATCAAACAGATGGATCACGACGTAGCCGGGCGTGACAGCGGGTGGGCGGACCGATTGGGCGTGCCGTCGCGCGGCTTCTCCCGCTTCCTGGCCGAGACCCCGGCCTCGGTCCAGGACGTCTGGCACGCCCGGCTGTGGTTCGTGCGCCCGCTCTCGATCCTGACCTTGGGCCTGTTCTGGCTGATCACCGGCCTGATCAGTTTTGGCCCCGGCTGGAACGGCGCCGTGGCTATTCTGCACGAGGGCGGCTACGGCGAATGGGCCGGGCTGGTGGCCTGGTGGGGCGCGCTGCTGGATGTGGTTCTTGGACTGGCCCTGTTCGTGCGGCCGTGGACGGCGCGGGTGGCGGTCTTCATGTGTCTGGCGACGGTCGGCTATCTGATCGCGGGCACGCTCAGCCTGCCGCACTACTGGCTCGATCCGCTGGGGCCGTGGCTGAAGGTCCTGCCGATGATGGCGCTCTGCCTGTTCGTGGCCGCTACGGACGCCCGCCGATGAGCCTCTATTTCGCGCTGAAGATCATCCACATCCTGTCCGGCGCCGTTCTGTTCGGCACAGGGGCGGGCATCGCCTTCTTCATGCTGCGCGCCCACGCCACGCGCGACGCCCGAACGGTGGCCGAGGTGGGACGGATCGTCGTCCTGGCCGACTTCGTCTTCACCACCACTGCCGTTGTGATCCAGCCGATCAGCGGCCTGGGTCTGATCCATCTTCAGGGCTGGTCCCTGACCAGTCCGTGGCTGCTGGCGGCCTATGGTCTGTATGTGTTCGTCGGCGTCTGCTGGCTGCCGGTCGTGTGGATCCAGTACCGAATGATGAAACTGGCCGAACAGGCGGCAGGGCAGGGGGCGGCGCTGCCGACCGCCTATCATCGGCTGTTCCGCTGGTGGTTCGCCCTGGGCTGGCCCGCGTTCGCCGGCGTCCTGGTCATCTACTGGCTGATGGTCGCCAAGCCGACGTTCTGAGGCGGAAACCTAAGCTCATTCAAAGTGAGCCGACGCGAGGCCTGCATCGTGCGATAGGCGGGCATGACCGCCGTCCCGCCCGCCGCGCCGCCCGCCCAGTCGCCCGCCAGGCCTCACGCCCTGACCGGGCTGGAGATTGCCGCCATCGTGGCGATTATCGTGGTGTGGGGCGTCAACAACGCCGGCGCCAAGCTGGCGACCGAGACCCTGCCGCCGCTGCTGGTCGGGGCGATCCGGTTCGGCCTTGCGACCGCCTGCCTGATCGTCTTCGTCCGCCCGCCGTTCCCGGACTGGAGGAGCCTGCTGCTGATCGTCATCGTCGGCGGACCGATCCAGTACGGCCTGGCCTACACCGCCTACTGGATGGCGACCGACGTCAGCCCCGTGACGGTGGCCAACCAGTTGTGGATTCCCTTCACCGCCCTGTTCGCCTTTCTGATCCTGGGTGAAAGGCTGAGCAAGGCGGCCCTGGTCGGCATGGGCGTGGCCTTCGTCGGCGTGGCTTGGATGACGCTGGACGCCCATGCGCTGCAGGACTGGAAGGCCATCCTGGTCGCCATCGCGGCGGGGGCCGCCTGGGGCGTGACGACGGTGGTGGCCCGGCGCACCACCTCGATCCCGCCGCTGAAGATGCAGGGCCTGCTGGCGCTCGGCGCCTTTCCTGTCATGGCCTTCGGGTCGGCGGTGTTTGAACATGGGCAGTGGGAGGCGGTGCAGGCCGCCACGCCCATGGTCTGGGCCTCGTTGCTGTGGGCGGGGATCGTCTCCTCCGTCCTGGCCACCACCCTTTTGTTCTGGCTGGTGCAGCGGCGCGAGGCCGGGCGGGTGACGCCCTATCTGCTGGTGACGCCGGTGGTGTCGATGCTGATCGGCTGGGGCTTGATGGGCGACGTGCTGACGCCCCAGATCCTGACCGGCTCGGCCATTACCATGGGCGGGGTCGCCCTGGTCGCCCTGGCCGAACGGGGCTTGCGCGCGGGGGCCGCCAAGGCTTGATCATCGCCTGAGCCTTTCAGGAGACCGCCGTGAACCACGCCCCCATCGACGCCGACCACGTCTCCCGCCGCTGGCTGGGCAAAGAGACGCATGAACTTTCCGCCAACGCGGCCAGCGTCGTTCGCAGCACAGCCGAACGCCGCCCGATCTCCGAGGACGTCAACGAGGCCTTCGACGGACGCCAGAGTTTCGGCGACCGACTGGCGGACCGGGTGGCGATGTTCGGCGGGTCATGGACCTTCCTGATCGCCTTCGGCCTGTTCCTGTTGGCCTGGACGTTGCTGAACCTGGCCCTGCGGCGGGACGCCTTTGACCCCTATCCCTTCATCTTCCTGAACCTGATGCTGTCGATGATCGCGGCGGCCCAGGCGCCGATCATCATGATGAGCCAGAACCGTCAGGCGGCGAAGGACCGTCTTGATGTCGGCAACGACTATCAGGTCAACCTGAAGGCCGAGATCGAGATCATGGCCCTACTGGACAAGGTCGAACACCTGACCGCGCGCCAAGAAGAGCAGACGGAACTGATCAGGACCCTGCTGGCCGAGAAGGGGCGCTGACGTTCCAAATACTCCGTCATCCTCGGGCTCGACCCGAGGCCTCTACAAGGCAGAGGTCGTCCATCGACGCGGGCCATGGCGCACCTTCGAAGCCGTCGAGTACGCCACCCTCGAATGGGTCGATTGGTTCAACAATCGGCACCGGCTCGAACCCATCGGCAACATCCCGCCCGCCGAGGCAGAAAAATGGTTCTACGCAGCCGTAGACGACGTCCCCATCGCCGCACAACTTAAACCAAATAGCCTTCGGGAAATCCGGGGTGGTTAAAATGACCTACTCTTTCTCGGACCATTATGTGATTGCGCCCACGATCCGCTTCCACAGCTCAATGCGGATTTCGGCTGCAACGTCTCGGGGGAAACCGGCGAGCGGGTCACGCCGGGCTTCCAGTATGATTCCGCGACCAATTCCCATTTCCTGACGGTCGAGGAGACGCGCGCGTTCAACGCCCAGGCCGCCTACTGACCTGACTTGGCCAGTTGCATCTTCAGCTCGGCCAGCCGCCAGTCCGTCGGCGTGTCGATGTCCTGGGCCTCCATTGCATCGATGACGAAGCTGCCGGCCCGGCCGGCGAATGTCGGCTGTTTTGTCACGCAGACTTCGCGGGTCATCCAGTAGAACTGCGCCGCGTCATGATAGGCGGGCTCCAAGTCCTGCGATCGACTGGCGTAGTGTTCGGGGCGCCGCATCGCCGTCCGGCCTTGCATGTCGCGGCGCAGGGCACGCTGGATCGGATAGTCGAAGGCGACAACGGGAAAGACCGTATCGAAATCCCCGGTGTCCATCAGATCGGCGGCGCGCTTCAACGTCGACGAGCGCAAGAGCGGCGCCGTCGCCGAAATGCAGCACAGGCGATCGAAGCGCTGGCCGTCCGCCTCGTAGCGATCGATCACTTCGGCCATGACGTCGATGATGATCGCATGATCGTCGGCGGTCCTGGCGCTGCGCAGGAAGGGGACGCTCGCCCCGGCGGCGCGGGCCACCTCGGCGATCTCCTCGCTGTCGGTCGACACCATCACTGTGTCGAACAGGCCGCTTTCCAGCGCGGCCTCGACCGACCACGTCAGCATCGGCTTGCCGGCGAAGTCGCGGATGTTCTTGCCAGGCAACCGTTTGGAGCCGCCGCGCGCGGGAATGACTGCCAGGGCCTTCACGCCATACCCTCCGACGCCAGGCCCTTCACCGCAGAAATCACGCGCTCCACCTCCTCGTCGGTCATGGCGGGGAAAAGCGGCAGGCTGAGCGCCGTGTCGTAGTAGCGATCAGCGGCCGGGAAGGGACCCGGCTCGCCGTAGATCTGACGATACCAGGGCTGATGCGGAACAGGGATGTAGTGCACCTGCGATCCGACGCCCAAGGCGGCGAGCGCGGCCATCACCTCGGCGCGGGACCGGCCGATACGCTCGAAGTCGATCTGGACGACGAACAGGTGATATCCGGTGCGGTTCGGCTCCGGGCGCGGCGGACGAAGCCAGTCCAACTCTTCGAATGCGGCCTGATACTGATCGACGATGGCGAGTCGACGATCGATGAACCGATCCAGCTTCTTCAACTGGCTCGAGCCCAGGGCCGCCTGGATCTCGGTCAAACGATAGTTGAATCCCAGCAGTTGCTGTTCGTACCACCAGGTTCCGGGCTGCTCTGACAGGCGGGCGGGGTCACGCGTGATGCCATGTGAGCGGAGGAGAAGCAGGCGTTCGTACAGCGCCGGGTCATTGGTCGTCACCGCGCCGCCTTCGCCCGTGGTCATCGTCTTGACGGGATGAAACGAGAAGACGGTCGCGTCCGAGTGTCGGCAGTCGCCGACCTTGCCGTCGCCATGTTCTGAGCCGATCGCATGGGCGGCGTCTTCGACGATGCGGGCTCCGGACACGCCAGCGATTTCGCGAAAGGCGGCCATGTCGGCCGGGCGGCCGGCGAAATGGACAGGGGCGATGACGCGAGTTCGATCAGTCAATGCGGCGCGCGTGGCCGCAGGCGACAGGTTCAGGGTCTCCGCGTCAATATCGGCGAACACCGGCGTTAATCCCACATAGGCCATGGCGTTAGCCGTCGCCACGAAGGTGATCGGGCTGGTGATCCCCTCTCCGGGACCGAGATCCAGCGCCGCCATGGTCAGATGAAGGCCTGCTGTGGCGTTGCTCACCGCGACCGCGAATCGGGCGCCGACATAGGCGGCAAGCTCGGCCTCGAACTGGGGCGTCGCCGGGCCCTGGGTCAGAAAGTCGGATCGGAGCGCGGCCAGGACGGCGCGCTCGTCATCCGCGTCGATCCACTGGCGACCATAGGGGATGAAGCCTTTGGGCTCCATGTTCAGCGGCCCTGCGCCGTCAGCGCCCGAATGATTTCAGGCCGCATCAGGCCGCGATCCGCTCGTGTGATCCGACAGAAGTTCCTCGCTCAGGGCCTCGGCCATCTGCCGCATCACCTGCTCCCACTGATCGAACTGTGTGGCGTGGAAGATGCGGGCGGAAGGATAGCAGGGCGCTTGATCCGAACCGAACCCCGTCCACGAACCCGGACCGGCGCTGACAAACACCCGCACGCCCACCGCCGCCGCGATATTGGTCGTCGCCGTCGATGGCCCCATGACGGCGTCCAGCGCGGCGCAGAGCGCGGCCAGGTCGTCGAGATCCATCTTCAGATCGATGCCGGGCGGCGTCCAGATGTCGAATCCGCGCGACCTGGCCGCCGCCAGGTCTTCCTCGGCATTGGCGTACTGAAGGTTGATGAACCGAACGCCCGGCGTTTCGAGAACGGGGCTCCACAGGGTGAACGGCGAATAGTGGCGCTGGCGCGACCCGCCCATCTTCATGCTCTTCCACAGCACGCCGACATAGGGGCCGGGCCCGCTGTCCTCGAGCACCTGACGCCAGTGCGCCACGCGTTGCGGATCGGGGACCAGAAACCCCGGATCGCGGGGGAAGGCGGCAAGGCTGGTCCGGAAACGCCGGAAGAGGCTGGCCATAGGAGTCCAGACGTCGATCGGGGCGGGCTGATCGCCCAGATCGACCGTTCGAAACAGGGTGTTGAACTGACGGACGGTCTTGTGCGGCAGTACCTTCGCCTGTGGAAAGCTGCGCTGGAACAGCGTCACCAGTCTTCGTTCGACGGCGATGATCAGCCGGCCGTCAGGGCCGAGGGCGTTCAGGGTGTCGCTTATGATGTTGGCGAAAAGGACTTCATCACCCAGGCCCTGTTCGCCGTAGATCAGCAGGCTCTTGCCGCGCAGGTCGTCGTCAAGTTCCCAACGTCTGCCGAATTCAGTGAAGACAAAGGCGCCTTCAGAAGCCGCATCGAACCGAGCCTCATAGCTGTCGAACCCGCCGACTAGGTCGCCGGTGAGCAACTGCGTGAAGGCCTTCGCCAGGCGGATGGAGGCAATTTGGCGGGGGTCGGTCAGGCCTTGCGAGGCAAGGTCCATGTCCTGGAGCGCCCTTTCGGATTCGCCGAGAACGGTCAGGCAGTAGGCCCGGTTATGGCGGGCCTTATGGAAGCCTGGATCCAGTCGGAGCGCCTCATCATAATAGACCATCGCTCCAGCAATATCGCCGCTCTCGCTCAACACCGTGCCGAGGGTGTTCCATAGAACCGGGTGTTCGGGATTGCCGTTGATGCTGTCGCGCAGCAGGGCGAACGCCTCATCATATCGGTTCTGGTCGCGAAAGACGCAGGCCAGGCTGTCGGCGACCTCTTCATTGCCTGGCTCGCCCGCCAGGAAGCGTTGGAACAGCCTCTCGGCGATCTCCAGCTTACCGAGGCGATAGGCCAGCTGACCCACTTCGCGCACCACGGAGAGATCATTGGGGGCCAGCCGAGCGGCGGCTTCATAGGCCGTGAACGCCTTGGCGAACTCGCCCTGTTTGTCAAAAGCCACGGCCAGCATCCGCCAGGCCAAGGCATTGCTGTCGTCCAACTCGAGCGCCTGCTGAAGACGCGTCGAGGCGGTGGCATAGTCCTGCCGAGCTAGGGCCTCCAGACCGGTCTTCAACCGGATAAGGGTCTTTCGCCGACTCGCCTGCGCCTTGGCCGATAGCTTGGCGCCGCCGCGGCTGTCTTTTTCCTGGGCCTTTATGAGACTGGCGAGGGAGTCCGATAGGGCCGAATCCCCTTTAAGCCCTTCGAGGATGGGGCGCGGTCGTGATGCGGAATCTTTGAGCCGGTTCACCAACTATCTCCTCGATTGAAACATAGTGGCAAAACGGGGTTAACGTGATCTTTCCCCCGCTTCGGCCAAGTCCTCCGGGAGCAGGCGGGGCGGCTTTGCGAGCGACCCTGTGCGGCGATGGTGCAACGTGTGATCTTTCTGGAGAGTGGCAGGCGATTAGACTGTCTGGTCAGGAGGACTCTGAAGATGCGCAGCGCTCAGGCGACCGGCAGCGTCCCGTTAACGCCTCGTTTAACGAAGCACACCAACTTGACATAAAAGGACAGACGGTCGCCCCATCATGCCGGTTTCCCATGCCCTCGAGGACGTCACTTTTCCGCCGACCCTGGAGGATGGCCGCGGCGCCCTTGCCCGTGGAGATTCGGACCAAGCGGTCGAACTGTTCTACGCCATAACGCAGAACAAGCCTGCTGACTGGGAAAGCCGATACTGGCTTTACAGCGCGCTGGTTGCAGCCGGACATGAGACTCTTGCGCGTCAAATTCTGATCGATGCCTGCAATCTGCATGCTGTGGCGCTCATACGGGCGGTCGGCATGGACATGGAGCGGTTCCGCTCCGATTCCGCCTACTGCGGGTCCGTGGGTCGACAGCTGTATATCGCCAATCAGATGGGGGCGGCGACGCTGGCTCTGAGCAAGGCGCTGGATTTCGACAATCTCGCCCCTGATGTCCTGATCAATTATGGCCTGGCGATGCAGCATCAGGGTCGGATGGCCGAGGCGATCGATGTCTTTACCCTTGCCGTCGAGCGCTTTCCCGGGCCTGCAATCCACGGCTTTCTTATCTACGCGCTGTTTCACGGGCCTGACCGTCTGAAGCAGGTATCGGACGAGGCGCGCAGATGGGCCGCCCTCTACGCCCCGCCCCACACATTTGGGACGAAGACGATCGCCAACTCGTCGGCCGCAAATCGACGCCTGCGGATCGGCTATGTCGGCCCGAGCTTCTCGCGCAATCAGGTGGCCCAGTTTCTTATTCCGGTTCTTGAGTCTCACGACCCGGCGTCCGTGGAAGTCTTCCTGTACTGCGCGGATCCATCCGTTGAGATCGGCCTGCCAGAAGCCTGTACAGTCAGGGCGATCGGGGCGATGCCGGACACCGAGGTCGTCGAGCAAATTCGCGCGGATGGGATCGATGTCCTCGTCGATGTCTGGGGTCACACGGCTGGCAGCCGGCTATCGGTCTTCGGGCATCGTCCGGCGCCCGTGCAGGTGGCCTGGATAAATTTCGTGCAGACCACCGGACTGAGCAGCATGGATTATGTGCTGCACGCCGACAGCATGGACGCCCCCGGAACGGCGGATTATTTCGTCGAGAAGATTTGGCGAATGGGCGATATCATGGCGCCCTATCGACCGGCGCCGGATCGCCCCGATCCTGCGCCGACGCCGGCGCTGCGCAACGGTTACGTCACCTTCGGATCCTTCAACAATCCGGCGAAGATCAGCGAACAGACAGTGATCGCCTGGGCGGAAATCCTTCGGACCCGTCCGACGAACCGGTTGCTGTTCAAGTACCGATATTACGTCGATCCCGTCTTGCAACGGACCACGCAGGCTCGATTTTCCGCCTATGGGGTCAGCCCCGAACAACTGCAGTTCCAAGGGCACAGCACAGGGGCGGACTACCTGAACGCCTTCTCCGAGATCGATCTGGCGCTCGATCCTTCGCCCTGCACGGGCGGGACCACCACATGCGACGCCTTGGCCAACGGCGTGCCGGTCCTGACGCTCGAGGGCGACGATTTCTTTTCGCGGATTGGCCTGCCCGCGCTTGTGCCGTGCGGGCTGACCGAGTTGATCGCGAAGGACTGGGACGACTACGTCAGGCGCGCCTTGGACCTGACCGCCGACGCTTCACGCCTTGACGGCCTCCGTCAGCGGGTTCGCCCCGCGTTCGACGCCTCGCCCTACCGTGACGAGGCGGGCTTCACGCGCAATCTCGAAAGTATTTTCCGCGAGATGCACGCGCGCGCGATCGTGGAGGCGCACTGAGGTCATGACCGAAACGGTCCTCGTCTTTCCGGCCGGGACGCCGGACGCTCTGAAATACCGGAGCGAGGCGGCCGAGCGGGGACATCGTGTCGTCGGGGCGTCGTCTCTTGCGTGGAATCCCGAAGCGGGCCGCTACGACAGCTGGGAGTACCTGCCCTATGTCCATGATCCTGACTTCGCCGAGGCATTGCGACGCCTGATCGAACGTCTGGGCGTTACGGCCATCTATTCTCCTCATGAAGTCGTCAGCGCCCATCTTGCCGAAGTTCTTCCGGGGCTTTCCGCGAAGGTCAGCTTGATCAGTGTCTCGCCGCTTCTGGCCAAGGAGCGGGCTTACCGCGCCCTCTGGGACCGCGCAGCCGAGATAAGCGCTGCGCCCGACTGGTTCGGCGGCGGCGCCCCGCGTCTCGCCGGTCCCCGGCTGGCCGGTCTCTTGCGTTTTGTGGACGATGTGCCCGGCATGTCCGACAACGACAAGATCGCGGCGATGATAGAGGTCGCGCGTCACGTCCCAGCCGGAGATATCGTCGAGATCGGATCGTGGTGGGGCCGGTCCGCGGCCCTGTTGGCCCTGTTGTCACGCCATCACGATCTTGGTCCGGTGCTGTGTATCGATCCATGGCGAGCCGACGCCTTGGCGCAGGGCGTGGCGATGTTGGACAAGGCCAGCGCAGCCATGAACCTGGACGACGCTCTCACCATCTTCGAGACCAATCTCGCGCCCCTTGCGGACGGGCGAATCAACTATATTCGCGCCACCTCGACTGTGGCCGCCGAACGCTATTGTCCCAGCTTGACTGTAGAGACCGAGGTCCTGGGCCGCACCGTCTATGCGGGCCGGATCGCCCTGTTGCATATCGATGGCAACCATTCTCTGGAGCGGGTGACAGAGGACGTTGAGAACTGGACGCCGTACATGGCGCCGGGGGGCTGGGTGGTTTTTGACGACTATGTCTGGGCCTTTGGCGATGGCCCTCGAATGGTAGGCGACGCCTGGTGCACGCGCCACGCGGACCGGATCGCCCGCAGCTTCGTCATGGGCACCGCCCTGTTCGTCCAACTGGAACCCTAATGACCTTGGATCAGAGCCAGATTGACGAACAGATGCGCACCTTGGGATGGGTGCGTTTCGAGGGCGTGCTGGACGCAGACCAGGTCGCCGCTTTGGGACGAGACGCGGAGGCTGTCTACGCCAAGCGCCGCATGGTCCAGGTGCAGAACGGCGTCGCCGCCAATATGGAGGGCGCAGGTCATCATGCGCTCGGCCTGGACAACAGTCTGGATCGTCTTGTCGGGGATATGCCCTTGATGGACCAGATCGAGCACTATTTCGACGGCAAGACCATTCTGCTGAATTTCGGGGTGACGCTGCATCCACCGGGGGTCACGACCTATACGCACAAGCCCCACAGGGACATCCGGACCTGGTCCAACGGTTTTAGACTGTCGCTGAACATGCTGGTGATGCTGGACGACTTCACCGTTGAAAACGGCGCGACCCGACTGCTGGAAGGATCGCACCGCGTAGAGGACATGCCCTCGGCGGACCATTTTGCCCAACAGGCTATTTCTCTTACCGGCCGGGCAGGGGACATCATTCTGTTCGACAGCCTGGTGGTTCATAGCGCGGCGCCCAATCGTAGCGCCGCGCTGCGCCGCGGCCTGACGCTTTGTTTTGGCCGCCCATTCATGAAACCGCATATGGACTGGCCCCGCTTCCTGCCCGTCGAGACCCATTCCGGCCTGACGCCGACAGCGCGCCAACTTCTGGGGTTTCATGCCCGGGTGCCGACCAGCGTCGAGGACTATTATCAACCCCCTGAAAACTGGTCGTTCAAGGCGGATCAGATATGAGCGCGACAGATCCGATGACTCACCCGAGCGCCGTCGTCTCGGCCGAACATCAGCGGTTGGCGGCGGCCGTGGCCTCCTACGGCGAGGGCGCAGCCCCGTTCGACGCCCTGATGCGGGGGTATATGATGCGCGCCTTTTCTCCGTGGTTCGCGGACGGCGCTTGCCTTCAGGTCGGCTGCGCGCACGGCGACCAGACCAGCCTGCTGCTTGAGCGGTATGACGACCTGACGGTTCTGGAGCCCGATCCCACCTTCGTCGGCCACACGCGCAAACGGCTGGGTGATCGTGTGGTCGTCATCGAGGCCCTGCTCGAGGACTACGAGACCGATCGACGGTTCGACACCATCGTATTTTCGCATGTGCTGGAGCACGTCGCGGAGCCGGTGGCCGCCCTGCGTCGACTGGGTGCGCTCCTGGCGCCCGGCGGGCGTCTCTATGTGGTTGTGCCCAACGCCGAGGCTCCGTCGCGACGCATCGCGGTGAAAATGGGCTTGTTCAGCCATCTGGAAGGCCTGTCCGCAGCAGATGAGGCGGCGGGTCATCGCCGTGTCTACAGGCTGGACACCCTGCAACGCGACGTCGCGGCCGCGGGACTGAACGCTGAGCACAGCGGAGGAATTTTCTACAAGCCCCTGGCCAATTTTCAGTTCAACGGCCTGATTGGAGGTCCGCTGATCAGCGACGATTTCCTCGAAGCGTGTTATGCCCTTGGCCAGGAACGGCCGAGCGAATGCGCCAGCATCTTTGTCGTTGCAAGGGCTGCACGATGAGCATTTCAGGTCGCCGAGTACGTCTACGGGCGCTGGAGCCGGGCGATATTCCGCTGCTGCATCGCTGGGCCAATGACCCTGCCATTTGGAGGCAGTTGGGCGGCTGGCAATTTCCCTCCAGCGAGGCGAGCACCTTGGCCTGGCTGGAAGGTCTGGCGACCGAACGGCTGAATCAACGTTTCGCGATCGAAGGCTTGGAGGACGGCCAGCTGCTCGGTACGGCCAACCTCGTCGCCATAGACTGGAAGAATGGGACCGCCTTCCACGGCATGATGCTGGGCGCCGCCGAGACGCAGGGCAAGGGCTATGGTCTCGATACGGTCATGACGATCATGCGCTATGCCTTCGATGAGCTGCGGCTGGAAAGGCTGGACGGCGACATAATCGAATACAACGCCGCATCGCACCGGCTCTATGTCGGCAAATGCGGATGGCGCGAGGAGGGCCGGCAAAGAGGCTGGCATTTCCGCGAGGGGCGTCGCTGGGACAGGATCCTCGTCGGCGTCACACGCCAGGACTATGCCGATCTGGTCGCCGAAAACCGCTACTGGGTCGACTGAGCTCGTGCATCCCTATGCGAGCCTGGCCTACGCCCATGCGCTAAGCCACGCAGGACGGCCGGTGGCCGTACCGGAGTGGGGCGTTCCGATTCTGGCGCGCTCCATTCCTCGGGATCTCAATCCCGCCTTTGGTGAGGGCGAGGATGCCATGGGTCTCTATCCCTTGACGCCGCTTGCGACGACCGCAGACTTGAGCGGCGGACTGGAGCGGTTGTGCGGCCTCGGTCTGATCTCGGTCGTGCTCGTGCCTGATCCGCTTGCAGGCCCCCCGCGGGAGCGTCTTTCGGAGGCGTTCGGCTTCGTTCAGCCGTTCAAGGCCCACCTGACCATCGACCCCGCCCGCGGCCGCTACAGCCCCAGCCGGCATCATGCCGAACGCATCCGCCGGGGACATCGCCGGTGCCGAATCGACGTCGGCCCCTTGCCGCTCTGGCTCGAAGACTGGAAACGCCTCTACCGGGGTCTGGTGACCCGCCGGAGCGTCTCCGGGGTGGCCGCCTTTCCCGACGCCAGTTTCGAGGTCATGGGGAAGGAACCGGCGCTGGTGGCCTTCGCAGCCTCGGTCGGAGACCGTATCGTCGGCATGACGCTATGGTTCGCCTGCGACGGCGTCATCTACAACCACCTGACTGCGGTCGATACGGATGGATACGCCAACGGCGCCAGTTTCGCCCTCTACGACACAGCCATCCAACATTTCGAGGGGCAGGGCGTGGTCAACCTGGGCGGAGGCGCCGGGATCGGCTCCGGAGAGGGGGGGCTCTTTGCCTTCAAAAGCGGCTTCGCCAATGGAGAGGTCATGACTTCGCTGTGCGGTGCGGTTCTCGATCCCGCGCGATATGCCGCCCTGAGCGCCGGCGTGGAGACCGAATTTTTTCCGGCTTACCGCGCTTAAGCGGTGCGGAGAGGTGGTGAGCCTGCGAATTCCAGGACGGCGTCGACGATGCGCATCATCTCTGGCCGCCCGTAACGGCCGTCCAGGGGCAACGAAACACAACGACTGCTGAGCCGATGGGCGGCGCCAAATTGGCTGGGAGAGGGAAGGTTCTCCCAATGGCGAGCAGCCCAGATTCGCCGGTCTGCAAGATGGGCGACGAGATCGGCTGCATTCGAGACGACGATAGGAAAAGCCAAGGGCGCGAATTGCGGAGCCGGATCGGGCCACAGCGCAAACGGAGCCAGATGTGCAGCGAGGCTTTCCCAGTTGCGACGACGGGCGTCTGCTTCGGGTTGGATGGCTACTAGATCGAGTGCGGCGAGGGTTCGATCACTGCAACAGCGGGGCTCGGCGTCGTACGCTGTCTCGCGGGCTCGGTAGTTTGGGAACCATGTGTCAGGATCCCGCCCCTCAGCGTCCGCACGCCGGCCGTCATTGGCCGTCCACAGGTCGGGCAACCCTGGCCGGGTCGGGGGAGCAGGCAGGTCTGACCCAACGAGAAGGCCGCCATCAGCCACGCCCAGCAGCTTGCGCGGACTGTAAAGCCGGATTGCCCCCGGGATGCCCGCTCCCGGGTCCAAAGCCTGGGCGCGGTCCTCGATGATCAGGAGGGAGGGAAAGTCAGAAGCCAGCATCTGGAACTTGGTCTCGGGCGGGCGGCCAAACCAGGCGATCGTCAGGACCGCATCATCGGGCGCCAGGCCGGCGCGCACGGACTCGACATCGCAGTTGAGTTGATCGTCCACCCCGTACCAGATCGGTTCCACCCCCGCCCTTGTCACGCCCTCGACCAGAGCGCGGCAAATATAGGCCGGCAGCCAGAGCCGTTTCACTTGGCGGGCCACAAGCAGAGCGGCTAGGGCCGCGCGGGCGGTCGCAAAAGCGCGGGTGTCGCTCTGTCCAGCCGTCCAGGCCGACCACACTGTAGCCGCGCAAAACGATGAGCTGGCCCGGTCAGCCGCAGGGATAACGCTGCCTATGCCTTTGGGCGGCGTTCCCATCATGTCGAATCTTTCCTTCCTGTTCCGTGAGGGGGAGGGAACCGACACTGCCGCCATCGGGGATGGTGTTGTGCGACACCCAAGGTCAACGGCCTGCGAGCGCCAAGTTCAAGGCGGCGGCGACACGCGAAATATCATCACCGTCCATGTCGATCGCGAATGGCAGGCCGAGCACGGAACGGCTCAGGGTCTCGGTCACGGACAGATCCCCACGCGGGTACTCAGCGAAAGCCGGATTCAAGTGACAACCCCGGTCCCACCAGCGCCGGGTGTGAATGTCTTGGTCCTGGAGTCTGTGTTCAACGGCGTCAACCGATCCGTTCGGGAGGCGCACGGAGCATACGCTGGTGACCCATCTGTCGCCCCAGCCCGGCTGGAACTGAACGTCAGGAAGAAAGGTCATGGCGGCCTTCATCAACAGCGCGGCACGTAAAAACTGCAGCCGGTCGGTCTCCCAGCTGTCCAGGGCGGCCAGACCCACTGCGGCCGCATACTCGCTGAGTTTCGCATTCGTCGCCGCGATGTCCGAGAGGCGTGAGCCGCGAAAGCCGAACGTCGTTGACTGCCTGACGCGCGTCGCCAGGTCGGCGTCCGTCGTCGCCAGAAACCCACCTTCGCCGATACCGAGGACCTTGGTCGCGTGCAGGCTTATTACGGTGGGAATTTCCGCTGCGTGTGCCTGATCGAAGGCGGCGGCGGCGTCCAGCACGACGGGCAAGCCGGCGTCTTCGCGCAGCGCTTTCCAAGCTTCGAGATTCGGCATGGCGCCGAAGGCGGCGACAACGACCACGGCCGATACCGGAGCGGGCGCCCATGCGAGGGCGTCGCGCACGGTCTCAGGTCGAAGCATCCAGTCGTTCGGGTCCACGTCGAGAAACAGGGGGGTCAGGCCGGCGGCGATCACTGCATGGGCTGTGGCGACGAAGGTGTAGGACGGAATGGCGACCAGACTGCCCTTCGCGAGGTCCAGCGCATTTAGGGTCAGTGTCAGGGCCTGGGTTCCGTTCACGCAGGTGACCACCTTGGAACCCGGCTCGAAGCGGCTCGCAAGTCGGGATTCGAACTCCGTTAGAAGAGGGCCAAAGTTCGAATAGCTCCGGGCCGCGTCTATGCGACGCAGATACGGGAGAACAGCGTCGGCGTCGGGTAGGCGCGGACGAGCCGCTGGAATAACTCGCCGAGCGAATTCGATGGGGTGATGTTCGGCGGCGATGGGGTCAGACATGTTCAGGGCTGCGCAATTTCTCGATGAGAAGATGTTGGGCACGATTCATGAGGCGTTGGCACGCAAGGGGGTCAGCCCTCGGCCGTGCGCACCAGGTTGCTTTTGATCTGCGCTGATCCGTCCGCAGCCAGATCCATCCGCGTCGTCTGCAGGAGAAGCGGGCCTCGAATGGCTGCGTTCACGGCGGTAAGTCCCCCTACGGAAGGTGACCGCCGGCTGACTAGATAACGCAACGAGATACGTTCGTGGTCCGCAGTATCCGGCTGAGTTCCATGCAGGGTGAAAGGGTGCCAGAGGGCGGCAAAGCCCGCTTGGCCTGTCAGAACGGTCTGTCGCACCTCGACAGACTGCCCATCCGGGCCGTTGTAGAGCCAGGCTTGTCCGTCCTTGCGCGAGAGCATGTGCGGGAAGGTTGTCGCGCCGAGCACATGGCTGCCCTCAAGCAGGAAAAGCGGCGCGTCAGATCGGGCGACCGGATGAAGGTAGACATATACGGTGACAAAATCGGCTTCCTGGTCTTTGAAGTCGATGATGTCCTGGTGGAAGTCGATGCCGTAAAAATAGGTCACATCCCGATACTCGGGTTTCACATATGGGCCCAGATTGTTGACGGGGGCTCCTTCGATGCGCGCCTTCAACCAGTTTGGAATCGACCGGGATGGAACGCCGCAGACAATCTTGCGGTCTGTGATGACATAGTCAGGTCCAAGCACCTCTGTGAGGGCGCTCACCAAACCGCGATCCTGCTCAACAAAAGCCAGCTCTGCATCGAACTGTTCAAGAAGATTTCGTCCAGGACGAGGGTTTACGCCGCGATACTGCGGATTGAGGTCGAAGGCCTCTTCTTCCAGGAACAGGCTTTCGTCGAACCTACGCATGGCCCTGATCTTTTTCAGCAGCGCTGTCGCGCCTGCGGGGTCCAGCGGCCGTTCGAACCGATATGCGCCATCAGAGATCAGCGCCTGTGTCACAGATGGCCCTATGCTGGTGTTCTCGGCCGCCGTGCTCATTGCCTTCCCCCGTTTGTAGTCGTTTTCATGTTATCCTTCGGCGTCGAACCGCTCGTGAGCGGTAGGCGAAAAGAGGTTCTCAACCGTGCGAGCCCTCGAAACTTGAGGGACATTCGGATCAAAGTACCCTGATTCCGGTCCGGATCGAGCGGTTAGGGTTTCGGCGGCAAAGCCAACGGGGCGTCGACTGTATGGGCAGAGTCTTCGTGCAGCGACTTTGATCGTCGCGATAGCTTGTTGAGACTTATTGTCAGTTCAATAGTCGTGCATCGCAGCGGCAAATCGCGTAGCTAGCCGAGAGGACGACCCGACCGACCCCTTTCGCGGGGACATTAGACGCAGTGACCCACGTCGAAATCGAGGTTCAGGACATGGACGCCAAAGGGGATTGGCGGATGACCGAACGCCAACAAAGTCTGCCTCATTCCGGCGCATCGCGATGACTACGCCGGGATTGCTTATAGTGTTCACCGAAGGCGATCGGGTGCGGGGGCTCGGCCACGTCAGTCGGTGCAGTGCCTATGCGGAAGGCTGGTTGCTGCGAGGCGGACAGGTTTGCTGGATTCTGGACGGTGACGCGGTCGCTGTCGCCGCGATCGGCTCCGGGCAGGATGTGATCCAGCGTAGCTGGCAGGAGGACGGAGAGACCCCGGGCGGTATTCGGGCGGGCATCGCTCTGATCGACAGCTATGCCGCCTCGGCCGAGGCCATGGCGACGATCGCATCCAATTCTGACGTCACAGTCTTCATCGATGACCTGGGCTCGTCCTATCCGTCGGGCGTGGTCGTTCATCCGGCCCCGGATCGGCCGGTCTCCGAGACGTCCGAAAGCGAAAGGGTGCTGAACGGTCCGTCGTGGCAGCCTTTGCGTCCGCCGTTCTGGGATCTGCCGGAGCGCCTGCCCGCGCGGCCTGACGTCGAGCGGATTCTGGTGATCTTCGGCGGAGGCGACCTGCACGGGCTCGGCTTGCCCATGGCCCGCTTGGCCCGGGAGGCCTATCCTGCGGGGAGGATTGATCTGGTGCTGGGGGCCGGCCAGCCGGCGCCCCCCTCGATGCCCGGCGTGTCCGTCCATCAGGCGATCGACGCCGCCGCCATGGCGTCACTGATGCTGGCCGCGGACATCGCAATCAGCGGTGCGGGGCAGACGGTGTTCGAACTCGCCCGGTGCGGCACGCCGGCCATCCTCGTCGGAATCGCCGCAAACCAGAAGGCCAATCTCGATCACTGGCCGGCCTTGTGCGGCTACATCGTCGCGGGCGTTTGGGACGCTGCGGACCTCGAGGCGCGCGTGAAGGCGGCAATGGCTCAACTGCGGGATCCCGTCGTGCGACAGAGCATCGGCGCCAGAGCCGCAGGCGTGGTCGACGGGCAGGGCGTTCGACGTCTGTTCGATCATCTCGAACGGTCCATGGTTCAGGAGCGCGTCTGATGCGTTATGCCGATTGCCGATTGCGGCCGATGGCCGAGGGAGATCGCGCCCTCGTCCTGTCGTGGCGCAATCAGGATCGTATCCGCGCCAATATGTATAGCGACCACATCATCACGGTCGACGAGCATGACCGTTGGTTTGATCGCAGCCTGGCGGACCGATCTGCCGTCTATCGCATATTTGAATACGGCGACCGGCCGGTCGGCTTCGTATCCTTCACCGAAATTGACCGGGCCCATGGCCGCGCCAAGTGGGCCTTCTATCTCGGAGAGACGGACACTCCGCGCGGATCAGGCGCCGCCATGGAATTGCTCGCGCTGGAAGAGGCGTTCGGGCCGGTCGGAATCCGCAAACTGTGCTGCGAGGTGTTCGCCTTCAACGGCGGCGTCGTCCGGCTGCACGAGCGGTTTGGTTTCACCCGTGAAGGCTTGCTCGCGAAAGAGCGTCTGAAGGATGGCGAGTTGCAGGATATTGTCTGTATGGCGCGGTTGGCCGACGACTGGCCTTCTGATCGGGCGGCCTTGATGGCGAGCGTATTCAAGGAAGATGCGGCATGAGCTTCACCTATCCGGACCATGTGTTCATGGTGGCGGAGCTTTCGGCCAATCATGGCGGTTCGCTTGAGGTTTGCCTTGAAACCGTGCGCGCCGCGGCCGCCGCCGGGGCCGATGCGATCAAGGTCCAGACCTACACGGCCGACGGGATCACCCTTGACTGCCAGACGACGCCTTTTCAGATCAACGACGGAACCCTTTGGGACGGCGCGACCCTGCACGACCTTTACCTCGAGGCTCAGATGCCGTGGGAATGGCATGCACCGATCCAGGCGGAGGCCCACCGCCTCGGTCTGACTTTCTTCTCGTCGCCGTTTGACCTCAAGGCTGTCGATTTCCTGGACGAGATGGACGTGCCGATCTTCAAGATCGCCTCGTTCGAGATCGCGGACATCCCACTGATCGAACATGCGGCGTCCAAGGGGCGCGCTATGATCATCTCCACCGGCATCGCCAATATGGGTGACATCGAGGAGGCGATCGCGGCCTGTCATCGGCAAGGCAACCATGACATCACCCTGCTGAAATGCACCTCGGCTTATCCGGCGCTGCCGTCGGACGCCAATCTGGCGACGATACCGGTCTGGGCGAAGACCTTCGGCCTAAGGATGGGGTTGTCGGATCACACGACCGAGAATGCGGTCGCCATAGCCGCGGTGGCGCTGGGCGCCCGGGTGATCGAGAAACACTTCATTCTCGACCGCGCCATCGGCGGGCCTGACGCTAGCTTCTCGCTGACGCCGGACGACTTCGCCAGCCTGGTTGAGGGAGTCAGGATCGCTGAGCAAGCCATCGGCGGCGTCCAGTCTGGACCCACGGGCCAGGCCCTGATCAACCGCCGCTTCGGCCGATCACTGTTTATCGCGATGGACATGAAGAAGGGGGAGGCTTTGACGCCCGAGAACCTTCGTTCCGTCCGCCCCGGCGACGGCCTCCACCCCCGGCATTATCGCGAGCTCCTCGGGCGCAGACTGCGGCAGGACGCTGTGAAGGGCACACCGCTGGTCTGGTCATTGCTGGACTGACAGACCATGGGGCGATCGCGGGGAGGCTCTCGGCGCCTTGGAGAGTGTTGCTGATGCTGCTCAGGACATGCGAAAACGTGCATTAGAGCCGTCCGGGCGCTCTTCAGACGCGTCGGCGCTGCGGATGCCGGTCTGCGCGCAGCATTAGTTTAGGGCACCTGAATCGCCATGTTCGACGACAAATCGGTACTGATTACGGGGGGCTCGGGCTCGTTCGGGCGGATGTATGTCCGCACCATCCTGGAGCGCTACGATCCAAAGCGGGTGATTGTCTATTCGCGCGACGAGCTGAAGCAGTTCGAGATGCAGCACGAGTTTTCCGATCCGCGCATGCGTTTCTTTCTCGGCGACGTGCGTGACAGGGATCGGCTGATACAGGCCACGCGCGGCGTTGATTTCATCATACATGCGGCGGCGATGAAACAGGTGCCGGCGTCGGAATATAATCCGACGGAATGTATCCGCACCAACATCAGCGGCGCCGAGAACGTCATTGCTGCGGCCCTGGCCAATGACGTCGAGAGCGTGATCGCCTTGTCGACCGACAAGGCCGCCAGTCCGATCAACCTCTATGGAGCGACCAAACTCGTCTCGGACAAGCTGTTCGTGGCCGCCAACAATATGGCGGGCAGTCACCGGACGCGTTTCTCGGTGGTCCGCTACGGCAATGTGGTGGGGTCGCGTGGTTCGGTCCTGCCTCTGTTTGAAAAGCTGATCGCCGAGGGCGTGGAATCTTTGCCGATCACCGACCCGCGCATGACCCGGTTCTGGATTTCGCTGCGTCAGGGTGTCGATTTCGTCCTGACCAATTTCCAGCGGATGCAGGGGGGGGAGATTTTCATTCCGAAGATTCCCTCTGTGAGAATTCCCGATTTGGCCGAAGCGCTGGCCCCCGGAATGCCCACCCACGTCGTGGGCGTCCGGCCGGGCGAGAAACTGCATGAAGTCATGTGCCCAACCGACGACTCCCACCTGACCTACGCCTTCCCGGACCATTATGTGATTGCGCCCACGATCCGCTTCCACAGCTCAAATGCGGATTTCGGCTGCAACGCCTTGGGGGAAGTCGGGGAGCGTGTCACGCCGGGCTTCCAGTATGATTCCGCGACCAATCCCCACTTCCTGACGGTCGAGGAGACGCGCGCGTTCAACGCCCAGGCCTACTGAACTTCCCCCGCAAAAGTGGCCGGGGTTAAGCCGGTCTGCGTTAGACCTCGGCAAGACGGATCGTCACCGCGAGCAATCGGCGCCGGTGAACTCTCGCCCGAGGACGGCGGAGGGAGTGAGGCGTCAGCTCGCGCTCAACGCCGCGCAGGCCACCCGGTCGCCGGCGCCGCCGATGGGCTGGCTGGCGTGGTCGTCGGGATTGGCGTGGATGATGATCGCCGAGCCGTCGGCGTCCCACAGCCACTGGCCCGGCCCTTCCGAGGAAATCCGCGCGCGGGTGGTGAACAGTTCGGCGTTCACCTTGCCGTCGGCGCCCGCGTAGACGTTCGGCAGATCGCCGTCGTCCGGTCCGGCCGCGTTCACCAGGCCGTGCGGAGCCTTGGGCTCGCCGTGGTTGATATGGGCGCCGGACGAGGTGAAGGGCGCGGCGCAGGCGCCGGTCGCATGGATATGGATGCCGTGCCAGCCGGGCGTCAGGCCCGAGGCCTCGACCTTGATCACCAGGCCGGTCGGTCCCTGGCGCAGGTCGACCCGGCCGATATTGGCGCCCTGGGCATTGATCAGGACGGCCTGTCCGGTCACGCCGACAGGCGCCCGTTCGGCCTGCATCTGGGCCGCATCGGCGGTCGAGGCGCAGGCCGCGATCAGGGCCAAGGGGGCGGCGAGGAGGAGGGCGGCGGCGAGGCGTTTGGCGCGCATGTGAAATGTCCTTTCAGAGACGGGCTTTCATGGCGACGTCGCTTTGCCTCCAAGCCCCTAGAATGCTAGAAATCGTCACAGCGGATCACGTTCCGATTCCGGCCGCATAAAGCCACGTTTCATTGACCGACGACAGCTACGACAACGCCGCAACTCCGATCGTTCCGGGAGGCGGCGGCTCCGATATTTCCACGATCACGATCGAGGACGAACTGAAGCGTTCGTACCTCGATTACGCCATGAGCGTGATCGTCAGCCGCGCCCTTCCTGACGCCCGTGACGGCCTCAAGCCGGTTCACCGTCGCATCCTGTATTCGATGCACGACCTGAACATGACGCCCGAGCGCAGCTATTCGAAATGCGCCCGCGTGGTCGGCGACGTGCTGGGCCGGTTCCACCCCCACGGCGACGCCTCGGTCTATATGGCCCTGGTGCGGATGGCTCAGCCCTTCTCGATGGGGCTGATGCTGGTTGACGGCCAGGGCAATTTCGGCTCGGTCGACGGCGATATGCCCGCCTCGATGCGTTACACCGAGGCCAAGATGGCCCCGGCCGCCGTCGCCCTGATGGCCGACATCGACAAGGACACCGTCGATTTCCAGCCGAACTACGACGAGAAGGAGCTGGAGCCTGTCGTCCTGCCGAGCCGGATCCCGAACCTGCTGGTCAATGGCGCGGGCGGCATCGCCGTCGGCATGGCGACCAATATCCCGCCGCACAATCTGGGCGAGGTCGTGGATGCGGCCCTGGCCCTGCTGGATGATCCGAACATTTCGGACGACGCCCTGCTGGACATCGTGCCCGGTCCCGACTTCCCGACCGGCGGCGAGATCATGGGCCGCACCGCGCCGCGCAACGCCCTGCGTGATGGTCGCGGCTCGGTCATCGTGCGCGGTCGCGCCTCGGTTGAAGAGATCAGAAAAGACCGAGAAGCGATCGTCGTCACCGAACTGCCGTTCCAGGTCAACAAACAGACCCTGATCGAGCGGATCGCCGAAATGGTGCGCGAGAAGCGTCTGGAGGGCATCTCCGACGTCCGCGACGAATCCGACCGCCAGGGTATGCGGATCGTCATCGAGCTGAAGCGCGACGCCTCGGGCGACGTCATCCTGAACCAGCTGTGGCGCTACACCGCGATGCAGAGCTCGTTCGGCGTCAACATGCTGGCGCTGAACCACGGCCGGCCCGAGCAGATGGGCCTGCGCGACCTGCTGCAGATCTTCCTCGACTTCCGCGAGGAAGTCGTCGTTCGCCGCGTCAAGTTCGAGCTGAACAAGGCCCGCGACCGCGGCCACGTCCTGGTCGGTCTGGCCGTCGCCGTCGCCAATATTGACGAGGTCATCCACATCATCCGCTCCTCGGCCGATCCGACCGAGGCGCGCGAACGTCTGCAGGCCAAGCCCTGGCCCGTCGGCGACATGATGGCCCTGGTCGAGCTGATCGCCGACCCCCGCAGCGTCGTCATCAACGGCGACAGCCTGCAACTGACCGACGAACAGGCCCGCGCCATCCTGGCCCTGACCCTGTCGCGTCTGACCGGCCTGGGTCGTGACGACATCTTCGGCGAAGCGAACGGCCTGGCCGACACTATCCAGGGCCACCTGACCATCCTGTCGGACCGCAAGAACGTCCTGGCCATCATTCGCGACGATCTGATCGACGTGAAGGACAAGTTCGCCGTGCCGCGTCGCACCCTGATCGGGGAAGGCGACGGCGAGATGGAGGACGAGGACCTGATCCCGCGCGAGGACATGGTCGTCACCGTCACCCACGGCGGCTACGTCAAGCGCGTCGCCCTGAACGCCTATCGGACCCAGCACCGCGGC